>JASHRU010000175.1 GCA_030037225.1 Candidatus Acidiferrales bacterium | reverse complement strand
TGTGGAGGAATTCGCGTCCGCCGGAGTTGCGGCTAGCGCCGGTCCCGCGACGACGAGAAGAGCAGCGACTATGAACAATGCAGCTTTCATCTTTCCGCCTCCCTAAAACACTTAGATGACATTCTGCGACCAATCGCTGCGTCCGGCAAGGCGTTGGCGAAGGGCCAGTGCCTTCACGGCCGGTTTCATTCCATGCGGCAGCAGCCGCGCCCGTCGCGGCAAAGCTCGAGGCCCGCGATCTTGCCATCCGGGCCGATGAGCGATTGCGTGATGGCGCACCAGAACGGGCCAGCCTTCTGGGCTTCGAGCGACTCGGGATGCTCGTGGTCCGCCGTGTCGTAGAACATCGTTTTGGCGCGAAGGCAGCAGCAGACCTCGCGCCGCGCAATCAATTTGGGCACCAGCGCCATGGCTACGCCCTCCCTGCTTCGAGAATGGCCCGCTTGACCGCCACACGGGCGAGCTGAACCTTGTATTTATTTCCGCTCAACGGATGGGCGCCGCGCACGGCAGCCTCTCCCGCCTTCGCTGCACTCTCTGCGTCGGGTGCTTTGCCTGCCAGCGCGCGTTCCGCCTCCTGCGCGCGCCAGGGCACGGGAGCCACATGACCCATCACGATTCGCGCCTCGCGCACCGTCCCGCCATCGATTCGCAGAGCGACCGACGCCGCGGCCAGCGGCCAATCGAGCGCCTGCTTTTCGCGGACCTCATATACGGCGGTGCGCCATTGCTCGGCGCCTTTCGGAAGCAGGACGGCGGTAACGATTTCACTGGGAGCCAGCGTGTATTCCCGCTCGTGCTCTGTGCGCGGCGCGCGATAGAAGCGTTCGAGCAGCTCTTTCCGCGTTCCTTTTTCGCCCGCGATCTCCACTTCGGCACCCAGCGCGATCAAAACGGGCGCCAGACTCGACGGATTCACGAAATACGCCGGTCCTTCGTTGCCCAGTATGGCGTGGTAACGATTGTCGCCGCCCGGCACCAGCGGCTTTCCCTTCGCGTCGCGCGCCAGCAGGCCGAAGCCGTTGCGGAAATACCAGCACCGCGGACGCTGGCACAAATCGCCGGCCACGGTGCCCATGTTGCGGATCTGCATGCTGGGAACCGCGGCAGCCGCGGAGACGAGACCGGGGAAATCCTTTCGCAGTCCGGCGTCGTCCGCCAGCTCCTGGAGAGTGACGGTGGCCCCGATGCGCAGACCTTCGGCGCCGCGCGTGATTCCTCCGAATTCTTTGACGCCGCGGATATCCACAAGGCGCTTTGGCGATTCGACGTAGTTTTTCATCAGGCTCAGCAGATCCGTACCGCCGGCCAGCACGGCGGATTCCTCGAAGCTCGCGCCGAGAGAGGCGAGCGCTTCTTTTTGTGATGTGGGACGCGCGTAGGCAAAGGCTTCCATCTCACGCCCTCCCCGTGCCGGAAGCGCCTTCCAGCGCGGCCAGCACCTTTGCGGGTGTAATCGGTATCGTGGGCACGCGCACGCCGATGGCATTCGCCACCGCGTTCGAGATCGCCGCCCCCGGCGAAACCACAGGAGGCTCGCCCAGTCCGATCACGCCGCGCTCGTCGTAGCCCGGGCCGGTCATCATGTGCACGCGGAACTTGCCGATGTCAGCGAGACCGGCGAGCTTGTAGAACTCCATGTCGGGATTCAGGCAGAGGCCCGTTTGCTCGTCCATCAGCTTTTCTTCATACAACGCGTAGGTAACGCCCATGATGAGCGCGCCGAAGACCTGGCTCTCCGCGGTCTTGGTATTGAGCACGAGGCCGCAATCCTGCACGGCCACAATTTCCTCGATGCGCACAATGCCGGTCTCCGTGTCCACGGTCACTTCCGCCATCTGCGCGCCGCCCACGCCGCTGGAGATCAGGTCGAGCGAGCGCTGTCCGGCGGCCGCGATTGGTGTGGCTCCGAGCTTGGCACACGCCTGATTCCAGGTCATGGCCCGACCCGGATCCTGCGCCACACGAACCGTTCCCTCCGCCGCTTCCAGGTCGTCCGGTTTGGCATCCAGATAGGGCGCTACTTTTGCCAGCAATTCGTTCAACGCGTTTGTGGCGGCGCGCCGTGTCGAGGCGCTCACGCCTCCCACCGTAGTCGAACCGCCCGACGCTCCCGATGCCGGATAGCGGCTATCGCCGATGTTCACCGTAATGGCTGAAAGCGGCAGGCCGAATGTTTCTCCCGCGACGAGCGCGATGATGGTGCGCGTTCCGGTGCCCAGATCCTGGCTGCCGATGTTAATTTCCACCGATCCATCGGGATGGATCGTGCAGGTCGCGTTGCTCTGGTGACCTCCGCCGCCCCAGGTGTGGATGGAGAGCCCGAGCCCGCGCTTTACCGGCCCGGAGTCCTGCGTACCGCGCGGCCGCCATTTCTTCTTCCAGTCGATCATGTCCGCGGCTTTCAGCAACTCCTCGTGGTACGACTTTCCGCGCTCGCCGGTGAACTCGATGTTCTTCAAGAAGAAGTCGAGCGGGTCCATGGGAATTGCCGCGGCCAGATCGTCGAGGGCGCACATGGTGATGACGCAGCTCTGGGGATGATTCGGCGCGCGCCAGGCGCGGCCCGGCCCGGTGTTGGTGAGCACGGCCGTGTGCTTGGTTCGCCGGTTGGGCGCGCGCATCACGTAGGGGATCGGCGGATTTCCCCCGCCCTGTGGACCGGATGTACCCCACGACTCCGAATCCCAGGCCACGAGCGTACCGTCTTTCTTCGCGCCCAGTCGCACCTTCGCGTAGATGGACGGGCGGGCGCCCGCTTCCATCAGCTCCTGGTCGCGTTCGAGCATCATCTTTACGGGGCGCCCGGCCTTCTTCGAGAGATTCGCGCACGCCGGCCCCCACGGGTCGGCTCCGAACTTGCTCCCGAAACCGCCGCCCATGTACTGCGTGATGGTCCGCACGTTGGACGCCGGGATCGAAAGCGCCTTGCTCATCTCTCCGGCGATTCCGGTGACGTTCTGCGACGAGGCCCACATGGTGAGCTTGTCGGCTTCCCACTCCGTCACCTGGCCGTGCGCTTCCAGGCAGCAATGCGTGATGATGCCCGCGCCGTATGTACCTTCAATCTTGACATCGGCTGTGGCCATCGCCGCGTCGGGATCGCCTTCCTTCGCTTCCGAGCCCGCCGAGGTGCGTCCCGCGCCCGCTTTTTCCGGGGTCAGGTCGCTCACCAGGTGCGGCAGAACTTCGTAGTCAACTTTCACGGCGCGCGCCGCATCGCGCGCCTGGTCTTCCGTGTCCGCCGCAAGGGCCACAATCTCCTGTCCGGCCCAGAGCACTTCCTTTCCGGGTTCGAACATCACCACGACGGCGCGGACGCCCGGCATCTTCTCAGCTGCCGCCGTGTCGATACTCTTTATCTTCGCGTGCGCGTGCGGCGAGAACACCATCCTCCCGTACAGCATGCCGGGACGGTTGATGTCGTACGCGTACTTCGCGCGCCCGGAGGATTTGGCGGGCCCGTCGAGCCGCGTGAACGATTTCCCAATCAGGAAGCGCTTGTCTGCCGGTGGCCAGTGATAGTCCGCCATCACGCCCTCCCGCCGCTCAACCGCTTCGCGGCATCGAGCGCCGCCTCGCGGACGCCCATGTAGGTTCCGCAGCGGCAGAGATTTCCGCCCAGACCGTGGGTCACCTCTTCATAGGTCGGATTGGGATGCTGTTTCAGGTAGGCCGTTACCGCCATGACAAATCCAGGCGTGCAGAATCCACACTGCTGCGCGTCGTGCTCGACGAAGGCGTCCGACACGGGCGAGAGCTGTCCCTCGGCCGCCAGCCCCTCGATGGTGGTGATCTCGGAGTTTTGGGCCGCAATGGCCAGCACGCTGCACGAATACACGGCTTTGCCGTCCATCATCACCGTGCACGCTCCGCAGGTCCCGCGGTCGCATACCTTTTTCGCGCCGGTGATGTCGAGACGGTCGCGAAGCGCGTCGAGCAGCGTGACCCTCGGTTCCAGTTCGAGCGAGTGCTCCTTGCCGTTGATCTTCAGAGTTATGGCGACTGGCCCCGGACCCGCCACCTTCGTTTCTGCGGCGGTGGCCGAGGCTGTCTCGAGCAGCCCCTCCGCGGCGATCACTCCCGCGGAGACGGTTATTCCCGC
The DNA here is from genome assembly GCA_030037225.1 of Candidatus Acidiferrales bacterium. GTDB lineage: Bacteria > Acidobacteriota > Terriglobia > Acidiferrales > UBA7541 > JOPF136. The sequence continues at coordinate 3,939 of JASHRU010000175.1, read as the reverse complement.
GCCCTTCAGGAACGAGCGACGCGAAAGGCCTTTTGCGTCTTCGAGTTCCTCTGTCTCCGGGGGCGAACTGCTGCCCCCCAGAGGGCGATCGTCGCGTTCATCGTTCATCGGCACACCTCCACGAAATCATCAGCAAACGTCGAGGGAGAAAAGGGCGGCGAGAATCGCTACGGGTCATCATGCCCCTCAGCAGCGTGCACAAGAGTCCCCATCGTACTCCAGGGTCGCAAGTGCCGCAATCGCGGCCGTCAGCCGGCCTCTTTTCTTCGGACGTGTCCCGCTGCGCGACCGTTACCGGCAAGAGATCCATCGAGCGCCGACGCCGCAATGACGGCCCGGCAGATTCCTCTCACAGGTCATCCAGAAAAAACTGCGTCACGCGCGTCCACAACTGCACCTGCGCGGCCGCATCCGTGATTCCGTGGCCGCGCCCCGGATAAATGGCAAACTCAGCGTACCGGCCAGCGTCCACCAGCGCCTCCTGCAGCTCGAGCGCATTCGCAAAATGCACGTTGTCGTCGCCGGTGGCTTGTGCCACGAGCAGTTTGCCTTGCAGGCCATCTGCATGCGCAATCGGTGACGACGCGCGGTATCCCTCTGCGTTCGCCAGCGGCAGCCCCATGTAACGCTCGGTGTAAATCGTGTCGTACTGCCGCCAGTCCGTGACCGGCGCGCCCGCGAATCCGGCTTTGAACACTTCGGGGGCCTCAAGCATGGCCATGCAGGTCATGTACCCGCCGTAGCTCCAGCCCGTAATTCCTATGCGGGCCGCGTCCACATAGGGCTTGGACCGGAGATAACGCACGCCGGCTATCTGATCCTTGAGCTCGGTTTCTCCCAAATGGTGGTAGATGGGCGTCTCGAACGCATGACCGCGGTCGGCACTCCCGCGGTTATCCAGCGTGAAAATGATGTAGCCCTTTTGCGCCATCATTTCGAGCCACAGCAGGCGGGTACCTCCCCACGAATCCGCGACCGACTGCACTCCCGGCCCGCCGTACACGTATACCAGCACCGGATATTTTTTCTCCGGGGTGAATCCCGGCGGCAGAATGGTTTCCGTGAAAAGCCTCGAACCGTCCGCAGCGGCGATCTCGCTGAAGGCGGGCTTGGTTAGATTGTAATCCGCGAGCGCCGCCACTCGATTCTCGTTGAGCATGGCCGCCTGCGTTCCGTCTGCACGGAGGACCACCTGCTGGGGCGGCTGGAGCGAGCTCGAAAAAGTGTCCAGAAAATTCGCACCTCCCGGCGCCATCAACAGGTGGTGCGTTCCCTCCTCGCGCGTCAGTTGTTGAATTTCTCCGCCGGCCAGGGACACGCGGTAGAGCTGCCGTTCGAGCGGCGTCTTTTGAGTGGAGAGGAAATAAGCCACGCCGGCCTTCTCGTCAACGCCAACCAGCTCTGTAACTTCCCAATTTCCGCGAGTGAGCTGCCGCAGCATCTTTCCCCCTTCCGAGTACACAAAAAGATGGCGGAAGCCGTCGCGCTCGCTGGTCCACAGGACAGTCTTTCCTCCCTCCAGGAAGACCGGATCATCCCCCACGTTGACCCAATACTTGTCCTTTTCCTGGAACAGCGTTGCTGACCGGCCCGTGGCCGCATCGGCCAGCAGCACGTCCAGTTGACTTTGCGCGCGGTTCAGGCGCTGGATAGCCAGATGTTTTGAATCGGGCGTCCAGGCCACGCGCGGCAGGTACACGTCGTTCTCGCTGCCCGTATCCATCCATTGCGTCTGGCCGCCCGGCACGCTCGCCACTCCCACGCGCACCAAGGGGTTCGCCCCGCCGGCCTGCGGGAATGGCTCCATTTCCACCGGCGCCTCGAGTTCGAGGTAATTCACCAGCGGATAGCGAGCCACTTTGCCTTCGTCCATCTCCAGGAATGCCACGGCGCTCGAATCCGGCGCCCACCAGTAAGCTGTCAGCAAATCCAGCTCTTCTGGATATACCCAATCGAGCTCTCCTTCGCGGAGCAGCTCGCTGCCCGCGCGCGTAAGCTGCTGCTCGTGTCCGGTTTGGAGTTCCACGACCCAGAGATTGTGATCACGCAGAAAGCTCACCCACTTTCCGTCCGGAGAGAACTTCACATCGCTTAGTTCCGCATCGGCCGCGAGCACGCGCCGGGATTTACTGGAATGGAGGTCGAACAGGTAGAGATTCCCGCCGGAGACAAACAGGATGGCGTCTCCGCGAGGAGACCAGTAATACGGCGGGGCGGGATGCCGGCCCAGACCGGTGGCATTACTGGCGCGCTGCGGCCTGCCTGCACGCATCTCCTCGAGTTGATCTGTGGTCACCAGTACACGCCGAGAGTTTTTCTCAGCATCCCAAGCGCCCAGTTGGTTGCCCTGCGAGCCCGCCTCGAAGAAAGTGAGCAACGAGCCATCCGGACTCCACTCCGGCACGCGGAGCTGCGCTCCGAGCAGAGCCCGCGAACCGAAAATCGCCTCCACGGTCAGTTCTCTTTGCGCCGGACCTGCCTGCAATCGATGGGCGGCCAGGGCCGTCGCGGCCAGCGCTGCCGCCGCCAGAATTGCGCGTCCGATTTTCGAGTCTCCTGTCCGCATGGACATGCGATTTCCTCCGTTGGGTCGGGGCATTTTAGCCCGGGCCGGAATCGGCACAACTGCCGGTCTTCGGGCGAATTAGCCTAGTCCCATTGCCGCGGGCCGACAAACGGCTGGTTGTGGATGAAATCTGCTGCGCGGGCAGAGGAATGTGGTTCCTACTTCTCCGGCCGGTAATAACGCTGACCGGCGCACGCCCGGCACAGCGTGCGCCCGTCCACGACAATTTCGCGCTTGAAATTAATCCCTTCGCCGCATGCCGCGCAGACCACACGCGGCCCTTTGAACCCGGGCAAATCCTCCGGAGGCACGTCCACCGCGCACCACGCGGTTTCAAACAATTCCTCATCCGGCAGCAGCGCATAGGCCTTCTGCTGTCCGGCTTCCTTATCCATCTCCGGAAACATTTCGCGGGCACGCTGCTTCGACGACTCTCTTGCCGCCACGCGCACCCCCCGTCCTGTATTCAGATCCACGAATGTTGCTGCGACTTTTCCCCAGTCGAAGAACTTCAGGCTGCGCTTTCCGAGCCGGCAATTGGCCACCAGCGCGACGGCGTCGGTCACGCAGCGGTCGATCTCCACATAGGTCACCAGTCGCTTGCGCTCTTTGACCGGGTCTTGGATTCCCAGCTCGCGCATTCCCAGCATGGCCAGCCGCACACCCAGCACCTGGCCGGCACACAAATGTCCGTGCGCCGCCTCTGCCAGCTTGAGATATTCTTCCAGTGTTTTCACGCCGGCCTCATGGTGAGGCTTCATTTCCCGCGGGCAGGGCAGCCATGCTGCCGGGACGCGCGCGCCGCGCCACATAGTACGCGGCAACCATCAATGCGAGGGAAAGCGCCAGAAGAGCGCCGTCGCGCATCAGCGATTTGGCGCTAATCGGCTCCCCCAGGCCAAAGCACCCACAACTGATCTGTCCCTCTTTCGAATCCGGCTGATAGGCGTGAGCCATGGCGGTAAAAAAGACGGCGAGCAACACAGTTGCCGCGGTGGTGGTGAGACGCCGCCAGATTCCGGCGATCAAGGCCACCCCCACCGCCAGTTCGACCCAAGGTAAAACGTGCGCCGCGGCTACGGCCATCGATTCCGGCATTACCTTGTAGGCGTCGATGGCCATGGCGAACAACAGAAACGAGGTGCGCAGCTTTGTATACGCAGCGTACAGGAAGACTGCCCCGAGCAGGAGGCGTCCCGCCGTCATCGCCCACCAGCCTGGAGAATAGCGGCGCATCCTTATCTCTGCAGTTGTTCGTCGAGAAAGCGCCGCAGCAGCGAGTAGGAAACATTCCCGGGGACGAGTTCGGTTCTCCCGTGTGCGGTGACGTAGACGGTAGGCGTGGAACTCACCCGCTTTGCGGTCCCCAGCGC
>JASHRU010000174.1 GCA_030037225.1 Candidatus Acidiferrales bacterium | reverse complement strand
CGCAGGTGGAAAGCCGCCTGTTCATCCTGGCCGAAGCGCACCCGGAACTGACGATGACCGAGGAGGCCCGCACGTTTATCCAAAACGTCGAGCAGAACGATCCGGATTTTGCTCGAGAGCTCCGTTCCCCCGGCGACGACGCGTCTGGCTCCGGCAACGCGCACGCGCCGAGACCCCAAAGGCCCGCCGAACTCCAGGCCGAAATGGACGGGCTATGCCAGCAGTTCTCCGAGGATGTGGAGTCTTCGCTCTTGTGGACCTACGGCAACGTGCCCGGCGCTGCCCATCTGCTTTCCTATTTCACCTCCATGTTCCTGCACGCCGGGTGGCTGCACCTGATAGGCAATATGTGGTTCCTGTGGTTGGCCGGAACCATCCTGGAAGACACCTGGGGCCGCCTGATCTATCCGGCGTTTTACCTGCTCTGCGGGCTGCTGGCCAGCGCGGTACACGGCGTGGTGAACTCCGGGAGCATGATTCCCGCGCTCGGCGCCTCGGGAGCGATCGCCGGGCTGATGGGCGCGTTTCTGGTGCGGTTCCCGAGAACAAAAATCCGCATGATGTGGCTGTTCTTGTTCCGAGCTTATAAGTTCAATGTGCCCGCGTTTACTCTGCTGCCCCTCTGGCTTGGGATGGAGTTTTTCTCGGGCATTTGGTACGGGGCTGGCAGCGGCGTGGCGCACTGGGCCCACATGGGAGGGTTCGTGGCTGGCGCGCTGGTTGCGCTGGCGTTCCGCACGAGCGGCCTGGAGGAAAAAGCGGAGCACGCGGTCACCGCGAAATCGGAATGGTGGCGGGCGACCGCGCTGCCCAGTTCCGGCCGGCCGTCGACCCCCTGGCCGCGGTAAGGCAGCTCAAAATACAGAAGATTTTGCAGCACTACTTTAGCTTCGCGTATTCTGCCTTGGCTTGCTTCAGGACGGGAATGTCAGGGTCGGCGTCTTTCCAGAGCGTGAGGAAATCCTGATAGGCGGCGCGGGCCTTGGCTGTATCGCCTTGCAATGCGTAAGCGCGGGCGAGGCCGAGTCTAGCCAGCGGGCCGATGGGTTCATTGAGCACCACGCCCGGCCAATCCAGGATCTTTTGGAACTCGCCCGCTGCCTGGCCTCCGCCGTGAGCCGCCAAAAACGCAGTTCCGCGAACATAAACCGGATACAGAGCGAAGGTTGGGTCACCCAGTTCAATCGGAGTAGATGCATGAAGTTCCTCGATGGCATTTGAAGCATCGCCGCGGTTCAGCGCAAGCTGCGCCCGGACAGCGGGAAGGTAATTGAACTGCACAATCGTGTCCTCGGGATACTGCCTGGCGAGCTGATCGGACACCGGCTTGGCCAAGCCGCCCGCGAACGCGAGAGCGATGGCCGCACCGGATCGCACATCGCGGCCCGAAGCTGGCGCCAGCGCCGCAGCCGCAAGTTTCCGCGCTTCGGCCCGGTTACCAAACAGCGCCTCGCGTATCGCCGCCGAGGTCTTATATAACGCGGATGATTCTTTTTCTCCTGCCTGTTCCGCCAGAGATTCGGCGCGCCGGGAAAATTCCCGCGCCTTGCCGAGCCGGCCGAAAAAAGCGGCGGTGTCTGCCTCATTGGCCAGCATCTGGTCTTCCCAGCCCTGCTTGCCCTGCGCCCAAGCCGCCTGCTGCTCCATTCCAGCCTCGTCCTTCTGCATGAAGGCCAGCACGTACAAGTACCAGCGCAGTATGGGAGTGTCCAGTTTTTTCGTCTGGACATCCTGAGCCACGGCTCGTGCCTGGTCCAGTTCGTTGCGGTTGAGGTACACGGATATTAGGCCCACATTCGGATCCACGAGTCCATTGCACAAGCTGACAGACTGGCGCGTTTCCGCGAGGGCTTTGTCGTACTGCCCGAGTTGAGGGTCCAGTTCGTCGCCTAGCACGCCGACCGGGGTGCAATCGCGCGGATAGGCCTCGGCCCAAAGTTCATACACCTGGCGAGCCTTGGCCAGGTTGCCGACAGCGGAAAAATAGTAGCGCGACTCGATCGCATATTTTTCCCACTGACTTACGTGATCCGTCAAGCTGTAAGCCTTCCGGAAACTTTCTGCCGCCAGACCCATTTCACCTAGCACGCCGTAGCATAGCCCGAGCGAGAGATGCGCCATGGCAAAATTCGGGTCCAAACTGATCGCCTGTTGAAAGAAGGGGACCGCAGCGGCATCATCGCCCTGCCGAAACTTTACCTTGCGGCCCAAACTATAGGCCTGGAGGGCTTCGAGCGATGATGTGGTGGCCTGCTCGAGAGGCGTATCGAGCTTTTGCACCGTGCTCAGCGATTCGCCGAGCTGCTCGCGGAATTTTGCGCTGGCCTGGCTCAGCGATTTCAGTACGTCTTCTTTGCGGGCCGCCTGCACCTGCTCCTGCACCAGGGTGTTGCCCGATCGGCAGCTCACCGCTTTCAGCCCCAGAACGTACTGACTCCCCAGGCCGGCGATGGAGCCCTCCAGTACGGCGGCGCTGGCCGTCCTCTGGCAGAGTTCGCGAGAAATCTGCGGAGTGAGGCGGGCATCGACCGGCTGGCCCATTAGGCGGAGGGTGCGCCGGATTTGGTCATCGGAGACGACGCTAAGAAATGGCGATTGCGCGAGCTGGATTGCCAGTCCCTGCTGCAGGGTGTCGTCAAACACGTTGTCGCCCGTGGAGTTCGTAAAGTCGCCGAGCACTACCGTATCCTTGTCCGTCAGCGCGTGC
>JASHRU010000173.1 GCA_030037225.1 Candidatus Acidiferrales bacterium | reverse complement strand
ATCCCGCCACCGACGGCAAGGTCGTGCGCGTCCCCATACCCGCACTGACCGAAGAACGCCGAAAGGACCTCGTCAAGCATATTCACAAAACCCTCGAGAACCACCGCACTGCGGTCCGCAACGTCCGCCGCGACGTCAAAGAAGCCGTCGAAAAGCTTGAGAAGGAAAAGAAGATCAGCCAGGACGAGCTCAAGCGCTCCCTCGAGGAGCTCGAAAAGCTCACTCACCAGGAAACCAAGAAGCTCGAGGACCTGTCTGCCGCAAAAGAAAAAGAAGTGATGGAGATCAAGTAGCGCCGGCGTGCTTTCTGCGTGCGCGTGCGGCCAGGCCCCCCTTACTCAATCCCTCGAACCTGGCTCGCTGGAATCAGGCGCAACGCGCAATTCGCTCCCTTCGCGCCGCATTCCAACTTGCCTCGCCGCACAAGCTTCGCCGTCGTCTCATCCGGCAGCATCGGGCCGAAGCTCACAGCGCGGATCGCTTCGCCCGCGCCTCGCAATTCCGTGTCCCCGTGGATGAATCTTACGCCCTCTGCGCGCCCGCCCGCGCCCAGCAGCAGAAAAAACTCCGCCGACTTCGCCGCGCCCTCGGGAATCGTCCGGGTCACGCTGTATTCGTTCAGGTGCGGAAGCTCGGCCCGTTCGCTCGTTACCAGCGCGTCCGCCGCTTGCGCGCTCCCCGCGAGCGATTCCAGCCGGTCGCGTGCCGCCTGCGGCCCTCGGCCCGTAGCCAGCGCCAGGGCGTACATGCGCGCCGATTCCGGTTTCTTTCCCTCTTTTTCGTAAATCTGGCCCAGGTGATTCGCCGCCTCGCCGCCCAGTCCCAGCCGCCACGCCGCCTCCGCAAGCCGCTCTGCGCGCTTCAAATCGTCGCGAGCCATCGCCACCCATCCGAGAGTGTCCCAATACGTTGCCAGCGCCCCCGTTCGCGCTAGGTCCGCCGGCGTCAGTTTTTCGAGCGTCAGATTGCTCAGCTCCGACTCGGTTCCTGCCACCGCCAATTCCGCGTACTTTTCCGCGCTTTCCAGGTTCGCGCCCTGCTGCGCCAGTTCCGCCGCCACCTGGTTCCATACCGGAGGCGACGGACTCAGCTCCACCGCTTTATCGAAAGCGGCCTGCGCCTTCTCCGCGTGTCCCAGGTTCAGCTCGGCCTGCCCCAGATTGATGTACAACCGCGGATCGTCCGTGGAAAGCACCACCGCCTTTTCCAATTCCGTCACCGCTTCCGCCCAGTGGTGCGCCTGCCCCAGCGTGGCGCCGAGGCTGGCCTGCGCCATCGGGTCGAGCGGCTTCACCTGGAGCTGTTTGCGGAACGAAGCGATTGCGTCGTCGTACTGCTCCAGCGCAGCTTGCGCCAGCCCCAGTCCTTCGTATGCGAATTCATCATTCGGCGCCAGCTCGATTTGTTTCCGGAATGCTTCGATCGCCTTCGCGTTTTCCTGCTGCGCCAGCCGCACCGCGCCCAATAGTTTCCAGGCGCGCTTGTGCGCGGGCTCCAGCGCCACCGCGCGCTGCAATAGCTCCTCCGCCAGTGGGAATTTCTGGCTCCCGTACGCTCGTGTGGCCGCCTCCACCAGATCATCCGCGCTCGCCGTCCCCGGGATACCCGCCGCTGCCGCCGATTCCAGCGTAAAAACCTGCGCTTCGTCGCTGCGCACCGCGTGGTGGAAAAACAGCGCGTAGTCCGATTCGCTCGCAGCCGGAATTTCCCGCTGTCGGATGTTGAGCGTTCGCGTCGCGCTCAGCGTGCCCGGCCCCGCCGAGTACGTGGAGCGGTATTCCCCGTACTCCCGCGCGACCGACGTGGCCGTCGGCGCCCGCGCGGTGTATCGCGCCGGCACCTCCAGCTTCATCTCGATGCTCACTTCCGCTGGCGAGCCCAGCGACAACGGGCCGGCCGAGGGCACCGCATCCGGCAGCGCTAACGGGGGCAGCGGCGGAGACAACTGCGCGCGCTTGCTCGTCCAATCCAGGAAGCCTCCCACCACCACGTGATAATCCAGCGTGAACGGATGACGCGTATCTTTGAGGTCGCTCGGTTTCACTTCGTTCACATCGCCGCGAAGTCCGTCCGAAGCCGCGATGGCCTGGGCCAGCTCGCCCCATTTCGCTTGCGGCGTCTGCCGGAAGGCCAGCCGCAGCAGCACTTCGTTGTCGCCCCGCAGCGCGTAGTGAACGCGAGCGTCCAGCTTTCCCAGTTCGTTGATTGTCCCTTCCAGCCGCCACAGTTGGTGCACCGGGAATGGAGGATCGGCCGGAGTCTCCGCAAACGTTGCGGCGCCCTCCGCCGGGATTTCGAGCGCCTGTTTGTGCCGCAGCGACGAAATCAGAAATCCGAACGGGGCGACCTCCGTCGTCGTGTCGAGCCAGATCACGTCGCTTCCCAAAGTGACGCGCGTGATTACGTGGTCGAACGCCGCCGGGCACGGCACCTCGCTCTCCGCGTTTCGCCGCCAGCTCACCAGCGCCGCGTCCGCCTCGAGCCCTTCCGCGGCCGCCAGTGCCGCCAATAAAGCATGCTTGTCGATCGCGTCCGCATATCCGTTTTTCAGGATCACTGCGAGCGCGTGCGGCTCGAATCGCGACGTCCCAAACGGCAGATTCACGTATCCGAATTCCTCGGCCACGTAGTCGTACAGCGCTTCCAGCTTTTCCCTCGGCGTTTTCGCCGTCTGCGTCAGCTCGTCCGCCTTCTTCTGGATTTCCGGCGTCACGCTCGCGCCCGCGCGCACCAGCGATTGGAACCACGCGCCCAGTTCCGCCCAGCTCGAAAACGTCGAGACGCTCACGTCCGGCTCGTCCTCCGGCTTTGGCGCGCCCGCTGCCTCCGTCCTCGCCGCGTGCGATGTGGTCCACGAATAGATCCGCCGCCCGTTCGATTCTTCGGTTCGCACGTTCAGGCCGGGGCTCGAGGCGAATTTCACCGCGCGTTCCGCGGGAACATCGAGCGTCAGCCGCTGCTCGAGCGTGATCGCGTTCTTTTCAAAATTCTGCTGGAACCAGAACTGGCCCGGCACCAGCGGTTCTTGAATCACTTCCACCACCCCGTATTCCACCGTCTCTCCCGGATGCACTGCCGGGACGCTCACGTGCACCTCGCGCGCGTCCGAATAGAGCGGCGCGTCGCGTACCGCTTGCGCCGCCAGATCCTGCAAGCTTCCGGCCGGCGCTTCCGCCGTGCTCCCGTCCGCCCGCCGCACGCGCGTGTAGGGAATCTCCATTTTTTCCACCGCGCTGTTGTACGGAAACACTAAATCGCTCATTGCCCTCGCTCCCGCTTCGCTCTCCACGCGGATGCGTGCCTGCCTCTCGATTCGAGCCGTGCCGTTGTTCTCAAATTTCGCGCGCGTCGAGAGAAACTCGACGATGAATGGTTCCTGCGAGTAGTCGGGAGTTTTTTGCGGCGCGCTTTCGGCCGTTGCGGAAGCAGTTTGTGGAGGAGCCGGTGGCTTTTCCTGCGCAATGCCTGCCGGAGAAGTGAGAAGTGCGATGGAAAGGGAGAGAGCGAGAATCCCCCGCGGGATCAAAGTCGGCATCGGCCAGCCGCGCACGCGCACCTGCGAGTCTAGAAGAAGACTTGGAGGAGGTAAAGCCATCCGGCCGTTCCTGTGTCACGCCTCAAGGATTTGAACTTTTCCGCCCGATCGGCCCTCGGTCGCTCGCCGACCCTCGCTCTTGAGAGCCCGCAATTCCTTGTAAGTGATTGACCTGTAGTGGCTTAGCAGTACAGGCCGAATCCCGTCCCGCGGTTTCTTCGCCCCCGGCCGCACACCCCTTATCCACAGTCCCGCATGCCATTTGATTTGACAGAGTTGCGCTCTTTCCCTATACTGCTTTGGTTCGGCAGAGGGGAGTTCCTCTGTCTGTGGTGGTAGGAAGGTCTCCTGCTCCAGCCTGCTTTCCGACGATTCGGCAGCAGGACGGGGGGAACAGGGGAGCGGCCGGAATGGGGCGCCAGCCCCGCAAAGCCGAGTAAGCCTCTCCGCACGTGACCTGAACGCTAGCTCTAGGTCTCGCCAGTTGGCGGAGTTTCTTGCTTGTCCTCCGTTGTCGCTGCGAGTAGTTGCTCGCATGTCTGCCGATCACCGGTAAGCTGCGCGCGCCAGCGTGCGCGTCGCGGAGCGTGAGGCTTTCTATTGTCCGGCCGGCGGATTTCTCGCCGGCGGGTTCGGGAAGTAAGCTGTGGCGAGCCGGCAGGAATGCCGGCTCTACGGAGACGATGTGCCGACCTTCTC
>JASHRU010000172.1 GCA_030037225.1 Candidatus Acidiferrales bacterium | reverse complement strand
CGATCGAGATGGCCGGGGAGAGCCCCTCGATCGCATCCACGTCCGGCCTCTCCATCTGGTCCAGAAACTGCCGCGCGTAGGCCGAAAGCGTCTCCACGTACCGCCTCTGGCCCTCGGCGTAGATCGTGTCGAACGCCAGCGACGATTTGCCCGAGCCCGACGGCCCGGTCACCACAGTCAAGGTGTCGCGGGGGATTTCCAGGCTGATGTTCTTCAGGTTGTGCTGGCGTGCCCCTTGAATGACGATCTTTTGGAGGCCCATCGTTTCCGCGCAGTCCTAGACCACCGGCCGCCCTCTCGGCGAGCTTCAGCGCGGCCAGCCGAACCCTTCACCATAACAGCGCCTTCCGAACCGGTCAAGGCAGCTTGGCACACTCCTGAATCACGCTCCTGCAAGCCCACGGCACACCAGTCAGGAAGGGAGCTCATATAAACCAAGTACTAGTACTGGTCGCGGATTTTTTACCCAGCCCATGCAATTATTGCCCTGTGGATTCCAAGATCGCATTGAAAACAAATGACATAGCTGCGGCAACCAAGATGCATCCTTCCCCGCAGAGGAGATGTTGGGCGGAGGATCCCTTTAAAGAGGGGATTTTGGGCTGGGCCCGTTCAGCATCTCCTTCCTTCTTTTCCCTCTCCGTGACGCGATTCTCCTCCCGCGCAGTCTAACCATCCGACAGCCGGCGGTCTCTCGCCGTTCCGAGCAGCGCGCCTGTCCGGCCGTGCTATCTTCGGCTTGCGGGGCTTTCGGGGTGATGAATCCAGCCATCTATCCGATTCGCCTGCGGATTTCCATGGCCTACGTCCTTGTCGGCGAGCGCGCCGTCTTGGTGGACACGGGATCCGCGGGCGAAGAGGAAAGAATCCTACGAGGCATGCGGCGCTTTAACCTCGAGCCGGAGCGCCTCGCTCTCCTCCTGCACACCCATGGACACACGGATCACGCTGGCAGCACTCTTGCCCTCAAGCAGCGCCTGCGCGTGCCCGCTGCGGTCCACACTGCCGACGCTCCCAAAATGCGCGCCGGCGATTCTGGCCCGCTCATCCCCTTGCGATTTTCTGGCCGAATCCTCTCGCTCTTTCTCGACCCGCGATTTCCCGCCGTCGAGCCCGATCTGCTCATCGAAGAGGGCTATTCGCTCGCCGAATTCGGCCTTCCCGCCACCATTCTGCACACGCCCGGGCACACTCCCGGCTCCATCAGCATCCTGTTTGAAGACGGCCGCGCCATTGCCGGCGACCTCATGATGGGCGGAGCCCTGGGCGGCGCGATTCATCCCCTCGATCCGGGTTACCACTACTTCGCCGAAGATCTCCCTGAGCTCCGCAGCAGCATTCGCAAACTCCTCGATCACGGCGCGAAAACGATTTACCTTGGCCACGGCGGCCCGCTCGAAGCCGCCCGTGCCCGCGAGCGCTTCGCTCCCGATTTTCCGGCGACATTAGCCCCGCGGTGACGCAGTTTCCCGATCCCGACGCTTCGGAATTCGAAACTGGAATCGGCATTGGCTGCGTACTGTACCTTCAATCCCAGCACAACTCTGGCGGTTTCGTGCCCTCCCGGTGCATCATATTCGGGAGCGTTGCTGGCCCGTGGTCCAATTGGTAGGACACTGCACTGTTAATGCAGACGGTGGAGGTTCGAATCCTCCCGGGCCAGCCAACCTATAAGGCTCAGCGCGATTCGGTCTCCGTTTTTCTGTTTTCGATTTTCCCGGCTCACGTCTTATGTCCATTGAAACCAATGAACAACTCGCGGCTCTCGAGGCCATCGGCCGCATTGTGGGTCGCACGCTGCGCGAGATGGGGTCGCAAGTCCGCCCCGGCGTCTCTACCGCCGAGCTCGACGCCATCGGCGCCAAACTCCTCTCCGCCGAAGGTGCCCGCTCCGCGCCTCCGCTGGTTTACGGATTCCCCGGCGCGGTTTGTATCAGCGTCAACGACGAGATCGTTCACGGCGTTCCCGGCCCGCGCCTCATCGCCCCCGGCGATCTCGTCAAGCTCGACCTGACCGCGGAGAAAGACGGCTACATGGCCGACGCCGCCGTCACCGTCGCCGTGCCGCCCGCCTCGGAAGCAGCGTTGCGCCTCGCCGCCTGCGCCGAGCACGCCTTCGACCGGGCCATGCGCGAGGCTCGCGCCCGCCACCGTGTCTCCGACATCGGCGCCGCCGTCGAGCGCCAGGTGCGCCGCGATGGTTTTTCCGTCGTGCGCGAACTCTGCGGCCACGGCATCGGCCGCACCATCCACGAGGAGCCCCAAATTCCCAACTATTGGGATCCGCGCCAGCGCACCCGCCTCACCGAGGGTCTCGTCATCACCGTCGAGCCCATCATCGCCGCCGGCAGCGGCTCCGCCTATCTTTCCTCCGACCGCTGGACCATGAAAACCGCCGACCGCAGTCTCTCCGCCCACTTCGAGCACACCATCGTCATCACCCGCGACGCACCCATCCTCCTTACCGCCGCATGAGCACCCTTTATTTTTTGATGTGGGATATTACGGTGTTCTTGTACACCCTTCCGCCCTTCATCACAAACACCACTCGCCGTACCGCCGTGATGTCCTCGAGCGGATTTCCATCCAGCGCGATGATGTCGGCGTCCATTCCCGCCGCGACGGAGCCAATCTTGTCGCCCAGTCCCATCGCCTGCGCCCCCAGCGAATTCGCCGAGACCATCGCGTCCATCGCGCTCTGCCCCGCGTCGCGCACGCGGTAGATGAATTCTTCGGCGTTGTGCCCGTGCGCTCCCGCCACCGCGTCGGTCCCGAACACCATCTTCAGGCCCGGCGTTCGCGACGCCCGCCGCACCACGTCGATCGCCAGCGGCACCGCCTTCTCCATCGCCGCAAATCCTTCCTCGTTGTAGTTCCCGATGCCCAGGAACCGTGCCTTGTTGTCGAAATAATTATGGAACACCAGGCCCGCCTGCGGATCGAAATAGACGCCTCTCTCCGCCATCAGCCGCAGGTCGTCGTCTGTCGCGAAGACGCCGTGCTCGATTTCCGTGCATCCCGCGCGCACCGCCGCTTGGATGCTTTGCGAGCTGTGCGCGTGCACGAGCGTCCGCAGCCCCTGCGCCTTCGCCTCGCCGCAAATCGCCGCGAGCTGCTCGTCGGAGAGCGTCTGCCCGCCGCCTTCGCGGATGCTCTTCGACGCGAATATCTTGATCAGGTCCGCGCCATCCGCTTTGCGCTGCCGCACCGCCGCGCGCAATTCCTCCGGCGTCGGCTTCGTGCTCGCAAATGGCTCGAGTGAAGTGAGCAGCCGCGGCCCCGGAATCTCGCCCGCGGCGATGGCCTCCCGCAGCGGCTTGTCGTCCGGACTTCCCACGCTCTGAATCGTAGTGAAGCCCGCCTCCAGCGTGGCCCACACGTTTCCGGCTATCGCGTACGCCCCCTGCTGCGGAGTTTCGTTTTTTCCGTCCGACAGGCGGCCGTCGGCGCCGAAATGCCACGTGGGATGCACGTGCGCATCGATCCATCCCGGGAGCACCGTCAGCCCGCGCAGATCGTACGTCGCGCCCGCGGCTGCACCCGCGGCCTTCGTCTCGACCGCCGTGATTTTTCCGCCTTCGACCGTGATGCGCAGGTCCTTCATCGCGTGTCCGCGCCCGTCCAGCATCGTGGACACCCGCAGCACCACCGGCGTCTCCTGCGCCGTTGCTGCCGAGGCGAGTGCAATCGTCGCGAGGGTTGCGCACAAGAGTTTCATGGATTGTCCTCCCCGATCTGTTGCGCGCCGAGGCCGCCTCTATTTCTCAGTCGGAAATCCGCTCTCGTTCCACGCCTTCCATCCGCCGTCCATCGACACCGCGTTCGTGTAGCCCATCTGCCGCAGCGCATCGGCCGCCAGCGCCGAACGGAACCCTCCGCCGCAGTACAAAATGATTTCCGCGTTCGTATCCGGGATCGCCCTCTCGATGTCCCGCTCAATCACTCCTTTGCCCATGTGCACGGCGCCCGGGATCCGCCCCCGCGCCACTTCGTTGTCCTCGCGCACGTCCACCACGATCAGCTTTTCGCCTGTGTCCATGCGCTTCTTCACTTCCTGCACGTTCGTTTCGCGGATGCGCGACTTCGCCTCGTTGACAAGCTTCAGAAATTTGCTCGTGTGCTGCATGGCAGTTTCCTCCCTTTCGGCGGCAGGGTCGTCAGAGTACCACGCCGGAGATTGCCCGGCGGCCAGTGCGCGGGGGCACGACCTACGGCTTGGCTCCCCCGGTTCCGCCCTCTTTCTGTTTCGAAAGGGAGCGCAGGTAATTGAGTACGTTCCATTTCTTCTCGTCCGGTGTGCGATCTCCCTCCGCCGGCATTTTCCCCATCCCATTCGTCAGAATGTAGAAGAGTTCGCCGTCGGTGAACTTCGCCAGCGATTCGGGCTTCCGGTAGTCCGGCATCTTCAGCCCCATCTGCTCGGCCAGGTCTCCTTTGCCGTCGCCAGTTTTCCCATGGCACATCGCGCACTGCGACGAGTAGAACTTCCCGCCGGCAGCGATGGACCCTTCCGTTGGCTTTACCGGATTGGACATCTGCGCGTCCTTCTCCGGAATCGTATATCCCTCGGGAAATCGGGCGTCTTTCCCTTTATCCTGTCGCGCGCCCGCGGCAATCGCCACACACAGCACTGCCGAAAATACGAGAGTTCCCCTCATGGACCCGACCTCCTGCCAGCGGACTGCAGCTTCACTCCGGGCAACCGCTTGCCGCGGATTCTACTCCATGTCGCGCCAGTTCGGTCCCGCCTTCACATCCACCACCAACGGCACGCGCAGCGGATGCGCGCCTTCCATCTTTTCCTTCACCAGCCCCTGCAGTTCTTCAAGCCCCGCCCGCGGCACCTCAAACACCAGCTCGTCGTGCACCTGCAGCGTCATCCGTGCCCCCAGCTTCGAGCCTCCAAGCTTGCGGTCAATCTCGATCATCGCCAGTTTGATCAGGTCCGCCGCCGTGCCTTGCAGCGGCGTGTTCAGCGCAATCCGTTCTCCCAGCGCCCGCATCGCCCCCTGCGGCGACTGGATCTCCGGAATCTGCCGGATCCGGCCAAACAGCGTGCGCGTGAACCCCGTCTTCCGCACCTCTTCCAGATGCCGCTCCAGATATTCCTTCACTCCGCTGTACCGCTCAAAATAGGCGGCGATGAACTTCGCTGCTTCCCCGCGCTCGATCCCCAACTGCTGCGCCAGCCCGAACGCCGATAGCCCGTAGATAATTCCGAAATTCACCGCTTTCGCCGACCGCCGGTGCTCCGCCGTCTGCGCCATCGGACCCACTCCGAACACCAGTTCCGCCGTGCGCGCGTGGATGTCTTCCCCCCGCTGAAATGCATCCACCAGCACCGGGTCTCGGGAAAAGTGCGCCAGCAGCCTCAGCTCGATCTGCGAATAATCGGCCGAGAGCAGCACTTTCCCTTTTTCAGCCACAAACGCGGCCCGGATTTGCCGCCCCGTCTCGCTTCGCGTGGGCACATTTTGTAGGTTCGGACTCGACGAGCTCAGCCGTCCCGTAGCCGTCCCCGTTTGGCTCAGCCGCGTATGCAGCCGCCCATCCAACGGACTCACCAGACGCGGCAGCGCGTCCACGTAGGTGGACTTCAGTTTCGCGGCCTCGCGGTACTCCAGAATTTTCTTCGGCAGCGGATGCTTCGCCCCGAGCTCCTCGAGCACGTCCGCGGCGGTCGAGCGCGCCCCCGTCTTCGCCGACTTTCTCGGCGCCGGCAGTTTCAGCTTGTCGAACAGCACCTCGGCGAGCTGCACTGGCGAATTCACGTTGAACGCGCCGCCCGCCATCTCGTAAATCTCTTTTTCCCGCGCCGCAATTTCGCGTTCAAGCGAACGCGACATCGCCTCCAGCGCTTTCGGGTCGATCCGCACTCCCGTCCGCTCCATCCGCGCCAGCACCGGCGCCAGCGGCAGATCGATCCGTTCATACACCTCCAGCAATCCCTGTCGTTCCACCTCCGCGCGCAACTGCGGGCCCAGCCGCGCCAGCCACTTCGCCTTTTCTCCCGCTGTCGCCAGCGGCGCCGCGTTCAGATGCCTCACCGCTACGTCTTCCAGGTCGTGCTTCGCCGTGCTCGGTCGCAGCAAGTAGGAATACAGCCGCACCGCGTGCCGCACGCCCGCGATCCCGCCCTCCATTTCGATCAGCAAATCCACCAGTTTGGGATCGTGCACCGTCTTCGTTCGCCCGTCATCTTGCAGCCAGCCGTCGAGCGCATTCCGCACTCCTTCATTGCCCTCGACTTCCACCGTTGCCGCGCTCTCCGCGTCCAGAGCGAGAGCGACCGCCCCCGGTCGGCTGCCGAATCCGGGATCCTCATCCTCCTCCGCCCCCTCCGCCGGCAGTGGCTCGATCCACAGCGCGACGTCCTGCCTGCCGGAAGCCTGCCCCACAAACTTTCGAAACTCCTGCGGTGTGGCCAGCTTCGTCTCCGGCCCCGCTTCGAACCCGCCACTCCGTGACGGCGGAGCGAGTTCGCGAAGCATGGAAGTAAACCCGAAGTCGGTGTAGAGCCCGCGAAGGGCTTCCGCATCCGGCTCGGCCGGTTCCAGCGCCGCCAGGTCGAGCTCCAGTGGCGCGTGCGTGTCGATGGCCGCGAGCTTTTTCGAGAGCAGCACCATCTCCCGCGAATTCTGGAGCGCCTCGCGCCACCGTTTGCTCGTCACTTCCGCGGCGTGCTCGAGCGCCCGTTCCGCCGTGCCGTACTTCTGGATCAGTTCCCTCGCTCCCTTCTCACCGATTCCCTTCGCGCCGGGGATGTTGTCGATCGAATCGCCCATCAGCGCCATTAGGTCGATCACCCGCTGCGGAGGCACACCCGCCAGTTCCTCCACTTTCTTTTCGTCCGCCAGCAGGTCACCTTTGCCCGGATTGAACACGCGGATCCGGCCCCCGCCTTTCACCTCGTCGCGGACGAGCTGCAGCATGTCCTTGTCCGCCGTCACGATGAACACCTCGAGCCCCCGCTCACCCGCCTGCCGGCTCAGCGTCCCAATCACGTCGTCCGCCTCGTAGCCTTCTCGCGCCACCACCGCCAGCCTCATCGCCTCGCACAACCTCCTTACCATCGGCAATTGAATGGACAGGTCTTCCGGCATCGGTGGCCGCTGCGCCTTGTATTTGTCGTACAGTTCGTCGCGAAACGTCGGCCCAGGCAGATCGAACACTACCGCCACATAGTCCGGCGACCAGTCCTTTGCCAGCTTTCTCAGCATATTCGCGAACACGTACGGCACTTTCGTCGGCAACCCACTGGGACTCCGCAACCGTTCCATCGGCGCGTAGAACGCCCGGAACACAAACCCCATGGCGTCGATCAGGAAGATCCGTTTGGGAGAGGTAGCTGCCATCAGTGGCCGGGCAAGATGAGAAGCCCGGAGTATAGCATCGCGCTTCCGGACTCCGCGTACGCGCTCGCGCCTGTCAAGATTCGCCCGGGGGGCCGTGATGCTACTCCGAGTCTGTGTCCTGAAAATCTGCCACGAGGCAATACGGCAAAGTGTTGTAAAATAGCCACGCAAGCGAGAATTGACTCAGAAATTGAAAACTATATCCTTTATTTACTATCACTTATCGAAGAGCGTTTGGCCGACAAGTTGCACCCTTAGACCCGCCCATGGCCTTCCAGACTACGATTCAGCGCTCGGTAGAAATCGATGGCATCGGCCTGCACACCGCCGTGCCGGGCCACCTGCGGTTGGTACCCGCTCCGGCCGACACTGGCATCGTCTTCCGCCGGACCGACCTCGACAATTTCCCCATCGAAGCGCATGTCGGCAACGTCGCCCGCGTCAGTTACGCCACCAGCCTCATGAAGAAAGGCGTGCTTATCTCCACCACCGAACATCTTCTCGCCGCGCTCTATTCCTGTGGCATCGACAACTGCTTCGCCGACCTCGACGCCATCGAGGTGCCCATCCTCGATGGTTCCGCGCAGCCTTTTATCGACATGCTCGCCCAGGCCGGCGTCCGCACTCTCCGTCGCCGCCGCCGCTACCTCCGCGTCGTTCGCCCCCTGGAGTTCACCGACTCCGGCCGCCGCATCGGCATTTATCCCGCCGACGAATTTCGCGTCCAGTGCTCCATCGACTTCCCGCATCCCTCCATAGGCCGACAGCACGTGGATTTGCGTGTGGATCGCGACACGTTCAGCCGCCTGCTCGCCCCCGCCCGTACTTTCGGCTTCGAGCGAGATTTTCCCGGCATGCGCAAGATGGGCCTGATTCGCGGCGGCTCCTACGAAAACGCTCTGGTCCTCTCCGACGATGCCATCCTCAATGGCCCGCTCCGCTTCGCCGACGAGTTCGGCCGCCACAAAACCCTCGATTTGATTGGCGATCTCGCTCTCGTCGGGCACCCGCTGCGCGGTCTGGTGGTTGCGCAGCGCGCCGGCCACGCCCTCCACACCCAGCTCGTCACCCGCCTCCTTGCCGACCCCGCTCTCTGGAGGGAGGTCTCCGTCGAAACCCCGGCTCCCGCGCCTCGCGCCGTCGCGGCCTCCGCCCCCGCGGATTAGAAGTCCCTCACCAGTTCCTCATGGCGTAGACGTTTTCACACGCTCCTCTGGCCCGCGGCTTTCCAAATCCACCGTGCACAGCGACAATAGATGATTCATGCCGAGCCGAGCCCCAGCCCTTGCTGATTTCTCCGCGGTCATCCTCGCCGCGGGAAAAGGCACTCGCC
>JASHRU010000171.1 GCA_030037225.1 Candidatus Acidiferrales bacterium | reverse complement strand
AGAGCTGCTCCTTCTCAAAGGGCTTGAGGATGTAGTCGTAGGCGCCGCGGCGCATGGCTTCGATAGCCGTCGAGATGTCGTGCATCGCGGTGACCATGATGACGGGGATGTCGGCATCGTAGCCGCGGACCATTTCGATGAGCTTGAGGCCGTCCACGCCGGGCATGACGAGATCGCTGAGCACAAGATCGAAGCCACCTTCGCGCATGGCGCGAATCGCTTCCTCGCCGTTGGGGGCGGTCTTGCATTGATATCCCTGAGCGGTGAGGAGGGTAGAGACAACTTCGCGAATGGCTTCTTCGTCGTCAACGATGAGAACGCGTTCTGGGCTCACCTGGGGCTCCTAAAAGCTCCCCCAGTATAAGGCTGGGCACAGTAGGCCGCCAGATTTATTGCCCTGGTAGGCACTCCAGTCCATAGTCCCAACCTGGCGTCCGTGAAACCCTCTCGCGCCGCCCAGACCCGGAAAAGCGGGTGGGGCGCGCGCTAACCGACAGTGCGGTGATGGCCGGAACCGGTCTCCTCACACTCGGCTGGCAAAACGCGGCGGTGTCGCTGCTCATCTGCCTGCTGTACGCCTTGTTGTATCCCCAATTCCGCGAAAAAGCGTTCCGTTTGTGGATCGTCGGGTGGGCATTTTCCTCGTTATTCGGCTTCGCCACGAACGAGGCGCCGCTGGTGGTGCGCGCGGGAGCGCTGCTTGCGGCGATCGCGGGGTCGGCGCTTCTGCTGGCCAGCATCATGGAATGGATCGGCTGGGAAGGGCGGTTGCATTACCTGTGGCCGCTAGGGCTATCGCTGATCGGGCTGGTGTCGCTGGGTTTCGTGGTGGCCCCGAAGTCGGTGTTCGCGTGGTGGGGTGCGCATTTGCTGCACGCGGGTTTTTCCATCGGGGCGGGATGGCTGCTGTGGCGGTCGCGGCTGCGGGTGGACTTCCCGGCTCTGGCGGCGCTGAGCGGCGTGATGCTCGTGCGGGGAGTACACCTGCTGGACCCGAGCCACGTACCGGGGGTAATCGAAAACCCGGTGCGGCAGCATCTGGACTTCCTGCTCTCGGTAGCCGTGGGAATCGCGATGCTGGTGGTCGTGGTCTCGGAAATCCGGCGCAGGTCGCGGCAATTGGATCGAGGCTTGGAGAATTTCGCAGAGCTTTCGGCGGCAGCCGGCGAGGTATCCACGATCGCCGAGCTTCGGCGCATGGTGCTGGAGCGCATGCTCGCGCAACTGCGGGCCACGGCAGGCTGGGTGGGCGAGGTGACGAAAGACGAAAAGGGTGCGCGGATCAAGCTGGTGTGCGTGGCGGGCTTTTCCGAGGGTTTCCGGCGGGAACCCCCGGAATTCGATTTGAGCGAGCCGTGGCTGCGGCAGATTGCCGGCTACCGTTCGCTGGTGTTCACGGTGGAAGGCGAATCGGGAGCGGAGCTGCGGCGGCTGCTTCGTCCGGAGCGGCTCGCTTCGCTGGTGTGCGCGCCCGTACGCGAGGGAGCGGCGGAGACGGAGGCGCGAGGCGAATTGCGAGGAATTCTGGCGGCAGGGTCGGGAAATCCGCACGAGTTCAACGAAGCGGACAGCCGGTATTTGGCAAGTGTGGCGGCTCTGTTGGAGGTTCACGAGCAAAGACTGCGACTGGCGGAGCAAAACGCGCAGGCCAGGCGTCAATGGACGGCACTGCTGGACGAGGTGGAGGATCCCGTGCTGCTGCACGATGATCGCTACCGGATCGTGCAGGCGAACGCGAGCGCGGCGAGGAGGCTTGGCCGGGAAGTGGGAGAACTGCCGGGACGAACGCTGCGCGAAGTGCTGCGGCCGGGCCCGGCCCACTGGAACCACTGCCCGTACTGCGAGGAAGTGGCGGGGCACCCGCACGAGCGGGATCCGAACTTCGGCGGATTTCTGGCGTCGACGGCGGCGACAGTCGAGGGACCGGACGGGCGGCCCTCCACGCTGCACCTGCTGCGGGACGTGACGGCGCGGCGGCGGGCGGAAGAGAAGCTTCGCGATCTGTTCGAGAACATGCAGGAAGGAGCGTTTCTTTCGACTCCGGGCGGAAGGTTTCTGGATTTCAACGAAGCCTTCCGGCGGATCCTGGGATACGAGACGCGGGAAGAATTGCTGTGCGCCGACATTCCGAAGGATTTGTTTGTGAACGAGGTGGACCGCGAGCGGTTGCTGAAGCTGCTCCGTGACCACGGATCCGTGAGCGGATTCGAGTTCTCGATGCGGCGGAAGGATGGCGAGACCATCAGCGTGATGGAGTCGAGCGTGGCGGTGCGCGACGCCTCGGGGGCGGTGGTGGCGGTGCAGGGGTTCGTGCTCGACGTGACCGAGCGCAAACGCGCGGAAATGGAAGTGCGACGGCGTAACCGTGAACTGCTGCTCTTAAATTCCATCGGCCAGGCACTGAGCCAGCCGCTCGAAATGGACGAACTGCTCACCCGGGCGCTGCGGCAGCTCACGGATTTGTTCGACCTGGATGTGGCCGCAGTGTTCCTGATGGACGAAACGTCAGGGAACATGGAACGGAAGGCGGCAATCGGTCTGAGGGCAAAGGGCGCGGAGGCAAACCTGGCTCGGTCTGTGCCGATGGAACTGTTCGAGCAGGTGAGAAGGACACGCGCGACGGTGCTGCCGCCGCAGGCGCTGACTTCGGTGCGGGGGTTCCAGAATATATCGGAGGACGAGGGCCTGCGGGTGTGGCGAGTGATCGTGCTGTGGTGGAAAGAACGGATTCTGGGCGGGCTGTTGGTGGGCAGCCGAACGAGAAGCGAACTGGCCGGAGCCGACCTGAGCCTGCTAGTTGCTGTGGGCAACCAGATCGCCGCGCGCGTCGAGACGACGGCGCTGTACGAAGCGACCCGGCAGGCGCTGGAGACCCTGCGGCGCACGCAGGAACAATTGGTGCAGAGCGAGAAGATGGTGGCGCTGGGACAATTGATCTCCGGCGTGGCGCACGAACTGAACAACCCGCTCACCGCCATACTCGGCTACAGCGAATTGCTGGAGACTTCTCCCGAAGCGCCTGCGCACACCGGGGAATACGCCGTAAAGATCGCGAAGCAGGCGCAGCGGACGCAGAAAATCGTGCAAAACTTGTTGAGCTTCGCACGGCAACAGAGGCCGGAGCGGCGGTCAATCCGAGTGAACGACGTGCTGGAGGACACGCTCGCGTTGCGGGATTACGACTGGAAACGCTGCCGGATTTCGATCCACCGCGATTTCGATCCCGGGCTGCCCGAAATTCACGGAGACCGGCACCAGCTCCAGCAGGTGTTTCTGAATATCTTGAACAATGCGTTCGACGAGCTCAAATCAACGCCGGAGCCGCGGAACATCTGGGTGCGGACCTCGCGGGAGGAAGACCGTGTGGTGATCGAAGTGGCGGACAGCGGCCCGGGCGTGAGAGAGCCTATGCGGGTGTTCGATCCCTTCTATACGACGAAGCCGGTCGGGGAGGGCACGGGGCTGGGGCTAAGCATTTGCTATGGAATCCTGAAGGAGCACGGAGGGGAAATTGCTGTGCGAAATCTTCCCACCGGAGGCGCCAGCTTCCTGGTTTACCTGCCGGTGCTCGTGGGCATGCCGCCGGTGGAAGGGGTGGAGGCGCCGGCAGCGGTAGGGCCGCCGACGAGGCAGGCATCCACGGGAGTATCCATCCTGCTGGTGGACGATGAAGAAGCAGTGCTGGAAGTGGAGCGGGAGATTCTGCGCGAGAAAGGGCATACGGTATTCGTAGCGACCAGCGTTCAGGAGGCCACGGCCCTGCTGGAGCGGGAGTACGTGGACGTGATCATCGCGGACTTCAAGCTCTCCGGGGTGCTGGGCGGCCAAGAATTGTACGGATGGGTGCGGCACCGCCGTCCAGGGCTGAGCGACCGGCTAATCTTCACGTTTGCGGACGGCCAAAGTGAAGACGTAGCGCACTTCCTCGCTGCCAGCGGTTGCCCATCGCTGCACAAACCATTCCGCGTGGAGGAATTGGTGACTGCAGTGCACCAGGCCCTGGCGCCCCGGGATGCTTCGGCGCTTACGGAGTAACGGCGCCGGCAGAGATGTGGGGAGCGAGGGCAGCCTGTTCGAGGCGGCCTCCAACGCTCACAATGAATGAGGCCATCTGTTCCAGGCGGTCACCGGCAGGACGGCCCAGTAGGAAGCGCAGCACTACACCCCCGTAGAGGAACTGAAAATAGAAGTTCATGCGGAGGAGTTCGAGTTCTTGCTGGAAGCGCACCCGCGGAGAATGAAGTGAAATCACCCGCGCGAGGCGGTTGAGACGCGAGAAATCTTCGCGCAAGGCGGCCAAATACAGCCTGCCCGCCTTGCGCGTGCTCTTCCGCCAGCGGCGGTACACCTCCGGCGATGCGTGGGAGGCCAGGTAGGGAGCGTCTTCTGCAGTAAGCGCGTGACGGACCTGTGGAAAATAGCGGCAATGGACGGGGAAAAACTCAGAGGAAGCGGGAGGGCGCCCCGTACCCGTGGCGAAGCCCCTGCGGGGGCGGCGGAGCAGCAGTACAACGGCCCCGGCAACAAGCAGTGCTGCCGCTATGTAGAAAACTTGTTCTATCATCCCTTCATCAGCTTCAGTAATCGGTCGTTGAGTTCGCGCATCCGCTCGCTGACGGCTCGCGTGTCGTCTTCGTAAGCGCGTATCGAGCTCATATTCGGCTGGACACGTTCAGGCAATGGCGCCCGCAAGGCATATATCCAAATCCCCGCCGTGATGGCAAACGCCAAACTGTGCGAAAGACTATACCACGCCCACGGCTGATTACCTACCACGAGGATTATAGTATCTTTTATTATTACAAAAGAAGAGTAAAATCCAGCCCCAAGCGCAATTCCATCCAGAGGCCGTTCCAGGACCAAGCCGTAATATCTGGTGAACAAAAGCAGCAGCAGGAGCGAGATCACCACCGCAAATTCCAGCTCCCGCTCCAGAAATATAAGATAGGAGACGAGCCAGCCCGTTCCGCTCGTGCGGATGGCGGCGACGGCCAGCAAGAGCGTTGCAGCCGCCAGCAGCAGCGGGCGAGCGAGCCGCCATACCCCTGTGTACGAACCCAGCGTGGCGCGGCAGATATCCGCCAGTGCGGCCGCCCGAGCCAGTATGTGCACGGGCTGTGTCATCCAGTAGACCCAACTGTAGGCGCGAGAACTGGCACCGGCCGCCAGTAGGACGGCCCAGCGGCCGATGTCGACCGTTATCAGGACGATGAGGTAAGCAACGAAGTAAGGCAGGATCCGCCAGAGCCGGCGACGCAACGCCAGCGCGCACACGGCCAGTTCCAGCGGGCCCAGCGCCGCTGCCACGACTCCGCTGAGATTCTGTAAATCCATTTACGTTCTGATAATAACAAGACTGGACCGGATTCGGGAGGGGGGCCAGCGGGCGGACATGCCGGAACCTGGGCAAGACTCTCGAGTGGTCTTGCAGGCGGCGGAGAGCGATCAGGCGGCGTCCTAACGAAGCCGCAAGGTCCGCTAGCTGCTAGAGCGGCTTGTTCACGGGCCTTGCGGTTTCGCGATGAGACGAACGGATCAAACGTTATAGGGCGGAGGCGGCTGTGGCGGAGTGCCATCGGCGAGAAGGTAGGGCGGCGGGGGCTGTGGCGGCGTCCCGTCGGCCAGCAAGTAGGGAGGCGGTGGTTGCGGCGGAGTGCCATCGGCGACGGCCGGGGCTGACTGCGCCAGATTGATTTCGAGCAACGGGGTTGCTAGCATCCAGCCGAAGAGCAGCAGCGCGGCGACAGAGAATGCAATGAGACTGATGGTCTTTTTCATGGAAGACCTCCTCGCCGTAGAGAATCGGGGGTAGGAGGACGGTCACTTCAGGAACATTCGAAATGTTCCAGAATCGGAACAGCCGACTGTGGAGTCTTTCGAGAGTTACCAACAAACGCGGCAAGTCGTGGAGGACATCACCGCGCGGACGCTCGCGGCCATCCCCACGGAATTTGGGAAGCTGTTGTACCTATCCTCTCTGCGGGACATTTCCACCGGCGAATACGTGCATGAAGGACTCGTGGCCCGATATTCACGGGAGGCGGTGCAACAGGCATTGGGGTATTGCCATCAGGAGCTGTTTCTACGGGTGCTGGAGATGTCGCTGGAGCAGCAGGAGTGGGACCTGCGGGCTTGCCTGGAGAGCTTGGAAGGGGAATTCCGGGGGAAGCTCCAGCGATGGCGTGAGACAGAGTTTTACCGTCTGCTGATACCCTCCGACTCTCCGGAATACCTCCGGGAAGTGTTTCTGGCCAACGTGGGAGCGGTGTTGGATGTAGCGCTGGAGGAGGGCGCTAGGCGGGATCGAGACGCATCGTCAGGCCGACAACCTGCCCGATGATCTCCGCCTCTCCCGGATAGCGGAGAACACGCGGACGGGCGGGGGAGAGGGGATGGGACTGAAGAATCAGATGGCCGTCCTCAAGCTGGCACCAGGAACAGAAATAGCTGGAGCGCGTATCCACAAAATAGATGGGGCGATCGTACTCGTTATTCCATCCGGAGCTGAGCACCTGGTCGCGATCGGGATCCACGAGCACGAGGCTTCCCGGACGGATCAGTGGGTCCATCGTGTGGTCCTCGAGGCCGATATAAGCGAGGCAATACCGGCGTTTCCCGTTGAAGAGCCCCGGTTCGAGATATCCCCAAGACTCGACGCGGCGGGTGAAATCATCCGTCCAACGCGGATCGAAACCCGGATCGAGCCGGATCGGGATCCGAACGCTTATGGGCTGGGCCGCGGGATGAGTCCGGAGGCCAGGAAAGTGGGCGCCATCGCGGTACATTTCCTCCAAGGGCAGGCCGAACCAGGTGAGAGCTTCGCCCAGATCGAGATGATAGATGGTGCAGAGGGCGAACAGGCGGTGGAGATTGGGCACAATCCCATGATTCTCAATGTCCGCAAGGCGGCTGATGTGGATGATGTATTCGGGACGCCCGAGCCGCGCGGCCAGCTCGTGGCTGGACTGTTCGACGTCGCGAAACGTAAGACCAAGTCGTTCTCGAGCCTGCCGAAGGCGGGTGCCGGCTTGCATCGTGACCTCAGTTCAAAGCCCGGAATAGGAATGAGACTATACCAAATCGTACACAATGTTCCATTATCAGAACTGAGTCTTCCACAGAGCAGGAGTTGAAGCGAGGGTGCGGACCCTCTGCCGAGCGCAACTGCCAGTGCCTCCTTTCGGTTGTGGCGTGCGTCTAATGGTAAGGGTTCGGGAGAAGCGATGACGAGGAAGCGGAGGATTGGGAAGCTGTTGGCGGCTCTGGGCGGGGCAGCGCTTGTGGCCGTGTGCATGGCATGGCCAGAGGTCAGAGCCCAGGAACACGCTGACACCAAGGCCCAGCAGCTCGTCGTGCCACCTCTTCCCGCGCAGTCGCACGCGGATTTCCTGAAGGCGGCGGACGAGGTGCTGGCGCAGATGAGCGAGATCCTGCAGCTGCCGCAGAAGGGGGAGCTGAAAAAGAGCATCCGCTCGCGTGAGGAAATCCGCCAGTACGTGCTGAAGGACTTCGAGAAGGAAAAAGAGAAACAGGAACGGCTGGCGGACGAGCTGATGGGAAAGAAGCTCGGGTTGATTCCGGAAAGCCTGGATTGGGAGCCGTTCTTGCTGGATTTGCTGACCGAGCAGATCGCGGGTCTCTACGACCCGGATACGCGGGAATTCTACATTGCGGACTGGATCGAGCCGGCGGACCAACGCGAGGTGATGGCGCACGAGCTGACGCACGCACTGCAGGACGAGCATTTTTCCATTGAAAAATGGGCAGACGCGGCGAAGCCCAACGACGACGCGGAGTTCGCGCGCCACGCGGTGCTGGAAGGCTCCGCATTCGCTGCCATGCTGGACTGGACCCTGCGGGACAAGGGCGCGAGCGTGAGGGAATCGCCGGACCTGGAGGGATTGCTGGACCCGGACACGATGACGGGGGGAGAGAAGGCTCAGAAGTTCGACGCGGCGCCGCGGTTTGTCCGGGACACACTGCTCTTTCCGTATCTCTCGGGAGCGGTGTTCACTCAGGCCCTACTGCGCCGTTACGAGGGGTGGCCAGGGTTTAACCGCGTGTTCGAGCACCCGCCGGCTTCAACGCAACAGATCCTGCATCCCGACCTCTACTTCCGCGATGTGAAGCCGGTGAAGGTGACCGCGCCGGAGCTGCCGGCCAGCGCCGCCCCGCAGTGGAAAAAGCTCGAAGCCAGCGTGGGAGGAGAATTCCTGGTGCTCGAATGGCTGAAGGAGTTCAGCGGGGCGGCGCGCGCGAAAGAACTGGCCTCCGCCTGGACCGGCGATGAATATGCAATTTATGCCGAGGCAAAACCGGCCCCGGGCACGAAGCTGCCGCGTTCGCTGCTCGTGTGGCGGATCGATGTGGACAATGATGAGGATGCGGCGAGATTGTTCGGGGGAATCAGCCAGGCGCTCCAGATGCGTTACGAGAGCCGCACGTCGTTGCTGCGGCGGCCGAATTACTTCGAATTCCAAACGCCGCAGGGCGGCGTGTTCCTGCGCTGTCTCGGCGCCGAATGCCTGGTGGTGGACGGAACGAACCGGGCGACCTACGACGAGCTGACGCGGGCGATGGGATGGCCGGCGGCTCCGGAGCAGCCGCGCAACACCGAGGGAGATGAAATCGCGCGGTATGTTGTGCCAGTCGTGGAGAGAGAAGCCTGCACCGTTCTTCACTAGGAACTGCGCAGCACACAACCGAGATTCAACCCCTGGATTTGAGCTCGCGGCGCGGAAGGACGACTGTCCACGGCGTTCCTAGAAAGCTCGGTGATGCGCATTGCACCGAACTAGGCGCCGCCTGAGTGGCCGGGCGGAGTCCCAGCCGAACCGAGGTGATGCCTGCGCCAGAGGAGATACACGAGCGCGGCAACAGCGAGGCCGGCAAGCGCGACCAGCGAAAGATGCCGGAAGGGGCGGCTGCCTTCGTGCCAGCTTTCTCCCAGATAGACTCCCAATCCGATGAAGGAAGTGGTCCAGAGCAACGCGCCGGTGTAGGCGAAGGCGGCGAACTTGGGCGGTTCAAAGTTTGACATGCCGGCGGCGATGGCGGTCAGGTGGCGCGCGCCGGCGACGAAATAACCGATCGTGAGGGACCAGCCGCCCAGCCGCCCGAACCAGTCGTGAGCCCGCTTCAGATCCGCGTCGCTCACGTGCAGCCAGCGCCCGAAGTGGTGCACAACCCAGGTGCCGGCCGTGCGGCCCAGGGCGTAACTGAGGGTGATGCCGCAGGCGCTCCCCGCAAATGCGGAAGCCAGGGCGGGTGCGAAATTCAAACGGCCCCGGAAGACCAGATAGCCCACGTAAGTGAGAAGGAATTCGTCGGGCAGCGGAATTCCCACGATTCCCAAAACGAGCAGCGTGAAAATGCCCCCATAGGCGTAGTGCGTGACGAACGCGATGACGTGATGTTGAAGGTGAATCAAGCGACCGCGGCAGCCGACAATCTGCCTCGATAACTGTGCGAGAGGGCCGCATGGCGTGTCAAGCCGGGGAGGGCGGCCCGGGCAAAGGGTGTGGTGGAGGGGCCCGGCAGGGCGTGCCCCGCGCGTTGCATGGCGAAATCAGGCGGTCCGGCGAAGGGCCATGAGCGTTATGTCGTCCGCGCGCGGTTGCGAGCCGGAAAACGAACGAAGCTCGGCAAAGCATGCGCCGACGAGATCGGCCGGCGATGCGCCGCGGCGATTGCCGGCGAATTGTTCGAGGCGCGGAATGCCGAATTCCTCGCCCGCCCCGTTGCGCGACTCGGTGACGCCATCGGAATAGAACAGCAGCGCGTCGCCGGGACGCAGGTCGAAGCATTGTGTGGAGAAACGCGCTTCGGTGAACATGCCGAGCGGAAAGCCGCTCGATTCGATGCGAGTGACGCCGGCGTCGCGGAGAAGAAAGCCGGGCGGGTGGCCCGCACCGGCCAGCTCCAGGTGGCCGGCGGAGTCCGCGCGGCCGGCAATCAGCGTGGCGTACTGTCCAGCGGCCGTGCTCTCGCAGAACAGGCGGCTGGCGATAGAAAGCATCTGCGCGAGAGGCTGGCGCACCGTCACCAGGCTCCGGAACATGGCGTGGAGATGGGACATCAGGAGGGAGGCGGCCACGCCCTTCCCAACAACATCGCCGAGCAAAAAGACGAGGTCACCCGAGGATTGGTCGCCAACGATGAGGTCGCAATAGTCGCCGCTGACGTGCCCAACAGGTTCGTAGCGGTAATGCACCTCCCAGCCGTGCACGGAAAGATTCTGCGGCGGGAGCAGGGCGCGCTGGATCCGCCCGGCGGCTTCGAGATCAGCCTCAATGCGGCGCAACTCTGCAGGAGGAAGTTCCTCGAGGCAGACGCGAGCCAGCGGATCGGCAATGAGGCGTTCGGACTCGATCGAGCCTCCGCAGACTTCGCAGACTCCGAACATGCCGCTATCCAGGCGGGCGAGCGCCGCGTCCACTTCCGCCACCAGCCGGCTGATTTCCGCGGACGCGCCGTTGTGCTCGTGAATGGCCTGGAGACGCTCCTTGCGCACCGTCAACTGCTGCTGAAAATAGGAATCGCTGACGCTGGCCATATGTCACCTCCCGATGAGTTTGTACTGCGCGCGCGCGGACCGGCTATCCGGTCTTTGCGCCGAAACGGGCGCCAGAAGAGCCGCCCGCAGGAGCACTCGAAACGGGATGCTTGTTCGATGCGCGAGAGCCGCCGCTGGAAGCGAACAGTTCGGGGGCCGGGCTGCGCGAGGCGCGGCGGCCCTCGAGGCGTTCGAGCCGGCGGTTGAGGCGCTCGCGAAGCCGGCGATAGACGGCGGGCGGCAGACTGCCGCATTGCCAGCCGGTGCGGAGCGAGGCGAGGGCCTGGCGAGTGAGCTCCAGCGCACGCTGGGGAGCGCGGGCGCGATGTTCGTAGTAGATGGCGAGTTGCTCGTAGGCGTCGAGGCCGTCGCGCGTTTCGCCCAGCAGGTCTTCCCACAGCTCGGTGGCGCGCTCGAAGTCCTGCTCGCGTTTTGCGAGGCGCGCGAGCTCGCGGCGCGCGGCGCGGTCGGCCTCTTCGGGCAGGCCCGCGGCCAAAGCGCGTTCGTAGAGCTGGCGAGCGTCTTCCGTCGCGCCGCGGCGCTCCACGAGCCGCGAGAGACCGTAGAGTTCGAGAGCGTCGGAGGTTGCGGCGCCGGGATCGGTGAGCAGAGCGACGAGGCGCGCGGCGAGCACGGCGAGGCCGCGTAGATCCATTTGATTGTGGCGGAACACAAGCGACAGCGCTTCCGGGCCTCCGCCGCGAAGATAAGAGAAATACGCCTGCGGGATGAGCGCGCCGGGAATGTCGCCCTCTCGGCGCCAATCGAGCGGGCCGAGCACATGCTGCTCCAGCTCCATTAGGCGGACCGAACCGAGCTTCAGCCGCCAAAGTTGGCGCGCGGGGTGCAGCAGGTCGAGATGGGCCGCGGGAGGAGAAGCGTGGATGCGGCGCGTCATGCGGTAGCGCGTTTCGAGCAGTGGCCAGTCAAACGAGCGTCCGTTGAAGGTAACGAGCACGCGCCGCTCTGCCATGCGCGCGGCAAGGGATTCGAGAACGGCGTGCTCTTCGCTGTAATCGCGGAGAAAGAGCTGTTCGACTTCGAGGCCGCCCGCGTCCCACCAGGCGAGGCCGACGAGAAAAGCGTACGTGCCGGTGCCACCGGCCAGGCCGGTGGTTTCTGTGTCGAGAAACAGCCATTGCGAGGGATCCAGTGCTTCCGGTGGAGCGGAGGGCAAAAGGCGCCGGAGAGCGGAATCGAGCGAGGGGGCACATGCATGGCCGTCGAACCAGCGGCGGACGGAGAGGCATTCGCCGTGGGAACTGCGCAGGGGAGTGGCCGCGACCCTGCGCGCGAGTTCCTCCGCGGCGGCAGGCAGATCTTCGTCGTGGCTGACGGCGCGGGCAGGGGACGAAGGCGCAGGGCGCAGCGCGGCCATGCGCGAGAGCCGGTCCTGGAGCAGCGATTTCATTTTCCAGCGCCGCTAGCCGCAAAGGCGATCGAGAATCGCGAGCGCCACTTGTTTCGTGCGCAATCCGGTTTCAGGAGACGGGCCGACACAGGAGGGACAACCCTGCTCACAAGGACAGGAGGACACCAGTTCGTGCGCACGCGCAAGCAGAGAGGCGTGGAGATCAAAGAGCGGTTGAGAGAAGCCGATGCCGCCCGGGTAAGCGTCGTACAGGTACAAGTTGGGTTCGAAGAATTCGCGGGAATCAGGAGACCCGGCTTCGGAGTTATCGGGCAGCGAGGGTAGGGGCATCCCGTCCCGAAGCTTCGGGACGGATCGTGTCCCTGCATCTTCCGCTTGCTCCGTCGTGACGACTGCTGCACGCCTGCCCGGCTTCGGCGGGCGCTCGCCGATCGCGCAGCCCAGGTCGCGGCGGTCGCACATGAGCAGAAGAGCGGCCATGGATTCGAGCGCGTGGAGGAGGCCGAGCATCCCGTTCTGCCGCTCGGAGACGGAGAACCCCAGTGATTCGACGAGCGTGCGTTCCAGCGTGATCCAGAAGGAAGTCGTGTGCATCTCGTTTTCGGGCAGCTCGAGCTGGCCGGCACCCACGTTTTCGTTGGTCCAGAATTTGATTTTCTTGAAGCCGACTACCTGGGAGCGGACCAGGACGTCACCATGGGCGCGCCATGCGGGGCCGGCGACGCGCTCTTCTTCGGCGGGATCGAGCACGCGCACCTGCGTGTAGCGGACGGCGTCGGTGTAGTAGTCGGCGTTGACGGGGCGGACGTAAGCTTTGCGCTGGTCGAAATCCAGGCGGTCCACGTGGTATTGCTCGCCCTGGTGCAGATAGATTGCCTTCGGGTGCACGGTGGCGAGCGCGCTGGGAAAATCCACCTCCCCGATGATTTCGGGTTCCGCGTCCTCGCCCCCGGCGGTATTCACAATCACGAAATTGTCTGAGGTGACGGAGCGGAGGCTGACCGTGTCGGCGGGATAGGCTTCCTGCGTCCAGTGCCAGCAGCCACCGCTGCGGTGGAGATAGCCGGAGCGTTCGAGATGCTCGCAGATCTCGGCCAAATTCACGGCGCCAAAAGTCTCGTTGGGATCGATGGGCAGCTCGAAGGCGGCGCATTTTAGGTGGTTGAGAAGAATTTCGAGGTTATCAGGCTGAATAAAAGCGTGCTCGGGCGGGCTGGAGAAGAAGTAATCGGGATGGCGCACAATGAACTGGTCGAGCGGCGAGGAGCTCGCCACCAGCACAGCGCAACTCGCGCCCGTCCGGCGGCCGGCCCGGCCCGAGCGCTGCCAGGTGCCGGCGATGGTTCCGGGATATCCGGCCAGAACCGCGGCATCGAGCGACCCGATGTCGATGCCCAGTTCCAGGGCGTTCGTGGCCACCACACCGCGGATGGCGCCGTCGCGAAGGCCGCGTTCGATTTCGCGGCGCTCGCCGGGCAGGTAACCGCCGCGATAGCCGCGGACCGGTTCGGGTTGGCCGGGAGCGGGCCGCTGGTCGTTTTGCAAGTAGGTGAGAAGCAATTCCGTGTGCAGGCGGCTGTTGGCGAAAACGATGGTCTGCAAGCCCCGGCCGAGGAATTCCCGGGCCACGCGGCAGGATTCGTTGATGTAGCTGCGGCGGATGCCGAGAAAGCGGTTGACTACGGGCGGATTCCAAAAGGCGAAATATTTCTCGGCGGCGGGAGCCCCGTTGCGGTCCACAACGGCCACGGGCGCTCCCAGGAGCTGTTCGGCAAGCGAGCCGGGGTTCGCGATCGTGGCGGAGCAGCAGACGAACACGGGGTCCGAGCCATAGAACCGCGCGATGCGCCGCAGCCGCCGCAGCACGTTGCCCAGATGGCTGCCGAAGACTCCGCGGCAGGTGTGCAGCTCGTCGATTACGATGTAACGGAGATTCTCGAACAGGCGCGTCCATTTCGTGTGGTGCGGCAGGATGCCGGTGTGGAGCATGTCGGGATTGGTGAGTACGATGTGGCCGCGTTCGCGGATGGCGCGGCGCGCGTCGGCCGGCGTGTCGCCGTCGTAGGTGAATACGCCGAAGGGCTGGCCCCCGGCGGGAGATTCCAGCCGCCGGGCCACATCGTAGAGTTCGGCCAGTTGGTCCTGGGCCAGGGCTTTTGTAGGGAAGAGATACAGGGCGCGCGTGTCGGAGTCTTCCAGAATCGAGTTCAGAATGGGCAGGTTGTAGCAGAGCGTCTTGCCGGAAGCGGTAGGAGTGACGACGACAGTGTTTCGTCCGGCATAAACGGTTTCCGCCGCTTCCGCTTGGTGCGAATAGAGCTGGCTGACGCCCTTTGCCGCGTAGGCAGCGGCGAGTTCGGGGCGGACCCAATCGGGCATCGGCGCGTATTCTGCCGGGCGCGCGGGAATGTGCTGGAGGGTGGTGAGCCCCGAACCCTCGGGATCTCCAGAACGATCGCGCGCGGCGAGACCCTCTAAAGCCGCGCGAACGGGTTCGATGGAACTGGATGGGCGCAGCACGAGCGACTGAGGCATGATCTCTCCTTCGCTTTTTATTCGCTAAGACTAGCACCGCGCCTGGGAGGGAGCAAGGAGAATTTGGCGACACATCGGCTGAGCGTGCATCTATATCTTAGAAGGACGCGCCCACAATCACCGCACGTCCCGGGAGAGGGAGAGAATCGTGAGAAAACCGTACGCGCTAGTTGTTCTGTGTCTTCTTGTGCTGGCCGGCGTAGCGTCAACTGCGCCCACGCTCTCGAAAGCGGATTACCAGAGCGCCCACAAATATCTCGAATCCACCAAGAAAAACATCGAGGAGGCCACGAAGGGGCTCTCCGAGGCGCAGTGGAACTTCAAACCTGCCCCGGACCGCTGGTCGGTGGCCCAGGTGATGGAGCACATCACGCTGGCGGAGGATTACCTGCGCGGCTTTGTCGAGGAGCAGGTTCTGAAGGCGCCCGCAGCCCCCGATCGTGACGTTGCCAAGATCGACGCCATGGTGCTGGCCATGGTTCCCGACCGCAGCCACAAATTTCAGGCGCCCGAGCCGTTGCAGCCGAAAAACAAGTTCGGTTCGCCGGAGGACACCCGAAAGCACTTCCTCGAATCCCGGGCGAAGACGGAGGCGCTGCTGAAGGATACTCCCGACCTCCGTGAGCACGCCGTGGACAGTCCTCCCATGGGGCAGAAACTGGACGCATACGAGTGGATTCTGTTCATTGCCGCGCACAGCGACCGGCACACAAAGCAGATCAAAGAGGTCGAAGCGGACCCGAACTTCCCGAAGAACTAGCCGGCGACCCACCCCCGCACCTCCGGACACGCCGTGCGTGGTGCGTCCGCAGGCGGGGTCTGCCCGACCGTTGTAGTGGAAATCGATTCCAGGGCCTTCTTTCCCGCCACTTGTTCCTTGACCCCTTTCTCCTCCGCGTGCTACTAAAATTGCCCGTATCGCCAGCCCTTCCCCGGGTCGTTCAAAGAGCTATTGTGCGTTCGTGATGGGGCAGCAATAACTCTTGAAAATGATGGTGCTGCGCCCGCCCAGGTACGCGGAACAGGAGAAGCCCACGTGAAGTCAACGCGCGGAAAGAAATCAGACTCGCAATCAGTTGTGAACGACGGCGACGCGGGTCGACCACTGTCTCCCGCGCGGCGCAAGTTCTTGGTTGGTGCGGGCACGATGTCCGCTGCGGCGCCACTGGCGGCCGGAGTCTTGGGGGCGCTTTCTGGGCCGGTGGCCGAGGCGCGGCAGGGACCCGGCACTGGCGGTACAGGAATATCGGGAGACGCCCATCGGCGGATAACGGCGATCAACGTGCGGCAGCACGTGGTGGACGACGAGATTTCGCGTCCGTTCGTCTCGCACCCGACGAACGGAGACGAAACTTCGCTTCCCCGCTTCATCGGCAGTTTCTCAAAGGGCATGCCGCACACCAGCATCGGGGAAGTGGTGCCCTCGGCTTACGAACAACTGCTCACCGCGATGCAGTCGGGCAAACAGTCGGATTTCGAGGCCATCCCGCTGGGATGTTCAGATTCCTCGAACCAGCGCCGTTTTGTGGACCCGCAGGCGGGGCTTTCCTACGACACCGAAGGGCCGGACTCTTCGGACGTCATGATGCCGGCGGCGCCATCGTTTTCGAGCGCAGAGACGGCGGGCGAGATGGTGGAGCTCTACTGGATGGCGCTGCTCCGCGATGTGCCGTTCGATCAGTACAGCACAAATTCTCTAGCGCTGGCGGCGTGCGCGGATCTCTCCGCACTGTCCGATTTCCGCGGCCCCAAACAGGGCGGGCAGGTGACGCCGCAAACGTTGTTCCGCGAAAACCTCCCTGGGGCGCTGGTCGGGCCCTACATTTCCCAGTTTTTGCTCCTGGACGTTCCCTACGGCGCGCAGGGATTCAGCCAGGCGCTTCGCAGCCGGACGCCCGGCGTTGATTACGCCACGAATTTCGACGACTGGCTGGATATTCAGAAAGGGTGCGGGCAGCCCGTGGGAACGTTTGACCCGACATTGCGGTTCGCGCATTCGGGTCGCGACGTCGCGTCGTTTGTGGAGATCGATGCGCTGGCGCAGGCCTATTTCAATGCGCTGATTATTGCGATGGTGCCGCCGAATCCGGTCCCGACGTTTGGAATGAATCCTGGATTCGGGGGCCTGGGAGTTGGGTTCGATCCGACGAATCCGTATTTCGGCGCAAGTCCAAGCGTGACGCAGGAAGGGCTCGGGACGTTCGGGCCGCCCTACGCGCTTTCGTTGATGTGGGAGGTGGCGAACCGCGCGGTGAAGGCGCAGTGGTACCAGAAATGGGCGGTCCACCGGCGGCTGCGGCCGGAAGCATTCGGCGGGCGTATTGAAGTGATGGCGGAGGGGAAGGCGACTTATCCAATTCACCCCGACGTACTGAAGTCGGCGGGGTTGGCAGCGACAGTCAGCAAGTACGGAACGCACCTGCTGCCCCAGGCGTTTCCGGAAGCCTGCCCGACACATCCCTCCTACGGGGCCGGACACGCAACGGTGGCGGGCGCGTGCGTGACCATCCTGAAGGCGCTCCTGAACGCGAGCTACGTGATCCCAAACCCGATGGCGCCGAGCGCGGATGGGACTTCGCTGGTGCCCTACACCGGTCCCGGAGCCGACCAACTGACTGTGGGAGGCGAGCTGAACAAACTGGCGGTCAACATCGCCTACGCGCGAACACACGCCGGGATCCACTGGCGGTCCGATAACTTCCAGTCGTTCTTTGTGGGGGAGTCAGTGGCCATCGGAATCCTCGAGGACCAGGAGCTCGCGGCGCATGAACCCTTCCAGGGCTACCAGCTCACAAAATTTGACGGAACGCAGATTATCGTCGGTGCGAATCCGAACGGCACCAACTAAGCGGCGGTGCCGCGCTGCGACGGATCAAATGACGAAGCCGTGCAGATGGGTGCTGATCGTGCTGCTCAGCGGTTTAGCCGCTGTGGCGGCGACGAATCCGGGCGGCTCGCCCGAGGCCGGCGGCGGTAACAATGAATCGCTCAACGCGGTGCTTTCCGCCGACGGACGCTACGTCGCTTTTCAATCCGCGGCCTCCAATCTGATTGCGGGTGACAGGAATAATAGCTGGGACGTTTTCGTTCGCGACCGGCAGTCACGCACCACCGAACTCATCTCCGCCTCCTCCGCCGGAGTTCAGGGCAACGCCGATTCCACGCAGCCTTCGATCTCGGCGGACGGCCGCTTCGTGGCCTTCAGTTCGTTCTCAGACAATCTGGTTCCTGGCGGGACTAACCATCAATGGCAGGTGTTCGTGCGGGACCGCACAGCGCACACAACGGAAATGATTTCCGTATCTTCCGCCGGCGAGCCGGGAAACCACCGTTCCGAGACTCCTTCACCGGAGTCCATCTCCGCCGACGGGCGCTACGTCGTTTTCCAGTCCGACTCGACCAATCTGGTGGCGGGCGATACCGTGGTGCGCTGGAAGATTTACGTGCGCGACCGGCAGGAGCACACGACCAGGCTCGTCTCCGTGTCGTCGGCGGGAGCGCCCGCCGGCAAGAACTGCCATTATCCATCGATTTCCGCAGATGGCCGCTTTGTGACCTTTCAGTCCGCGGCCTTGAATCTTACGGCGCATAAAGACCTTTACAATGGCGAAAACCAGAACATCTTTTTGCGCGACCTCCCTGGCGGCACCACGGAAATGATTTCCATTTCCGCCGCGGACATGCCCGGAGACCACAGCTCGGCAAATGCGACCATTTCCGCCGAGGGCAGATACGTGGCTTTTCTTTCCTCGGCCGTGAATCTGATCAAAGGAGAAGAAGGACGTGCGCCCGACCTGCTGCGCGCCTCGCGTGGCGGCGAGCTTCCCTCCACCCGCACCGTGCCCACCGTGCGCAAGGCGGACATCTACGTGCGCGACCGGCAGACCGGCGTGACGCGAACCGTTTCCCTTTCGAACTCGGGCCAGCGCGCGAATCACCGCACGTTTACGCCTTTTATTGCGGCCGACGGCGGGTTCGTGGTCTTCGCCTCGACCGCGGGCAACTTAGTGCCTGTCGGAAATTCAACCAGGTTCCGGATTACCTCCGAGATTTATCTTCGCGCAATGGGCGCCAACGCCACGGAACGGATTTCAGAGTTCCCCACGGGGGCGGGGGCGGCGGAATTTTCTTCCGGCAATCCGTCGCTCTCCGCCGACGGGCGTTTTGTTGCGTTTCACTCGGTTGTTTATCCGCAGGGCACGCGGAATTTTGCCAACATTTACGTTCGCGACCGCCAGGCGGGGACTCTGGAACTGATTACCGTGGCCGCTGCTCCAGCTCCATAGGGTGCATCGAGGAGCTTTGCGGGGGACGGGCCAGAAATAGCAGCCTTCCCTCCGTTCCCGACTTGCTAGTGGCGCGAGGCTGCATCTCTTAACGATTCCAGGGCCTGCTCAAGCGTCAGAGATTTGCTCCTCGTAGCGAATCCCGCCGGGACGGAGTTCAACAGCACAAAATCCGGCAGGCTCAGGCCTGCCCGGGCGTCCTCCATCGCTCCCTCGAAGCGCCCGTCATGCAGTTCCGCCTCGCCATGAAAATAGTAGGCCTTGGCGCGCCACAGGTAGGTGTCGAAGAGGCTCAGGGAATGGCCGTTGATGGCCGCCTCCAGGTCTGCCAGCGCGGCCTGCATTTCCCCGTGATCACTTTCGAGCTCGCCCAGACGTTCGTGAAGCGACTGCGCGGTGCTGGAGGCATCTTCAGGATCCACCGCTATTGCCCGTCGATAAAGCTCGATCGCGGAAGGCAATTCATCCGCCGTGAGCGCGTCGGGCAGCGCCGCCAGAATTGCCGCCTGCGCCTTGGAGCGTTCGGCAGCTTCGGTCCACCGCAGGATGCGCTGGTCGGGGTCGAGGGCGATTCCGAGCGCTGGAGCCGGGACGTTTACCGTGAAGGTTGTAACTGCACCCCGCGTGGCCACCGAGTGCTCGACGACACCTTGCGCCGTGCGGATGGCCATCTCCACGCGCACCGACCCCTCCGGAGGAAGGTTTTTCACGGAGATTTCACCGGCAACGATTCCGGGCGATTCCGAGGGCAGCCGGCGCAGCTCAATGGTGGGAATCTCGGTTCCCTGGATGAAATAATCGAAAAACCAGCCGAGGTCGCGCCCAGTGATCTGCTCGCACACGGCGCGAAAATCCGCGATGGATGCGCTCCGCCCTTCGTAGCGTTTATAGAACTCGGCCAGGGCGCGGTCCACACGCTCGCGGTCGATCGTGGTTTCGAGCGTGCGAAACACGAGCATGCCGCGCTGATAGAGATTAGCGCGTGCGGCACTCCAAGGACCGCCGAGCAATTCGAGGCCCAGCGAGAGCGGCCGGGCAGGAGTGTAGGCCACAGCGTCGCGCATGGCTTCCGCCACCATTGCGCGCGCCGCCTCGGGGTTCACATCGAGCAAATAGCGCCAGGCAAGATACTCGGCCAGACTTTCCGCCAGCCAGCCGTCCGCGGCGCTCGCCGGCGCTACGCCGTTCGGAAACCACTGATGGGCCACTTCGTGCGGCAGCAAGCTGGGGGCGCCTGCGGACTCGGCAGCAAACCGCGCGACCGAATTGCTTACCACTAGCATTCCCGGGGCGGAGTAACCGGCGATCCCTTCGGCCGCATCGTCCAGAGGCAAAATGGTTAGCGAAGACTCCGGCGGCGGTCCTAGCAGCACCGTGAATTTCTGAAGGATGGGGAGGGCCCGCCGGCTCAATTCTCCGCAGGGAGCAGCGCTCGGAATCGAGGCCACCTCGTCGCTGCAAACTTCTTCCACGCGCGCCGGTGGCGCCGCGCCGCCTCTGTCTGCTGCCGGCATAGCTTGCAGTTCCTGAATAACCGGGGCGTGTTTGGGCCGGGCAAACACTGCGATGGCGCGCCCATTGACGGCGCGCGATGTCTCCCAGTGATAGACGGCCAGCGGTCCTTCGCGGTGCTCACCCAGAAGCTTGCCGCTGGCCAGAGTTTCGCACTGCGCGGGAACCCGCATCGTTATGTCGTTTTCGGTGAAATCAAAAGCGCCTGCCTGGGGGTACCACACATCGTCATCGCGAAGAAAGTAATGGTTCGGCGCCGGCTGGAACGGCAGTGCGGGATGGAGCGTGCCCGCGTATTCAAATCTCAGTTGGATGGTCTTCCCGGCAGGGCAGCGATTCTTCAATACAATCGAAATCTTGGGCGAGCCGACCCGGTTGCTCCGTTGCCAGGACAGCGCATGCCCCTCGGAATCGTGCACTGCGGCAAGGCGCAGATGGGGGTTGAGAGAAAGTTCGAGGGAGCCTAGATCGATGCCGCAGCGGAGAGTGGCATCTACGCGCGCGCTCAACGTGAACTTCTCGGGATCGAGCGTGACGTCGATCACATAGCGTTCTGCCGAAAGTGCGGTGCCGGGGAATGGATTTTGCGACGCGGTGGACTGTGCGGGGCACGGCATCGCCGGCCACAATCCGATAAGTGCCAGGGCAGGCAAAACCATCCGGCAAACCGGCCCTCTGGTTCGCGCTGCCGCTTGACAGGCGCGCCTTCCGCCCGCTATAGCTGTGGGCATGTCGCAATCCTATCTGATATTCGATTTCGGGGGGAACGAGGAGGCCGCACAGCAAGCGCGCCTCCGCGTGGACGGCTGGAAGCAGGCGTTCCGGCTGGGACGCAAACTCGAGCTCAGGTTCGAGCGGCCGGGTGCGCCGGAGGCAAAGGATGCGGCGGACTCGCCGCATCTGCGGCTGATTCTCCGGCTCGATTTTTCCGACCACGAGAAACTCTCGCACACGCGATGGCTGGAACGGATTCCGGCAGAAGCTCCGTTCAAAGGGCTGCCCGTCGAGATCGTAAGGTCGAAGGACGCCGCCTATTCGAAGACCGAAGCGCTCTTCGATTCTCTCCGCGATGCCGCGCCCGCCCATCCGAACCGATAGCCGCACGGCGAGAGTCGAAGCTCGGAAATCCAACATCGAAAACCTAAGAACCGCCGCTGAGGCCGGGAAATACGCCTCTGTTGCTCTGGAACGGGACGAATGGGACAATCCCGTCATGAGAAAACTCACTGCTGGATTTGCATTTCTACTCGTACTCGCAATCTTCATTTATGTTCCGGCGTTGGCCGCGCAAAACACGGCGGGTGGAAAACCAGCGCTCCCAGACGCGCCCAAGCCGCAAGTTCCCGGGGCCGCGCCCAGCCCGGCACCATCGCAAGCCGCCCCGGAATCGCTCGGCCCCTTCAAGAGCCTTGAGGAAAAGCACAGCTATGCCCTGGGTCTGAACCTTGGCCTCGGCCTCAGGCAGCAATCGGTGGATGTGGACCTCGCGCAATTCAATCAGGGGTTGAAGGACGGGCTGGCCGGAGGCAAGACCTTGCTGACGGAAGATGAGTTGAGAGCCACGCTAGCACAATTTCAAAAGGATTTGCGTGCCAAGCAGGCGGAAAGAGCCAGGTTGGAAGCCTCCAAGAACAAGGAAGAAGGAGATGCGTTCCTGGAGGCGAACAAGACCAAGCCCGGCGTAGTTGTGTTGCCCAGCGGACTTCAGTACAAAATCCTGTCGGAGGGGACGGGACCGAAACCGGTTGCCACGGACACCGTGGAATGCAACTACCGCGGGACGCTGATTGACGGCACGGAGTTCGACAGCTCGGCGAAACATGGAGGGCCGGCCACGTTCGGCGTGAGCCACGTGATCAAGGGTTGGACGGAAGCATTGCAGCTCATGCCCGTGGGCTCCAAGTGGCAGTTGTTCATTCCCTCAAGCCTGGCCTACGGCGAGCGCGGAGCCGGCGGCGAAATCGGGCCCAATGCAACGCTGGTTTTCGAAGTGGAGCTGCTATCGATAAAGCCGAAGCCGGAACCCGCTCCCGCGAAGCCGGCTCCTGCTCCAGCTCCAACAAAGCCCTGATCCCCTCTCCAACGGGTTCGGCGGGCGGGCGGCCGGCCTTGGTGGCCGGGTCCGGCGTTATCCCTGACGCGCCCTGCGTACTCTCAGTCCAGGAGCGACTCTAGAGCGTTCAGCACCTGCGTCACCCGGACGCACGGCATCCGGCCCTTCGCGACTAGATGGTGGTGGCGCGCGAATTTAAACCCGGCGCGGCGCGGATTCGTCGGTCCAAACATGCCCACGCCCGGCACGCGGAAGAAGTCCGCGGCGTGCAGCATGCACGAATCCACGCCCAGAAAGAGCCTGCTTTGGGCCACTACCGCAAACGAGTACTGGAGCGGCAGGAAGCCAGAATAGAGCGGACGTCCGCGGCCCGGCATATCGGCGAACAACTTGCTGCGCACGCCAAACTGGAAGATCACGAACTCGGGATGGCGGCGGAGAAATTCAGCAAGCAATGCGTCCAGCCGCCTCTTCGGCCAGTTCCGTTCCGCAACGCTTGCTTCGTTGTGAACCGCAAGGATTTTTCGGCCCGGCACAGTCTGGCGCAGGTATTGCCGGACGTGCCGGCGAATCCGTTCCGGCAACACCGGAGGAGAAATGAAGCGCTCGAGCCGAAGTCCGGGCTCCAGTGTGGCGGCCAGCCCGAAATTGCGGTCCACCTCATGCTGTTCGGAAATCTTGTCGAGGCATACGTCGAATGTCTCGGAAAAACCAACAGTGAATTCCGGAGAGAGTAGCTCGAGCAGACGATCGACGGATGAAGAATGCCACGGGTTGAAGGAAAACAACGCGTCGCAGCGCCGCACTCCCTCTGCCGCTCGCCGGGCAGCAAAGTGCCGCTTTCCCCGCCGCTTGGGCATCTCGATTTCGCAGACCGAGCGCAGCGGTACGTCAGCAAAGAACTCGCGTCTTGCATCCGGCAAACACACAAGGGAAAGACGGGAAGGGAACAGAGATGCGAGCGCCCGCAGGCCGGGCAGAGTCGTCAGATGGTCTCCGACCCCGTTGCCGAAAATGGCCACTGGGTGGCGGAAACGGGCGTACCAGCCTGCCACGGCCTGCGGCCCGTCAGGCCCGCGCGCACTCACTCGTTGAGAGTCGTCGCGAATTTAACTCAGATCGAAGTTCCGGTAGATCTTAGTGTCTTCACCGAAGGCAGCTTCTTGGCTCTTCTCAGGTCTTTCTTGCTGGACTTTTTCTTGGAGTGCGATTTCGCCACGATCGTTCCTTCCCGGGCTTATCACCCAGTCTGCATATTCCAGCGCACGGCGCTCTCCCGACCGTAGACCGCAGCGCGATTGTCGGCAAGCTAACACGCCCCGTTCTGGAACGTCAAGAAATGCCCCGCCGCGCAACGAGGATGTCTGGCACTACACCGGGAGTGCGCACCCCGGGCCGCCCGGCACGGCCTTCGGCCAGGTCCATTGGGAATCTGCTACAATGCGGCTCCGGGCAAAAAATGACCCGGCCCTGCAATCCAGTGAACTTTCCCATTTTCCAGTTGCGCCGCCCCGCTCCTCCGGAAGGGTGCGCCGGAAGCCGCCAACAGACGAGGTGTATGGAATGGCCGTGCATTCACAAGTGAAGACCGCTCCTGCGGAATCGAAGAAGTACCACGGTCTGGACCGCGAGACGCTCCTGCGTATCTACCGGCTCATGTACCTCTCTCGGAAGCTCGACGACCGCGAAATCCAGCTCAAACGGCAGAACAAGATTTTCTTCCAGATCAGCGGGGCAGGTCACGAGGCCGCCAATGTAGCCGCGGCGCTTTGCTTGCGGCCCGGCTACGATTTCTTCTACCCCTATTACCGCGACCGCGCGCTCTGTCTCACCCTCGGCGTCACTCCGCTGGCCATGCTTCTCCAGGCTGTGGGTGCCAAGGACGATCCCGCCTCCGCGGGACGGCAGATGCCCTCGCACTGGGGCAGCCAGGAATTGAATATCGTCACCCAGTCGTCGCCCACGGGAACGCAATTCCTCCAGGCTGCGGGCGCGGCGGAGGCTTCGCTGTATTACGCCCAGGTGCCCAAGGCTCTCGAAGCCGCCCGGCGCGCGCCTATGGGCGGCGCAGTTCGCCATCACGACGACGAGGTGGTGTATGTCTCCGCGGGCGACGGCGCCACCAGCGAGGGCGAGTTCTACGAGTCGCTCAACACCGCCTGCACCAGGAAACTGCCGCTCTTCTACCTGATTGAAGACAACGAGTACGCGATTTCAGTTCCCGTCGAGGCCCAGACACCCGGAGGGCACATCTCCCGGTTGCTGGGAAACTATCCCCACCTCCTCATCGAAGAGTGCGACGGGACCGACCCGGTGGAGAGCTACGAAGCCTGCCGCCGCGCCGTGGCACATTGCCGCGAGCGGCGCGGGCCCGCGCTGGTCCACGCGCATGTCACCCGCCCCTATTCCCATTCGCTCTCCGACGACGAGCAGCTCTACCGCCCCCCAGAGGAGCGGCAGAAGCAGGCGCAGCGCGACCCGATTCCGAAGTTCGGCCTGTTCCTGGTACGTGAACGGCTGGCCGACGAAAAGGCCATCGAGGGCATCGAGCGCGAAGTGGATACTCAGGTTCGCGAGGCCGCCGACGGCGCCCTCGCTGCTCCTCCGCCCGAGGACGGCTCCTCGTCGCTCTGGGTC
Source organism: Candidatus Acidiferrales bacterium (assembly GCA_030037225.1). GTDB lineage: Bacteria > Acidobacteriota > Terriglobia > Acidiferrales > UBA7541 > JOPF136. Next base: position 13,252 of record JASHRU010000171.1, on the reverse strand, counting down.
TATTCGCCCGACGTGGATCCCACCTCGGCGCAGTTTTCCACGCCTGCAAAATCCTCGGGCGAGCCCAAAACCATGGTCGAAATGGTGGCCGCGACGCTCGACGACGAACTGGCCCGCGACCCGCGCATCGTGGTTTTCGGCGAAGACGTGGCTGATTGCGGCCGTGAGCAGCACCTGGAAAAGGTGAAAGGCAAGGGCGGCGTCTTCAAGGCCACCGCGCATTTGCAGCGGCATCACGGCAGCCACCGCGTGTACAACTCGCCGCTCGCCGAGGCCAACATCGTCGGTCGCGCCCTGGGACTCGCCACACGCGGACTCAAGCCCGTTGTGGAAATTCAGTTCTTTGACTACATCTGGCCGGCCATGATGCAATTGCGCGACGAATTGCCCGTCATCCGTTGGCGCTCCGGAGGAAAATTCAAGTGCCCGGCGGTCGTTCGCGTGGCCATCGGTGGCTACCTCACAGGCGGTGGGCCGTATCACAGCCAGTGCGGCGAGACGCTCTTCGCCCACACCCCCGGACTGCGCGTAGTGATGCCCTCAAACGCCCTGGATTTGGCCGGCCTGCTGCGCACCGCCATCCGCTGCGACGACCCGGTGATGTTCCTCGAGCACAAGCATCTCTACCGCCAGCCCTACAACCGTGCTCCCTATCCCGGCGCTGACTTCATGATTCCCTTCGGCAAGGCGCGCGTGGTGCGCGAGGGGCGGGACCTGAGCATCATCACCTACGGAGCGCTCGTCCACCGCGCGGAAGTGGCCGCGGCGGAACTGGAGCGCGAAGGCGCCTCGGTCGAAATCCTGGACCTGCGCTCGCTCAGCCCCTACGATTGGGAAGCCGTCGCCGCCTCGGTATCGAAGACCAGCCGGGTGATCGTGGCGCACGAAGACACCCGTTCCTGGGGCTACAGTGCGGAGATTGCCGCGCGCATCTCCGAGGAGCTGTTCCACGAATTGGACGCGCCCGTCCGCCGCGTCGCCGCGCAGGACACGTTCTGCGCGTATCATCCCAAGCTCGAAGACGAGACTCTGCCGCAGTCTCCGCAAATTGTCCGCGCCGCCCGGGACCTGCTGGCGGAGTAGGGAACTTTCTGGCCCCGATTTCGTATCTCGACGTAGAAGCGACGGCGGGCGCCCGCGGGCCAGGCGCCTGAGGTGAGCGTGCCATGATTTGCCAGAGCTGCCAGAAAGAAATCGCCGACGGATCGAATTACTGCTATTTCTGCGGCGCGAGCATGGCCGCTCCTCCTCCTGCTGCTGCCCCCAGCGGGGAACCGCGGCGGCTGACGCGCAGTGTGATGGACCGCAAGCTGGGCGGCGTGTGCGCGGGCTTGGCCGAATACCTCGACATGGACGTCTCGCTCGTTCGGGTTCTCGCCGCTGTTTCGATACTTTTTTACGGCGTCGGACTGATGGCCTATCTGGTGGCTTGGATTGTAATCCCGGAAGGTCCGCCGGTCGCCCTGCCGCATGCCTCCCTGCCGCCTTCCCGGCGCCTGCATCGCTCCGCGACCGACCGCAAAATCGGCGGCGTTTGCGGAGGCGTGGCGGAATTCCTGGATGCCGATCCTTCCGTCATCCGCATCATCTGGCTGGTGTCCGTCTTGTTTTTCGGCACCGGGTTGATGCTCTATCTGTTGCTCTGGTTCATTCTGCCGCTCGAAGAAGTGAGCCCCGCCGGAATCCAGCCCGCCAGCTAGCGCCCTCTTCGTGGGGCGCTGCTCGTTTATCCTGACGCAGGAAGGGTTGCGCCCTCTCTGCTGTGCTCCCTCTGTGGCGTCGCCTTTCCGACTAGGTGTGACTTGCCCCTTACCAGCCCATTTGGCTCATCCGCTCGAGGATGAGTTCGCTGTAGTGGCTCATGTGTTCCGGCCGTCGCTTGAGTGGCAGCGGCAGAATCGCGGCCAGCCGGGCCGACCGTTCCCGGTCGATAGTCCGCGCGGAAGTGCGGTAGTAGTAGCGGCACGCCGCCTCTGCCCCGTAAACCCCAGGGCCCCATTCCACCACGTTCAGGTAGAGTTCCAGAATGCGCCGCTTGCCCAGGACGAATTCAGCTACCGGGACAAGCGTGAACTCGGCCCCCTTGCGGAGGATCGAGCGCCCGGTTCCGAAGAACAGGTTCTTTACCAGTTGCTGCGTAAGGGTGGACCCGCCCCGCACGCGGCCCCCTTCCAGATCGTTTTCTGCGGCAAGTTCCATCGCGTGCCAGTCGAACCCGTGATGCTGGTAGAAGCTCGCATCTTCCGCGGCGATCACCGCGTGCTGGAAATCGAGCGAGATTTGGCCGAGCGGAACGAATTCGTACTCTTCGTGATACGGCGTGTGGTGCATCCAGGCCTCGAAGCGGCGCTCCATGTGCACCGCGGTGGTCGGCGGGTCGATCCACCGGGCAGCCACCAGCATCAGCGCACCAAGCGACCACAGGAGTCCCGCGGCGATGAAAAACCATCGAACGAGGGATCGGAAAGAAACTTTCCGGAGCGGGCTCTGGGTGTTCCTGTCTGGAGTCTCAGTCACATCTCAGGATAATCCATTGAGCCGGAGTGGCGCAGCGTCCGTTTGGCCGGCAACTCGGAAGTTAGCCGATTGTTTCCGGTTCCCCCGTGACTCGGCCGGAATCCATTTTGAGCACCGTTCGGGATCTAACGGTCCGCACCGGAACCAAGGCGACGCTGGCATGGCGAGCGCAGCGGCGCACTGCAGTATTAGGCGCCACGCCCTTTCGCTGTAATCCTGGGCAAAAACCGCCCGGTCCGTTTCCTATACGCTCGATAGCTGTCGCCAAAGCGGGCCATCAAATTCTCTTCTTCGGTCCGCGTTCGGATGACCAGCAGGCAAAACAGCACAACACCGGTCACAAGGAAGTACCAGTTCGCGGCAATCAAAGAAACCGCCACCGCAACCAACGCGGCGGAATCGTAGAACGGATGCCGGACCCAGCGATAGGGGCCATGTATAACCAGCGTGTGCTCTTGCCGCGTGACCACCGTATCCGTCAGGTTTTTCCCAAGGCAGCGGAAAGTCCATACCAGCAGCCCGCAGGCAGCGGCAATCAAGCCAACTCCCGTCCACCTTAGCCAGGCGGGAAGGGAAACGGAGGACCGGGCCATCCAGCTGGGATCGGCAATCCAGGCGATGAGCCCTATCCAGAAAGCAATCCCCACAGGCCGTGACGTCGCCAATAGGAAAAGGCCCTCCTGCCGTCGATCCAGCTTCTCATGCGTCGCTTCCGACTTGAGCCTGTGGTAGATGCCGATTGGAAGGAGCGTAAGAAAGACAACAATCAGTAGGGCCCGGAAAGGTAGGTCGTGGTTCATCGTCCTTTAGCCATTGATGCGTCGCAATCATGAGACTGCGCGGCATGTAACAACGAATGCGACGATACTGGCTCTGTTGTCGGCAACACGGAAACTGCCGTTCGGAAGCGCCCGGCTATGCAGGTTGCCACAATTCGATGGGATTTCCCTCGGGGTCATGCAGGCGGGCAAAGTGCCCGATCCCCGGATAGGATTCCGGGTCAGCCACTTGAATCCCTGCCGTTCGTAGCTGGGCCACCATCTTGTTGAGATCCCGTACCCGGAAGTTCACCATCCAGACCTTGCTGGGGTCCCCGAAATACTTGCTCGTCTCGGGAAAAGGAGTGAAGGAGGTCGGTCCCGCCTCTTGCTCCCAAACGGGATCGCCTTCTTTCGATGGTGTGAGCGCAATCCCCAAGTGTTCCAGGTACCAGCGCCCCAACGCCTTCGGATCGTGAGCTCGGAAGAACAAACCACCGATTCCCGCTACTTTTTCCATTTCCGTTCCTCCCGATTCGTGTTTGGCATCTGTTTCAGCAGGCGCAGCAGGACTCGCTGGTTGGGCGGGATTCTGTCGAGCGATGGCGAATTGATTTCGAAGCGGAATGACGCTGGACCCAAAAGCATAGGACAGGATCCGAAGTAGTTGGCGCCTTCCAACGCTCATCCCATCCTCCCACCGGGACTTCGTGCGAGGTCAACTACGATACCTGACCAGATGGAGTTCCGAAACCATACATAGATATTGCGGGTTCTAGGCGATTGCTCGGCAATCCTTCCGCAAGATCAAGGATTCGGCTTGCTGTCGCCCTCTTGGCCTTGGACGGCGTGTTCACTCCCGTATTTGCAAACCGGCCTTACTTCCCGATGGCCCGTCATCCGCCCAGGCTCGTGCATGGCAGGCAGCTAAGGATGGAAAGGCCGCCCAGCTCTTCCCTCGTTTCCGCGTAAGGGCCATCGGTCGTCGCGACTTTGCCGTTTTTCCAGTGCAGGGTTACTGCCCTCTCGGGGGCTGAAGCGCTCTTTCGCCAGCAAGATGTCCGTTGGCGCGCAGATAGTCGTTGTGTTCGAAGCATTCGTCGAATACTGCGTTTCGTTCGTTCTCAATCATCCCTTCGAATTATCCCGGCTCGATGTATCCCAAACAGATGTATTTCATGTTCGCTTTCCTCGTCCTCTGCATTGGGTGAGAGCCAGCGGCACGGCTTTCGATTTTCTGTCACTGTTTTACGTAATGAAGCGCAACGCATCCTGACTTGAAACATTTCGACCCAGCAAGTTTTAACTGCAATCTTTCCGGCAAGCTGACACCCTCGAACAACCGTCTCCCTGCCCCTGCTACGATTGGCCCAACGACAAAACGATATTCATCAACCAGACCAAGCTCGATGAGTTGTGAAGGAACATCCACGCCACCGGCCAAGATATTTTTGCCGGGATCTTGTTTCAGTTTGAGTATTTCGTCGCCAAGGTTCGCACGAACAATTCTCGTATTTCTATCTTCAGCGCTGTCCAATGACCGTGAAAACACAATTTTGCTGATGGAGTCAAATGTTCGGGCAAATTCGTTCTCAGCGCGGGTCATGGACTGGCTTTTTGCGACTTCAGGCCAGAAAGGCACCATCAATTGGTAGGTCTTACGGCCAAAGACGAGCAGGTCAACATCTCGCAGAAGGTGCGTAAAATATTCATGCGTCTCCTCATCAGCAATCTGTTTCGTGTGATCGACGCAGCCATCCAGGGTCGTGTTGATCGCGAACATTAGCCTTCTCATCTGAATCCCCATGATCTCTGACCTCGGCTCATGCCTATTCACCCATCGTGCCTGTGCGCAAAGGCCCGTTAGGCCTGTAGGTGCTGATGATGACGCCCGACGACACAGCTTTCGTGGCGACCAGCGCTAACTCTCGTGGCGGGGTTCCGTCCGAAAAGATACGTTTGCCGGTGCCCAGCAGAACCGGAAAGACGAGCAGCAAGATTTCATCTGCAAGCTCGTGTTCGAGCAGCACCGGTGTCAGCGTCGAACTGCCCCAGACGATCAACTGCGGCCCGTCCATCGCCTTGATGCGGCGAACGCCCGCGATGATGTCCGGTCCAAGGCCCTCGGCCGGCCCCCATCGAAGACTCTCCGGTCTGTGAGTCGCGACGTATTTCGTCGCTCCGTTTATCGCGTCCGCCATCGGGCTTTTCGGGGCGTTCGGCCAAAAGCCGCTCCAGATATCGTAGACTCGGCGGCCTAGCAGCAGATCGAAATCGTCGCCGTGAGCCGCCACGATGGCCTCTCCCCCCTCGGGATCCTCATGCGGCGCCGCCCATCCGCCGTAGGGATAGCCGGGGTCTTCCTTCGGCCCGCCGGGGGCCTGGATCACGCCGTCCAGCGAGATATGTTCCATGATCTGGATCTTTCTCATTACTTCTCCTCCCGCATAAAACCCTACTTAATCTCGGTTGCCGAAAATTGCAAAACATTGCTACTCGGGAAGGTTCATTCGTCGGAGGAGGGATCTGTAGCGGGAATCGGAGCGGATGGGATCGAGTTTGGGCGAGACCTTGATGAGCACAATCCGCCCGGAGCGCTCGGCGACCGCAGTCTCGAGCCAGCGGAAAGCCTGCTCCTTGTCGCCGAGAAACGCGTAGTCAAAACCGATATCAGCGGGATCCACGGTCTGGTGCAGGGCGCGCTGCTTCAGCAATTCTCCGATTTCGGCGCGGAGAGCGGCGCGGACGCCGCCCTTGGAAAAAGCCTGAACCATAGCCTCGACGACGGCGGTCGTTTGCGGGTCGAGCCTCAAAGCCACTAATTTCTGCAGATCCTGGCGCCAGGCTTCATAGCTGCCCATAGCGAAATGGGTGCCGGCCAGAAGTGCATAGGTAAGCGCAAAATTGGGGTCCAGGGTGACGGCCTTCTGTAGCTGCGCAAGCCCCTGGTCGTACATGCGCGCGCTGGTGAAGTTCGAACCGAGGCCCGCATTGAATCTGGGATTCAAGGGCTCTAATTCGACGGCGCGCTGAACGTGCGATATGCCGTCGTGGGTGCGTCCCTCCCCGACGAGCATGTCGCCGTACCAGTAGTGGGCGTTGGCGAGGCTGGGATTCAACTCCAAAGTTTTCTGATATTCGCGCTCGGCTGCGTCCCACTCCCAGTTCGACTCGTGGAGCGCGGCCATAGCCAGATGAGCTTCGGGCAACTGCGGGGCAAGAGACAACGCTTTCTCTGCCGCGATCTTCTCGGGAGGCGTGGCATCAGCCCAGGAGGCGTAGGAATACGCAGCGGCGATGCGCCAATAGTCGGCGAGGCCTACATAGGCGAGCGCGAAACTGGGATCCCTGGAAGTGGCCTGAGTGAAATAGTCGCGTGATTGGTCGAGGGAGTCGCGGGTGCGCTGTTCCCAGTAAAAACGGCCCTTGAGATAGAGCTGGTAGGCCTCGGGGTCAGCGGTGCCGCCCAACGGTAGTGCGGAAGCAGGGCGCTTGCCTTCTCTGCCGGCCAATTTTTCGCTCAGACGCGCGGCAACTTCATCGGAAATATCGCGCTGGAGCGCAAGCAGGTCCGAGAGCTTGCGGTCGTACTGATGGCTCCAGAGGTTGCGGTCGGTGCGCGCGTCGGTGAGCTCGACAGCGATGATGAGCGAATCGCCGCGAGCGGTGACGCGTCCGGTCACGAGCGCGGCCACTTTGAGATCTTGAGCGACGGTTTGCGGCTCGGGATCCTTGCCCTTGTAGCGGATGACGGAACTGCGCGGACGGACAGCCAGGTCGGGCAATTGCGAAAGAGTGCTGATGAGGTCTTCGGTCAGTCCTTCGCTCAGATATTCCGTATTGGGATCGGCGGTAACGTTAGCGAAGGGAAGGACTGCCACGGAATCGATCTTCGCCGCCGGGTGGTAGGAGAAGAACATAAAGTAGGAAATCCCGAGAGAAAGCACCAACAAAAGCAGAGCACCAACGAGCAACGAGGAGCGATGAATCGAAGTTGTTGAACCGGGTTGGCGGACAGCCGTGCGGCCGGAAGGGAACGCGCGCTCTTCTTGGGGCGCCGGGGCTGCGGCAGTGCGGCCCGAATCGGTGTCGCGCTTGAGGCGCCGGAGATCGGCGCGAATGTCGGCGGCGTGCTGGTAGCGCAGGTTTGGATCCTTTTCGAGGGCCTTGGCGATAATGCGTTCGAGCTCGGCAGACAGGCCTGGATTAAGGCGCACTGGCGGAGCGGGATTGCGGTTCAGAATTGCTTCGGTGATGACAGCCGAGGATTCGCCCCGGAACGGCAAAGCCCCGGTGGCCATTTCGTACAGAACGGCGCCGAAGCTGAACAAGTCCGTGCGCGAGTCGAGTTCGCGGGCACGCACCTGCTCCGGGGACATATAAGCGACGGTGCCGACGGCCACGCCGGGCGAGGTGAGCGAGGCCTCAGGAACGCCTGGAGCATCGTGGGTGCCGAGCGTGGCGGCATCCGCGGCTTGCGCGTCACCAGGTTGTTTGGCGAGGCCGAAGTCCAGAATCTTGGCGTGGCCGCTGGAGGTGACGAAGATGTTGGCGGGCTTGATGTCGCGATGGATGATGCCCTTCGCATGGGCGGCATCCAGCGCGTCTGCGATTTCGATGCCGAGCAGAATCAGCCTGTCGGTGTCGAGCGGTTTTCCTTCAATCCCATGCTTCAGGGTCTTGCCCTCCATCAATTCCATGGCGATGAAGGCGCGGCCGGCGTCTTCTCCTGCTTCGTGGATGGTGCAGATGTTGGGATGGTTGAGGGCCGAGGCAGCGCGCGCTTCGCGGCGGAAGCGCTCCAGCGCCTGGTGGTCGTGGCCCAGCTCGTCGGGCAGGAATTTGAGCGCGACGTGACGGCCGAGGGTGAGGTCTTCGGCCTTGTAGACTACGCCCATTCCGCCGCCGCCGAGCTTCTCCAGGATCCGATAGTGGGAGACGGTCTGGCCGATGAGTGAGGAGTGACCGGCCACAGCGGCGCAATCTTAGGTTTCAGGCTAGGCCAAGTCAACGACGCTCAATGTTTCGGGCGAATCGTCGGCAATACGAAAATAATCTTGCGGCCGGAGTCCCAGGGCTGCCTGGTCCGCGTCATTCGGAAATATGGGCACATTGTTTCAGGCGTGTTCACTCCCGTGCTCGCCAAGCCGTGCCCCCCGGAGGGCAGCCTCGCCGCCGCGTTCGGATTACTTCCGATTGCCCCGTCACTCGGAAACAATCGCCAGAGATGCGCACAAGTCCCAGGCGTTCAGGCGAGGTAGCTCAAAGTGCGGTTAGTCGCTCACATGCGTGACGGACTACTCGTACCTCAGCGCTACCAGGGGGTCGACTTTCATGGCGCGGCGCGCGGGGATGTAGCAGGCGGCGAGCGCGACCAGCGTGAGCAGTATGGCGACGGCCGCGAATGTAACAGGGTCATTCGCGTGCAGGCCATACAGCATGCTGGAAATGAAACGCGTAACGCCGAGCGCCGCGGCGATTCCTATGGCTGCGCCGACGAGCACGAGCAAAACCCCCTGGCCGAGGACGAGGCGCAACAGATCGCGACGCTGCGCGCCCAACGCCGCGCGAATGCCGAGCTCACGCGTACGCCGCGCGACTTCGTAGGAAAGCAGGCCGTAGAGTCCGATGCACGCGAGCACCAGGGCGAGCGCGCCGAAAAAGCTGGAGAGGCGAGCCATGAGGCGCTCCTGAAAGAGGATTTGGTCGATCTGCTCCGTTTGGGTGCGGACATCGGTGAGCGGCAAATTGTCTCCAGCCTGTGAAACGATTTCGCGGATGTTTTTTACGAGCGCTGTGGGACTGGCGGCAGCCCGCAGTTCGAAGTGCGCTTCGTTGCTCACGAGCGGAAGAAATATGATCGGCGCAGTCTTCCTGCGCAATTGTGCATACTTCGTATCGCCGACAACGCCGATTATGGTGTAGCCAGGGCCGGGATTTGCAGCGTCAGCTTCGCCACGCGGCGCCGCGCTCATTTGCAAGCCGATGGGATTTTGTTTTGTGAGATACGTACGCGCAAATGCCTCGTTGATGATGAGGGGCACCGGCATGGAGTGGTAGTAGGCATCATCGAGCGCTGTGGGTGAGGCAGGCGTGGACGCCGAGGGCGAGACTTTTTCGGCTGCTGCCTCGCGGGCTTTCTCTCGAGCGTTGGTCGCAGCGGCAGCAGCAAAGTCGGCGGAAGTGAAGTCGCGGCCCGCGAGCACGGGAATGCGCATGGTGGAAAAGAAATTCAGGCCCACGGGAAGCTCGCCAGTATTGGCGTACTGCTTCGGCGGCGCGCCCTCGATGTGAACACTGCCGGCGGACCAGCCTCCGTCCAATAGGGCGTCTTCCGAATAGCTCACCGATTCCACGCCGGGAAGAGAGGCGAAGCGCTGCTGCAGACGGTCATAGAGCTGCTGCGTTTGCTGATCCGTGTAACCGGCGAGACTCGGATCGATGCCGAAGAGCAGGATATTTTGCGGGTCGAAGCCGGGATCGATGCTGCGGAGATTTTGCAGCGTTCGCACGAGAAGTCCCGCGCCGATGAGCACGACGACGGAAAGAGCAACTTGCGCGACGACGAGTGCGTCGCCGGGACGGAACCCGCGGCCCGTGTGCCCCGCCGTGCCGGAGAGAGAAGAGGCGCTTTCTTTCAGCGGTGGCGTCAAGTCGACGCGCGAGCCGCGAAGGGCGGGGGCGAGGCCGAAAAGCATTCCGGTGGCGAAAGTGATGGCGATGGTAAAGGCGAGGACGCGCCAGTCCAGCGCGACGTTGGTCAGGAACGGCGCACCGGGGCTGTTGGAAAGCAATTTGGAAATGGCGTCGACGGCCCAGACAGCAAGGAGAACTCCGAGAGCGCCACCAACGAGAGAGAGAAGAATGCTTTCGGTGAGCAATTGCCGCACGATGCGCGCGCGGCCAGCTCCTAGCGCGAGGCGAACGGCCATTTCCTTTCGGCGCGCGGCGGAGCGAGCCAGTGCGAGCCCGGCGACGTTGGCGCAGGCGATGAGCAAAATGAAAGCGACGATCATCATGGTGACATAAAGGGCGGGCGCGATATGGCTGCTTTCGCCGTTGAGGCCGGCTTGCGCGGGAAGAAGAGTAAGGGCGGGAGCGTCCTCGGATTTGAAGAAAGGCGGCGCGCCGTGAAGCATCTCGTTGCGGAAAATTGTGGTGGCGGCGGCTTGCGCTTGGCCGATGGAAACGCCGGGCTTGAGGCGGCCGAGAATGACCACCCACCAGTTGGCAGGGTCGGAGAGGAGGTCCTGGTTGCGCCACGATTCTCCGCGAACAGTATCGGCAAGGGAGAACGGCATGAAGAAATCGAGGAGCTTGCCGGGCGTGAGATTGGTGAAGTTCGGGTCGGCCACGCCCACAATCGTGGCAGTAGTGCTATCGAGGCGAACGGTCCGGCCGACGGCGGATGGAGCCGCACCGAAGGCGCGGACCCAATAGGCATAACTCAAAACGATGACTGGCGGCGCGGAGGGCGAATCATCGGAGAGCGCGAGCGGGCGGCCGATGAAAGTGTCGACGCCGAGAGTGGAGAAAAAATCGCCGGAAACGTACAGGCCGCGAACCATGCTGGCGGCGCCGTTGCCGCTGAGGTCGACGTCCATCGGCCCGGCAAATGCACCCACGCCAGAAAAGGAGTCGGATTGCGTGCGAACCGTCTTAAAGAAGGGTATGGAAAAAGAGCAATCGCCGATGCCAGCTTGGTCCGCGCAATCGCCGTAGTCGCTATGGCCGTGAAGGTCAAGCTTGCGATGCGCCGACCAATTGAAGACGACGAGTTGCCGCGGATCTTTCACCGGTATGGAGCGCAAGAGCACTGCGTCAATAAAGCTGAAGATGGCGGTGTTGGCGCCGATGCCGAGCGCCAGGGTCAGGATAGCGACAGCCGTGAAGCCCGGGGACTTGCGCAACATGCGCAAGCCGAGCCGAATGTCCCGCAGGAGTTGCTCGAGCCAAACGAAACTCCACACCTCGTGTGTCTCTTCTTTGATACGGGTCACATTGCCAAACTTGCGCAACGCCGCATAGCGCGCCTCTTCCGGGGTCATCCCGCGCTCAATGTTGTCCTGCGTCTCCCGGTCGAGGTGATCGCGAATGTCCTCATCGAGTTCCTGCAGCATCCGCTTGCGCCGCGTCATGGCTGGCCCTCCTGCTCCCTGGGGCTCAGTATCCTGGCGATCGCACCCGTCAACTTATCCCACTTGCGAGTCTCAAACTGCAGCTGCCGCCTTCCCTTGGGCGTCAAGCGGTAGAACTTGGCCCGGCGGTTGTTCTCTGAGGTCCCGGCCTCCACGGTAATCCAGCGGCGTTTGATGAGCCGGTGCAGTGCCGGATAAAGAGAGCCCTCTTCGACCTGCAGCACATCGTCAGACCTTAGTTCGATGGCCTTCGCGATAGCGTGCCCGTGCGTCGGCCCGGGCTGCAGCGTGCGGAGAATCAGCAGGTCCAGCGTGCCTTGCAGCAACTCAACGCGCTCTTCTTGCTCTTTAGTAGACATTCTAGGTAACGATATCGCACCTCTAGTAGAATGTCAAGGTGAGCTGGCAATCATCTCTCACGATCACTGTCGGAATGCCGGCAGTCCGGAAGGAATGGTCGGCCGGATGGCCCACCCGTTGGGTCGCTGCCCGTTCATCCTCACACAGGAAGGGCGTGCCTCGCGCGTCCCGGGCCTTTCGGCACCACCGCGCTCGGCTCGCAACGGTTCCAAACACTCGAAGCCCAGGCCTTCGTCACCCGACTACTTGCTTAACCGTTCCTTAACCCGGAATTTCACGATGCGTGCCACCAGCCGGAGCGGCAGCGGCTTGTCCTTCGGGAATTGCACCGCGCCCTTCGATGAGTTATACCGCGTGAATTCTTTCTGGAACGCGGTGATCCCCGAGCGTGTTGGATAGAAGCCAATATGATTTTTGGCCGCGCCGAAGTGCACCAGGTTCCCCTTCAGGTAGAACGTTGGGATGCCGTAACTGATTTTTTCTGTGGCCTGCGGCCCCGCTTTCTGAATCGTCCTCCGCATCTGAGTCAGGAGCCGCTGCACATCTTTCGCGCAGCGGCCCACGTATTCATCAATGTCCTTGGCCAGCTTTCTCTTCTTCACCGTCTTGCCCCCTCCCCATCTTGTCGTCCTCCTCTAATCTTACTTCTGCCTGTGGCCGGGTGCCCCATCCTTCGCGAAGCGAAGGGTGGGGTTGTTCCGATAGCGCCGTAGGCACGCTGTTTGTGTCCCGACTTCCTTGTCGGGACGCGCCACACATTAGCCCAGGGCGTGAGCCCTGCGACTGAGCATTCGCCCGCACACGCTGTACAATTCATGCCGTGAGGAAGAGCTCGCCCGATTACGGGATCGATGCGCCGCCGATCGTACGCAACGCGCTTTTGGGCGGAGGGTTGGGCCTTTGTGCGGGCGCCGCGCTCGCTTGGAGAGCGCATCACGTCTGGATGTGGCTCGGTGTGGCCCTTGCTTTGGCAGGCGCGTTTTCCTTCGTCCAGGGCCTGCGCATGATCTATTACTCAAAGGCAGGCAAGTTTCGCTGCCGCGATCGCATTTTGGATTTCGTTGATTGGAAGGGGCACGAAGCGGTGCTCGACGTCGGCACTGGTCGCGGACTGCTCTTGATTGGAGCCGCCAAAAGAACCACGGGCCGGGCGGTCGGCATCGACGTCTGGAGCCGCGAGGATTTGTCCAGCAACACTGCGGAAAACGCGATGGCCAACGCGGCCCTGGAGGGACTCGCGGGCCGCGTCGAAATCGCGAATCAAGACGCGCGGCAGATGGAATTCGCGGATGGCACCTTCGATGTCGTCTTGTCCAACCTCTGCCTGCACAATATCCCGGCAGCGGAAGGACGCAAGCAGGCGTGTGGCGAGATCGTCCGTGTGCTGAAACCCGGAGGGATTGCCGTTATTTCCGATTTCAAGTCCCTTGAGGAATATGAGCGCGCGTTTGCGGCCGCGGGATGCCGTGTCGAGCCCCC
>JASHRU010000170.1 GCA_030037225.1 Candidatus Acidiferrales bacterium | reverse complement strand
GCCACGCTTCGCCACGCCACCCGGCACGCCGCGGATTTTCCATTCTGCTGGTTGGTGATATTCAGCCGGTCGTTCAGCTCCAACTCTGCGGCCAAGGCAATCAGCGCTCCGCCGTGATTGATCAGCAGCGTTGCCGTGGGCTCGCTAAACGGTTTGTGTGAGCGGTCGCGTCCTTCCATCAGCACCGCTATCCGCGCCGGTATCCGTGGGCTCGATCTCAGGTCCGTGTGCTCCTTCATCTCTTTGTGAATTGCTCCTCGAACTTCACCGCGGCCAATCCCCCTCTTTTGATTATCGTCATCCTAGCGGCATTCCTTCGCACCGGCAAGCACGCAGGTATTCGTAGGGTTATCCGCCGCGGCGGATTGTGCACCAGTTACCCGCCCCGTAGCCTGGAGGCGAAAGCCCCCATTTCCTTGTCGTGCCGCTCCCTCGCCTCACAGCAGCCTCTTCACCGCGGCCCGCGCCTCCGCGATCTGCGGCAATTTCGCTGTCGAATTCTCAAAATGGCTCAGGAACTCCTGATACGCATTGATCGCTTCCGTCTTCTTGCCTTCCTTCTCGTACACCTTCCCCAGATAAAAGTTGGCCATCTCGTAGTTGAAGAAACTGGTTCGGGCGACATCGGATGCGCCCCCGATTCGTCGCTGAAACGCAATGGCTGTCAGAAGAGTGTGCTCGGCATCCGGCAGCGCGCCCGTCTCAGCCTGCGCGCGGCCTGCCGCCCACGCCACCAACAACTTTCTTTGTAGGGAAAGCTGCGGCCACGCGGCCAGGACTCCCTTCGAATCGCCCGTCCAGGCTTGAGCTGCAAGATGGTGAAGTTCCAGGATCCGTGCCGCCTCGTAGTCCCCTCGGGTCGCCGCCAGTGCCGCTCTCCCTTCGCCGAATTCCTTCTCCGCTGCCTTCTGGTCCCTCATTCCCAGATAGGCGATGCCGCGCACGTCCGCGGCCCCGATTGCGGTTGAGCGCTTGCCCAGCGCCAGTGCTGCCTCCGGCTTTCCCTGTTCCATATAAATTTCGGCTGCGTTGAGCAAAGGTCCTCGGGCCCAGTCCGGAGTCACGCCTTGGAACAGCCGAGCCGCTTCTTCATAGCGCTCCGCGGCGCGGTCGAGCGCCCCTCGCCCGGCCTCGATGTCTCCCAGGATTTCTACGGCCACCGCGCGGTACCGTGGCTCGCCCTTTGTGCGTACCGACTCCGCAGCCGCCTCCGCCAGCGTATATTTGCCCTCGAACAGATACACCAGGGCGATCTTGTTCGTAGCGCTGCCGGGATGCCAGCCCGGGTTCAATTCAACGTTTTTTTGGTACTGCGTCCGAGCCTCATCGTACTTGCCCGCGTAGAACAGCGCGTCACCCCGGCTGTCGATCGGGTTGGCATCGTTGGCCGGCAAGAGCGCCGCATACTGGTCCAGCGCGCTGAGCGCGCGGGGGAGATCGTCCCCCCAGGACCTTGTGTACCCGAGCAGGTTGAAGGCCGTTGCCGCTTTGCCGTCAATCCGTGTGGCTTCCTCCAGATAGGTATTCGCGTCTGCGTTCCGCTCCGTACCGCCAAGCGCGTACCCCAGGTTGATGCGCGGCTCGATCTCCTGCGGAAACTCGCGCACGAGCGTCTCGTACGCCTGAATGGCTTCTTCCTCACGGCCGTCGATTGCGAGCTGGAAAGCCTGAATCACCAGCTTTTGCTGCCGTGGGATGGGCAATCCCCCTGCCAATTCCGCGGCCTTCGCCCCTTCGCGGCGGGCCGAAGGCAAATCGTAGATGGTGTCCGCAAGGGCCAATCTGTAGTGCGCCATAACGAACCGGGGGTCGAGCTCAATCGCTTTCTGGAAGGAACGCACCGACTCCTCCACCATCACACGATCCAAATAAGATTCGCCGTCCTCGTACGCATGCAGTGCTTCGATATTCGAGGTCAACATCGCGGCTATCGTCGCATGGGCCGCGGCTTCGCCCGGCGCGACTTCTGCCAGTATTCCCGCTGTTGCCTGATCCACCATCCCGAACACCGCCTGCGCGTTTGCCGCTTCCACTTTCTCGGCGTGAACCACTTTTCCCGTCGCCGTCTCCTGCACCCGCAGGTCCAGCCGCAGCCCCTCGCCCACCTTCAGCAACGCTCCGCTCACAAACATGTCGGCATGCGCCGCCTGCGCCACATCCTGCGCCTGTCCTGCCGGAAGCTTACCTTCGCCCTTCACCCGCTCACGGATTAGCCCGCGCACCCGCTCGCTGGAAATCACCTGCAACGATTTTGCCTGTGCCAGGTTCGTCGAAAGCAGCTCCACCACGCCGTTGTTCAGCCAGTCGAGCGACGGGTCCTGCGTTAGGTTTTCGATCTCCACCACCGCAATCGCTTTCGCACTCCCCGGCGCAACGCCATGGTCAAGAAACCGCGCTCTCCACGCCACCAACGCTCCGACCAGCACCACTGCTGCAGCAGCAGCCGTAATCACGGCGCGCCGCCTCCGCCCCGCATCTGAAACCGCTCCGGTCGGTGGCGCGGCGACTGTCGGTTGCGTTGAGGTGGAAGCAGCCGGGCTGTGCGCGGTCGGATGCTCCACCGCCGCTGGTTCCGCAACCGGTATTTTCCCCGAGGCAGAATCCCGCTTGAGCCGCTGCAAGTCCGCCCGCATGTCCGCGGCGTTCTGGTAGCGCAGCTTTCGGTCCTTCTCGAGCGCCTTGTTGATCACGTCCTCGAGTTTCGGCGGCAGGTCCGGATTCATTCGCGCCGGCGGCGTCGGCACGCGGTTCAGAATGCCTTCCGTAAT
>JASHRU010000169.1 GCA_030037225.1 Candidatus Acidiferrales bacterium | reverse complement strand
CAAGCGACTCCACCTTGGCTCCCATCTTCCGCAGCAGCGCCTCCGCATGGCTCATCTTCATCAGCGCCTTCTGGTGGCAATGCCCGTGCAATATTACCGGCCGCTCCAGCCGTGGCGGCTCATAGTCTGGCGCATGCTTTTCCAGGACTTCGCTCAGCAGAAACGTCTGGCTTGCCAGCCTCGCCGCCCGCGGATTTTCCGGCATCAGGTTTCTCAGCTCATCGCGGAACACCGAGGCGCAGCTCGGCTCCAGCACCACAACTGGCATCCCAGCATCAATCTGTTGCGCAAAGGCATTCAGCACGCTCTCCAAATACGATCGCGCCTCTCTTAGCATCCCGAAGTCATAGAGTGGCCGCCCGCAGCACACCCGCTGGTCCGGAATCGTCACCCGGAACCCGGCGCCCGCCAGCACTTCCATCCCCGCCCGAAGCGTCTCCGGATGAAAATAGTTGTTAAACGTATCCACCCACAGCAGCACCTCCCGCGCATCCGGCCCCAGGGCAAATTGCCCGGCTCCCCGGTTTTTCCGCGCCCAACTCCGGAAGTTCTGTCCGGCCAGCCGTGGAATTTCCCGCTCCGGCGCCAGTCCCAGCACGCCTCGCAACACGTGTTTGAATCCTGGCGCATGCGTCAGAAAGTTCGCTGCCCAGGGCGCGGCGCCCGCCAAACGCATCCAGCGATCCGCTTTCCCAAACGCTTCGGCGACGAGCGGCCGCCTCCCACCTTCGTAATAATGCGCCAGAAACTCGGCCTTATATGTCGCCATGTCCACGTTTGCCGGACACTCCGACTTGCACGCTTTGCACGCGAGACACAAATCGAGCGCCTGTTTCACCTGCTCGTCCTTCCACCCTCCGCGCACCACCTCGCCCTGCAACAGCTCGTAGAGCATGTGCGCGCGCCCGCGCGTCGAATGCTCCTCCTCAAGCGTCACCATGTAGCTGGGACACATCCCGCCCGTATCGTTCTTCCTGCACATCCCCAGCCCAATACATCGTTCCATCGCTTTCACAAACGACCCGTCGTCCTCAGGATATTGGAAGTGCGTCGCCGGGCGCGCTGGTTTGTAGTCCGCCCCCAGCCGCAAATTCTCGGCAATCGGATACGGGTCCACAACTTTGTGCGGGTTCATTCCGTTCGCCGGGTCCCAGACTGCTTTGAATTCCGCGAATGCCCGCATCAGCTCCGGCCCGAACATTTTCGGCAGCAGCGAGGCGCGCGATTGCCCGTCTCCATGCTCTCCCGAAAGCGACCCGCCGTAGGAAATCACCAGGTCCGCCGCCCGCTCCATGAATTCCAGAAATTTGCGGATCCCATTTTCGCTCCGCAGGTCGAAGCTCACCCGCAGGTGTACGCATCCGTGCCCAAAGTGCCCGTAGAACGCCCCCACGTACCCGAACGAATCGAGCAGCGCGCGCAAATCGCGCAGGTAGGGCCCCAATTTCTCCGGCGCTACCGCCGAATCGTCCCATCCGTCCCACTGCGCCGGCGCGCCCGGATAAAACGCCGACGCCCTCGGCCCCGCTTCTCGCAGATGCCACACCGCCTTCGCTTCCGCCTTCGTATAGATGCGCGCCACCGGCGCTCCCGGTAATTGCCCCACGCGCTCCACCATTCTCCGCGCAATCGCCTCGGACTCCGCCGCGTCATCCGTCCCGAATTCCACCAGCAACACCCCGCGGCCCGCCGGCAGCAATTCCAGATTGGCCGCCTTCTTCTTCGCCAGCCCGTCCACAATCCCGCCTTCCAGCCCCTCCAGCCCGATCGGATGAAACTCCAATATTTCCGGCACGTGGTCCGCGGCCTGATACGCGTCCGGATAACCCAGCCCCACCAGCGTTCTCTGCTGCGGGCTGTGGATCAATTTCAGTTTCGCATCCAGCACCAACGCGCACGTTCCCTCCGTGCCCACCAGCGCACGCGCCACATGAAACCCGTTTTCCGGTAGCAGTTCGTCCAGGTTGTACCCCGACACGCGTCGCGGAATCCGCGGATACTGCGCGCGCACGAGCCCCGCATACTGCTCCCGGATGGCGCGCAGCTTCACGTAAATTTCTCCGCGCCGGCCGCCTTCCCTCACAATCCCCTCCAGCTCCTTCTCGGACGTCGCCCCGACCCTGATCCGCGTTCCGTCGTACAGCAGGATGTTCAGCTCCTCGACGTTGTCCACCGTCTTTCCGCCCAGCAGCGAATGCGTCCCGCACGAATTGTTCCCGATCATCCCCCCGATCGTGCACCGGCTATGCGTCGAGGGATCCGGAGCGAATGTCATGTGCGCCTGCTCCGCACGCGCCCGCAGCTTGTCCAGCACAATCCCCGGTTGCACGCGGGCGAAACCTCTCCCCGTGTCGATCTCCAAAATCTGGTTCATGTATTTCGTGAAATCCAACACCACGGCCACGTTGCACGATTGCCCTGCCAGACTCGTCCCCGCTCCTCGCGGCAGCACCGGCGCGCCGAATTTCCTGCACGCCGTAACCGCTGCTGCCACATCCTCGGCGTCCCGCGGCACCACCAGCCCGATCGGGATCTGCCGGTAATTCGACGCGTCCGATGCATACATCGCCCGGCTCCCCGCGTCGAACCGCACCTCGCCCCGCACCACGCGCTTCAGCTCGCGCTCCAGCTCTGCCGCCTGCGCAAACGAGTCCACCGGCTTTCCGTGCGAACTCGGAGGCAGCTTTTCAATCGTGTGTAGCCGCTCCATCCCTGTGCCGACTCTCCCGCCCGCAGTCTACATCACAGCCTCATGTCCAGCAGCGCCCGTTCGCCTTTGTCTCGGCCCATTTCTGCTGGCCATGCTATCGTTCCACTCTACCTCCATGCCTCCCGCACAGCCTCGCGACCCTTCGACTGACATTCGCATCGTCCACGCGTCCGCAGCCGACCTGGACCGAGTCGCTGCGCTTTTCGACGCCTATCGCCAGTTCTACAAGAAGCCGCCTGACCTCGACGCCTGTCGTCGCTACCTCTCTGCCCGCCTCGCCAAGCGCGATTCGGTGCTCTATCTTGGATTCGCTCCCGCTGCCGGCACCAAAGCCTCGGGTTTCGTCCATCTCTACCCGTCGTTCGACTCGTTGGCCATGAAGCCTCTGTGGATTCTCTACGACCTTTTCGTCGCTCCGGAATCCCGTCGCCGTGGTCTTGGCCGCGCGCTCATGGACTGCGCCTCTGCGCTCGCTCGCCAGACCGGCGCCTCCTGCCTCGCACTGGAAACCGCCAAGGACAATCTCGCCGCCCAGGCGCTCTATGAACAGCTCGGCTACCGCCGCGACGAACTCTTTTTCCGCTACTCGCTTCCGCTCTGAGCCCGGAGACTCCGCGCGTACCTTCCGGCGCATCTTCCGCCACCTTCTCTCCATCTTGCATTTCTCAATGTTTTCCTCAAACTCCCCGAATCGCCCGGCCGCGTTTGCTGGTAGGATGTTTCGGCTGCCCGCCTCCGTTCCGCATCAGCGGTTCGAGGCGATCTCTCCCTGCTTTGCCCAGGTCAGCCCGCTTGGGCGGAGAGGCAGCGGGTGTGAGTGGAGTCTGATGCTGCGATGACTCTCGAACGACTGCGCAGGAGCGACCGCATCTCCATCTCCATCCCCGTGGAGATTTTCGGCGCCGATTTTACCGGCGAGCACTTCGTCGAACAGTGCAAAACGGTGATCGTCAGCCGCCACGGCGCTACCATCATCGTCTCCCGCAAGCTCGCCCCCGATCTCGAGCTCATCCTCAAGCGGCCTGGAACGAAAAAGGAAGCTCTGGTGCGCGTCGTCGGCCAGATAGGCGGCCAGCACGAGGGCTACGTGTACGGCGTGGCCCTGATGGACAACACCATCAACATCTGGAACATCTATTTCCCTGCCCTCAGCGACTCGCAGTCCGCCGTCGGCCGCGCCCTGCTGGAATGCTCCCGCTGCAAGAACCGCGAAGTGGTTTACATGAACGAAGTGGAAGCCGAAGTGTACGAGGCCAACCTGGCGCTCCAGCGCAGTTGCAGCTCCTGCGGGAATTCTTCCGTCTGGAAATCGGTTCCCGGCGACCTCACCGACGAGCCTTCCGTGCCTCCCCCTCCCGAGGCCGCTCCCAGCGCCGAAGGCGCGCCCACGGCCGAAGACGGCGAGCCTCCACTCCCTCCCCACGAGCCCGCTTCCGCCGTCATCAGCCGGCGGAGAGATTTGCGCATCAAGTCCAACATGCCCGCCTGCATACGCCAGCCCGGCTTCGACGAAGAAGTGGTCACCTGCGACGACATTTCCCGCGGCGGTCTCGCCTTCCGCAGCACCAAGCGCTATTTTCTCGGCTCGCGCATCGAGGTCGCCAATCCCTATGCCGCCGGCGCGGCCAATATCTTTGTTCCCGCTCGTATCGTCTTTACTCAGGAACTCCCCAAGGAAGGCGTGTACAAGTACGGCGTCTCCTACCTGAAAAAATGAATCTGAATTTACGCGGCGGGTCGTGGGCGGGACTATTGGTGTGTCTGCACTCTCCGAAAAGCTCTTCGCTGTTCAGTCCCTCCGCCTTCCTCACTCGCCACAGCCACTCGCCACTAACCACTGCCTTTCTGGTGCTGGAGGAGGGCGTCGAACCCTCACGGTCTTGCGGCCAACGGATTTTGAGGCCGGCGTGCGCCTCGTCGAGCGGCTGGTCCCGAAGGCTCGCACCGACACGGCGAACGCCCGCGCGAGGCGTAATGGCCTCGCTTGGTGGAATTCCATTTCGGCGGCCCGCCAGGCCCGACGAGGCCGCGGAACTCATCGCGTTCCTCGCATCGGACCGTGCATCAGCCATCACCAGCAGCGGGTACGTCAATGACGGGGGAGCCGTCCCGACCGTCTGAGCTCCCTATTTGATCTGTTTCGCGATGGCGAAATCATTGCTCCGCTTACTCGCCGTCCCTAGGCAGCAGCCTTCAGAAGCGCATGGCCGGGAGTGCCGTGGCAGATGCCACGTCTGTCGAAAGGCTCACGTCCCGCCACTGCGCGCCCTCGGCTGCCCTCGTTTTCTCTGCTTCGGCGGCGAAGCGAACCGCGTCGCTACCGATTAAGAGGTGCGCCGGAAGACGATCACTGGACGCCAGACGAAGCACAACCTGGGCCACCTTGGCGGGATCACTGATCTCTTTCCCCCAATACGATTTCAAGGCCTTGGCAACGGCTCCGACGGAGGGTTCGTAGTCCGGAAGGAGTTCCGGCGTGTCCTGATTCGCGCGGACGCCCCAATTCGTCCGCATGCCACCGGGTTCAAGCGCGCACACCCGCACGCCAAACGGGGACAGCTCCTGGGCCAGAGATTCCGTGAAGCCTCCGACAGCCCATTTGGCTGCATGGTACGGCGTGCTGCCCGGCCGAGTCAGTCGGCCGCCGACCGATGAGATCTGGAGGATGCAGCCGCTTCTTTGCTTGCGCATGAGCGGTACGGCCGCACGGGTGACGTTCACCACGCCATAAAAGTTGGTGTCCATCACCGCTTTGAACCTCTCCGGGGTCAACTGCTCGAACGGCGCGATATCGCCGTAGCCGGCGTTATTGACGACGACGTCGAGACGTCCAAATGTGGCCACCGCCGTTTGCACGGCGGCCTGAGCGGCGCTTTCATCTGTCACGTCAAGAGGGACCGCGCGAACGCGATCGCCGTATTTTTTTACCAAGTCATCCAGTCGCTTGGGGTCGCGTGCTGTGGCGACGAGCCGATCGCCGGATTCGAGTACAGCTTCCGCGATGTTTCGGCCCAAACC
>JASHRU010000168.1 GCA_030037225.1 Candidatus Acidiferrales bacterium | reverse complement strand
CATCGATTTTCTCGGTTTCCGCGCGCTCAAGGACCTGATGGGCTCGCTGGGCAAGAGCAGCCTGGGCCGGCACGATACGCGCGACCTGGCCACGGGCGTCGAGGCCACGGCGGCGTCGAAGCCCTACGAGTTTGGCGACACAATCAATCTGGACATCGCGGCGACGTTGTTCAGCGCGGTCGAGCGCAACGGGCCGGGGCTGCCCATCGAGCTCGACTATGCCGACCTGCGCGTGCACCAGTGCGATTACCAGAGTTCGTGCGCCACGGTAATCCTGCTCGATTGCAGCCACAGCATGATTCTCTACGGCGAAGACCGCTTCACGCCGGCCAAACGCGTCTCGCTGGCGCTCTCGCACTTGATTCGCACGCAATATCCGGGCGACTCGCTGCACCTGGTGCTCTTCCACGACACGGCGGAGGAAATTCCGCTAGAGGAACTGGCGCGCGTGCAGGTGGGCCCGTTCTATACGAACACGCGTGAGGGGCTGCGGATGGCGCGGCGTATCCTCGCGCGGCAAAAGAAGGACATGCGGCAAATTGTGATGATCACGGACGGGAAGCCCTCGGCGCTCACGCTTGACGACGGGCGCGTGTACAAGAACGCTTTCGGACTCGACCCCATGGTGGTGAGCGAGACGCTCGACGAAGTGGCGCGCTGCCGCCGCGCGGGAATCATGATCAACACCTTCATGCTCGCCAGCGACTACACGCTGGTGCGTTTTGTGCAGAAAGTAAGCGAGATGTGCCGCGGCAAAGCGTACTTCACCACGCCGCACACGCTGGGCCAGTACCTGCTGATGGATTTCCTCTCGAAAAAGACGCGGCACATCCACTGAGGCGGCGCGCTTGCACATGGGCCACGGGCAATGCCGCTTGCAGCACGCGATGGATGGAAGCGCGTATCTCTTTTCGCTAGAATGAGACGACGATGCTGAAGAAGCTGCTTCGCGCGATCAAATGCAAAGAGCCGGCGATGCTCGCGGCCGGCTCGCAGGCGCCGGAAATCGAGCTGCCGGATGCGAACGGGGGCCGCGTAAATCTGGCGAAGGTGCTGGAATCCGGGCCGGTGCTCGCCGCGTTTTACAAGGTGAGCTGCCCGGTGTGCCAGTTCACCCTGCCCTTCGTGGAGCGCATCCACAAGGCCTACGGAAACGACAAGATAACCATCCTCGGCATATCGCAGGACGACGCGAGCGACACGCGCGAGTTCGCCAAGGAATACGGGCTCACATTTCCCTCGCTGATTGACGCGGAGGATTATCCCGTCTCGAATGCCTACGGGCTAACCAACGTCCCGACGGTGTTTTTGATCCAGCAGGACGGGACCATCGCGGCGAGTTTCACGGGATTCGACAAGCAGGGCCTCGAAGGAGTCTCGGCGAGCTTCGCGGAACACCTGGGCAAGCCCACGGCGCCGGTGTTCAAACCGGGCGAAACCGTTCCCGACCACAAACCCGGCTGAGGGTCGAAGAACTAGGCTCCGTGCGAGCTTGGCCGGTTATCTCGCCAGAGCGAAAGCCGCGTGCTCCAGGTGCGCACCCGCCTTCGCCAGATAAATATTCAGCACCGGTCCGTTGAAGCGGGCCGTCACCTCACGCGGATCCACATCCACATCGAAATCGTGAACGCGGAAGATCCAGTCGCGGCGCGGCCGGGCGGGCTCGCCAGGCGCAGTGGGAATCGGCCGGCGGTTGCGGTCGAAGCCGCAGAGCGTGATCCGGCGTGGCTCAACGTAGATTTCGAAGGGCCCGTCGTCGAACAGCGATGCGTCCGCGGTCAGGCACACGCGGTGGTTCTGCACGATCACGCCGCAGTCGAGCGGGCGAATCGCTTCGGCGAAGGCGCGCTGCCAATGTTCGACGTCGTGGCCCGGACTTGAGCCCTGCTCCTCGTAGAGCCGATAGGCGTGCCACGCCACGGCGTCGTGCATTTTGTTTTGCAGGTCGTTGCCGAGCACGGTGCGGATTTTCAAGTCGTGGGGATGAGGCGCCTGACGGATGGTAATGGGTCTGCTCATAAGCCGCCTCCCGGATTCACAGCATCATCCGAACATTCTATGCGCCGCCTCCCCGCCGTTTTGCCGCGACCGGAATCACACCCTGCTGTGACCTGGAACACGGCACAAAATTCTCGGTCCGCGATAAAGAGGAGCCGTAGAAGACAGCAAGAAGAAGTTGAAGGAGGTAGGAGCGGCCCAGGGGGGTCCGAATCCCGAACGAGCGGGATGAGGACCGGGCCGGATGAGTTCGCCGGGCAATCCCGGCGCAAAGCCTGCGGCGAAGCCCTCCCAAGGTGCCGCAAGGCTCGACCGAGGCAGCGGCTGGCGGGGAGCAAATGCTAAGCGCCCAGGGGCTGCGACGCACCGGCCTCGACCGGCCGGACCAGCTTCCAAGCCAGCCGCTGCCCTTTTGTTTTCACGCTCGTGGTTACACCAATCCGCCGCGAGTGAGTGCCAAGCTTCCCCGCCCGCGACTACCACTCTTCAGTGTTTTACGGCGATTCGATGAAGGAGCGTATCCGGGCGGGGCCGGCGCGGCCCCGCCCGTTTTTTCTCTTGTGCTTAGTAGCTCGCGCCTTCGGGCACCAGGACGAGTTCGACGCGGCGGTTGGAATCGCCGGCGCCGGCGACGCCCGCTTCGGTGCGCGTGGTCACGCGGCCCGGGTCGATCCCGTGCTTCTTGTCGGTGATGTACTTCTTGGCGTTATTGGCGCGCTCCTCGGCGAGCTTCTTGTTCTTTTCCTTGGCCGGATCCTGGAAGCCGGTGATGACCAGCGTGCTCTTCGGATCGTTCTGCATGCGGACCACGACGTCATCGAGTGTGCGGCTGCAGACGTTGTCCACTCGCGCGCTATCGAGCTTCTTGAACAGGCATTCGCCGAGTTTGGAGGCTTGCGGCTTGGCCGGAGGCGCGGAGACCCTCAGGTCCGCCACGCAATCGGCAGCGCCGCCGTGGCCGTCTGCCACGCGGCCGGTGACTTGATAGCCGCCCGGGGCCAGACCGCTGGTGTCCAGTTCCACTTGAGAACCGGAGCCGGAAATGCGTCCTCCATCTGTGCGCCAGGAGTAGTCGAGCGGGAATCCCTCGGGACTGGCGCCGTTGCCGGTGATTGTAACGCGTTCGCCCGGCATCACGGTGCTGGGCGACGCGGAGCACGAGAGCGTCGGCGGGCGCAGCGGACGCGGCTCGACGCGGATGTTAACCGAGCAAGTCGCGTTGCCACCATGACCATCGTCCACGCGCGCCGTGATGGTGTAGCTGCCGGGCGCCGCGCCTGCGGGCGACCACCGCACAACGTTTCCGGTGCCCTCCACGCGGCCGCCGCTCGCCGTCCAGGCGTAGGTAAGCGTATCGCCGTCGGGATCGCTTCCATTGGCGCGGACGGGAATCGTTTCGGTGGAATCCTCGCGGATGGAATTGACGTCGGTGGAGCAGGTCACCGTAGGCGGCCGGTTCACCGCGATCGGCTTGGCGCCCCAGCGGAAGAGAATGCCGGTGGAAAAGCGGAAGTCGTTTTGCGGCCGGTAGTCGTTGACGTCGCTGAAATCACTGAGCACATACTCAATCTGGCCGACGCGCCAGGCCACATGCTTGGTGATGCCGATGTCCAAACCGCCGCCTGCGGCCATCGTGAAGGCGTTCTTGGTGGTGCCCACCCCGGCCGTGCTGAATCCCAGATGCCCGCCGCCGACCAGAAATTGGCCGAAGAAAGTGTCCTTGTCCCGTTCGCCGAAGCGGTAATTCAGCCGAGGACCGAAGTCGTAGCTGATCACGTGGACGCCGGTGACCGGAGTGGGGCCGGGAAAGGTGATGGTCCCGAAATCATAGCCGCCGAAATCGCCCACCAAACCGACCCAGCGGTTCAAGTTGTATTCAATCGAGGTGCTGCCGCCATTGGCGTTTTTCGAATTCACGCCGGAACCGAAGCGCGCATTCAAAAACGAATAGCCCAGGAACCATTCCCAATGGGGATAATCGCTGCCGGGTTTGATGTGCGCGTCCTCATTCGATTTTGCGGAAGCGGGCTTGTCCGGCGCCGGCTGGGCAGGCTGATTGGCCTTTGCCGCGGGCACGGCCTTGCCGTCCGCCGAATCATCGCCGTCGGCGGCCTTCTGGGCTGCGAGGGGAGCAGCCATCAGAAATACCGCGGACAGAAGTGTGAGACCGATGGTTTTCCATCGAGATGTTGCGTTCATAAAATTCCTCCAGAACTTGCGACGGTTTAGTTTTCGAGGGCGAGTGGCCGACCTGGCGTGCGCTACCTCACAACGGTCCGCATTTCCACAGGACCCAAATTCATGCCCGATCCCGCCGCGCCTCGAAATTGCACCTCGCCGCGGGGCGGACGTTACCAATACCAAAAATGATGCACTCCTGTCAAAAAATTGGGCCCGGAAAATGAGACCGGAGCGCCGCTGGACCCGAGCAAGGCCATCGGCGGGCAATCGCGGGCCTAATCCTCCAATTCCTGGGTCCAGGACTTCTTGTGCTTGGGCGGTTTGCGGCGCTTGTCGGGGATCACCCGTTCGGGCGGGGGCTGGCCGACGATTTCGCGGGCCACGCGGCGCGCGGCCTGTCCGGCGCTGAATTTGCGGCGTTTCTTCGACGGGCTCATGGCGAGCTTGGCGTTAGCTTACAGCGCGAACGATGAAGAAGCGAGGAAGAGCATCGAAATTGGCGGTGAATTCACTGTTCTCGCGAGGCTCCGGTTACAGAATCCT
>JASHRU010000167.1 GCA_030037225.1 Candidatus Acidiferrales bacterium | reverse complement strand
GCATGGGAATGCGGTACTCGTACTTGGTGTAATGCGCTTTGACGTAGTCTTCCTGGTCTTCTTTCGGCGGGTCTTGTGGGCGCCACGCGCCCGCAACAAGCAGGAGAGCCCCAACGATACAAATGCTGAAGACGAATTTGGGCCGCAGAATTCGACGGTTCACAGTTCCCCCCGGAGATGGGTTTGCGGCGCGCGGCGCGCCGGGTGAATTGTAACAGCCCCACCGGAACTCGGAAATGAGCCGACGCGGAACAGCCGCATGCGCGGCTCAGTACATCAGACGCACGGAAAACTGCAGCGAGCGCGCGGGAAGCTGGTTGGTGATCCCGGCAAGGGGCTCGCCGAAGCCCGGGCCGGGCGTCGGGCCGTTGCCGTAGGTGCCGCTATAACCCACAAGATTGGCGTGGTTGAAGATATTGAAGCCCTCGACGCGGCCGCGCAGTCGCAGACGCTCGTGAATCCTGAAGTCGCGCTCGACAAAGGGGTCAAAGGAGTAAATTGGCCGGCCGCGGCCGGTATTGCGTCCCACAACCACGCCGTTGATCACTGGCCGGTCGGTGGTGGCGCCGGTGTCGCCGCTGTTGTTCGTGCCAGTGACGATGTTGTAGGGCAGGCCGGAAGCGAGCGTGGCAATCCCGCCAAAATTGAAGGAGAAGGGAGCGCTGTAAGTGCCGCTGAGCACGAAGCGATGGCGCTGGTCGTAAATGGCGTTGCCCTTTTCCTCGTCGCCCGGTTCCAGCGCGTTGTTGGGGTTCTGGCCGGTGGCGTCGGGGTCCACGTTGTCGATGGCGTGGGAATATACGTAACTGGCGAGCATGGCAAATTGGCGGGAGAAGCGGTGGCTGAGGTTGACGTCGAGCGCGTCGTAGAAGACGAAGCCGTCGTTGACGTCGGACGTAATCACACTGTAAGCGGGCTCGGGAGGATTTGCCGCCATCGGATTGCACACGCGTCCCTGCTCCTCGTAGAACGCAACCCAGAGCGGCCTGGTGCAATTGGCCGCTTGTGCGCTGCGCGACTGCCCCTGCGCCGTGCGCACGAATGTGGTGGGCGGATCCACGTCGAGCGGTCGCACCACGTGTATGGTGTGCGAGCCGACGTAATCGACGCTTAGAATCCAGTCCTTGGCGAGCCGATGTTCCACGCCCAGCGTCCATTGCTCGGAGTAAGGATTGAGCAAGGCGTTGGGATAGCCGATGAGCAGGTCCACGGGAAAGAACTGGTTGTAATAGGCCGCCATGCCCGGGCGGATGTAGATGCTCCGCACCGGGGCGACGGCGCCGGGCGGAAAGGCGGGCAATGGCACGTCCGAAACGCTGGTGGGGAAACCAATCTGGCCGGCTGTGGCTGTGTAATTGAATACGCCTGTAGGCCCGCTGAGGGCGTAGTTGGCTTCGGAATTGTCCACCACCTGCGAGTAGTAGATCCCGAAGCCCGCGCGCACGACCGTCGTGCCGTGGCCCAGTACGTCGTAAGAAAGGCCGATGCGCGGAGCGAAGTTCTTGTCGCCGTCGGTGAACGTTTGCCGTTCGTAGCGCAGACCCAGGTTGATGGTCAGATCGCTGCGGATCCGGTAGTTGTCCTGGGCGAAGAGCGACCAGAGGGTGTCGTCCACGGTGTAATTGGCGTTTCCGTAGCTCTGCGTATACGACGCGACGTTGGCGATATTGTCGAGGTAGGTCGAGCTCTCGCAGATGGTCAGCGCCAGGGTGCAGGTGTCGTACATCAGTTCGCCGTCGAATATCGGCCCGCCAAATTCCTTGCTATCGCCGCCGTTGTGAGCCTCGATCACGTCTCCGCCGAATTTGAACTCATGCTTGCCCCAGAAGTAGGAGAGCGTGTCGTTAAATTCATACTGGCGGTTCAGAAGGAGCGCGGACTGCGACGTGCCGGAAGAAAACGTGCCCCCGGTGGAAATGGGAACTACAAACTCGGTCCCGTAGATGACCGGATCAAACTCGGTGATCGGCGACGCCAATTGAAACTGGACGCGCACGTTGTTGAGCAGCGAGGAGGAGAGCACCGCCGTTTCGCCCGCTTCCACGGTATAGGTGCGCCGCCGGAAGATGCG
The DNA here is from genome assembly GCA_030037225.1 of Candidatus Acidiferrales bacterium. Lineage (GTDB taxonomy): Bacteria > Acidobacteriota > Terriglobia > Acidiferrales > UBA7541 > JOPF136. Next base: position 2,616 of record JASHRU010000167.1, on the reverse strand, counting down.
GTCCACCGAGGGAAGGCTGTTGCCGCCCACGATGCCGTTCGGATTCGTGTCGTGAAAGCTATCCGTATTGGCGCGCAAAAAGATGGTGTTGGCGTCGTTGATTTCGTGGTCCAGGCTCAGGAACGTCATCCAATCCGTGTAATGACCCACGAATACTTCCGGCTCGATCGGAGAAGTCACGGGCGAGCCGCGCTGCTCGTTGCTGTACTCACCGGCGAACAGGAAGTGCGTCTGCTTGGTATCGGGGATGGGTCCGGAGAACATCGCGCCAAGCTGCCCCAGCTTGTCGGAGACGATGTCGTTGCCGCTGCCGGCGCTCGTGGTGGTGAAGCCGGAAAGCTTGGCGGAAGTGTCGTTGGGCCGCCAGGTCCCCAACACGTCCGCGTGATAGTCCTTTCCGCCCGTCTTGGTGATGATGTTCACAACGCTGCCCGTGGTCGCGCCGTATTCGGCGGAGAAAGCGTTTTCGATCACCGTCATTTCGCCGACCACGAGTTGTGGAATGTTGGTGAAAATCGTCTGCCGGCCCCAACTGTCGTTTGCCGTGGCGCCGTCCACCACGAAGGCCGTCTGCCGGCGGCCCGAGCCGTTGGTGGTGAACAAATCCTGATTCATGAACACATCGCCCTGATTGATGGCCGGACGATTCGCTGCATTCACCAATGGAAGATAGGTGATGCGGCGATTGAGCAGGGGGAGCTCATCGACCTCGGTAGAATCCAGGCGGTCGCCGAGTTGGGGCTCATCGGTGCGGATCTGGCCGGCAGCGCCGGTAACGAGGACTTGGGTGCCGACTCCCGCGACCTTGAGTTCGAGTTGCACATCCGCCGTGGAGCTGCCGGCCAGGGTTAGCTCGCGCTGCAGGTCGGTGAATTTTTCCTTGCGCGCGAGTACCGAATAGGAACCCACGGGAAGCCCGCCGAAATGAAAATTGCCGGAAGCATCCGTTTGTGTGGTGTGGACCGCCCCGGTGTGAGCGTCTGTGAGCTTCACTTCCACGCCCGGAATGGCGGCGTGCTGCTCGTCGGTCACCTGGCCGACGATGGTGGCTGTGTCGGGCGTCTGCGCGGCCAATGCGGACGCGAAAAACACAAAGAGAGCCAGCAGCTTTCGGAATGAGTGCATATTGTCGGTCCGTCCCGGATCAGAATATGAATAAAAACAGCACAAAAAGTATTCGAGGCAGCGAGGTACTACCAGAGATAGGAATGCAGCGGCCATCCGGGGCCGGGGAAAGTCCAGAGAGCAATCCGGGAACGGGGCGCGAGGCGTTACGCAGCTTTGGCCTGGCTCGACGCGCTCCAGATTCTGGCGAGGACGCGCTGGAAATTGCCGCCGAGAATCAGCGTGATGTCGGCGTCGGAGTAGCCGCGGCGAATGAGGCCCTCCGTCAAATCATAGGTCCGCTTCGGGTGGTCGAGGCCCTCGATGTCGTCCTTTTCGCGGAAGCCGTAGCTGGCTTTGTAGCCGGCGTGGAGCCTCTTGCGGATGGGTTCGGGCAGGGCGTCGTACCCGTCGAGGCCGATATCGCTGCCGACGCCCAGATGCTCGACGCCCACGAGTTTGGCGACGTGGTCGTAATGATCCAGCACGTTTTCAATCGTGGTCGGCTCCTTGGCCGTAACGAAGGGGCGCACGCCAGTAATGCCCATCACGCCACCGGTCGAGGCGATTTTGCGGATGGCCTCGTCAGTCTTGCAGCGCGGATGCGGGTTCAGGGCGCGGCAATTGGCGTGCGTGATCAGCACGGGCTGCTTGGATACCCCGCAGGCATCGAGCGTCGTAACGTCGCCGCAGTGCGAGACGTCCACGGCCATGCCCAGCCGGTTCATGCGCTCCACCACGCTCACGCCGTAATCGCTCAGGCCGCTGTCGTTCCGCTCCGTGGAACCGCTGGCGATCAGATTGCGTGAATTGTAGGTGAGCTGGGAGACCCGCTGTCCCAGGCCGTAGAAGAAGTCGACGTCGTCGACGGTGCGGAAATGGTCGGAATCCTGTACCCCGAGGATGATGCCGATCTTGCCAGCGCGCTTGGCCTCGGCGAGACGCTCGGGAGAATCCACTCGCATAAAGGTCTCGCTGTGATGCGCAATCAGTCCGTTCCACTGCGCCAGAAAACGGAGCGTGCTGTCGTAGTCGGCAAAGCCTACGGCAATGTGGAGAACGTTGTACCCGCTCCCGCGTGCGCGTTCGAGCTCCGATGCGGGAAGCAATGCCGGATTCTCGAGCCAGGTGGGATTCTTGTCCCCGAATACTGGGGCCAAGACCATGTAAAGACTGAAGACGTTCAGCATGTCGATCACGTTCGAGCGCTGGACCAGTTCAATGGCCCGCGCGGAATATTCCTTCGGGCTCGCGGCGAGCAGGCGGAAGCGTCCGAAGTTGAGCAACGGCGCGGCAATCATTGTAGTGGTGGTTTGCGCGGCGATTTTCAGCACAGTCCTGCGGTTCATTTTCCCCTCCGAAACGAGTCGCGTTCTGAGCGCGAGAGAGTCTACCGTAGAGTGCACGGAGACGGAACGATTCAGATGGAGGTGGGTGGCGCGCCCGGAGAGATTCGAACTCCCGACCTTCTGGTTCGTAGCCAGACGCTCTATCCAACTGAGCTACGGGCGC
>JASHRU010000166.1 GCA_030037225.1 Candidatus Acidiferrales bacterium | reverse complement strand
CGCGTAGGGAATTTCGTACTGGCTGCCCGTGGCCGGCAGGAACAGCGGAAGCAGCCTCAGCCCGCCGAATCCCAGCGCCAGCCCAATGGCCCCGCCGCACACGCCGAGCAGCACGCTCTCCGTCAGCACCTGCAGCAGCAACCGGCCCCGCCCCGCGCCCAGCGACGAGCGCACAGCCATCTCCCGCTCCCGCGAGCTGGCCCGCGAGAGCAGCAGGTTTGCGATGTTCACGCACGCGATCAGCAGCACCAACCCCGCCACCGCCAGCAGCATCTCCAGCGCCGGCCGCAGCGCCTGCGTCGCTTCCGAGTGCATCGCGGCCACGCGCGCGTCAAACGTGGCATCGACCCCTGGATATTCCTGGTGGAGCTGACGCACGATGGCTTTTATTTCCGCGTCGGCCTGCGCGATGGTCACGCCGCGCTTCATCAGCCCGAAGACGATCAACACGTGCTGCTCGCGGTTCATGTTTCCACGGTCGAAGGTGAACGGCATCCACAGGTCGTACTCCCACCCTGCGTTTCCCCAAAGGTTGAAGTCCGCCGGCAATACCCCGATCACCGTGTACGGCTTGTCGTCCACCGTGATGCTGCGGCCCAGCGCGTCCGATCGCCCGCCGAAATGTTCCTGCCAGAACCGGTAGCTCAGCATGGCCACCTGTCCGTGCCCGGGCAACTCTTCTTCGGGCAGGAAGGCGCGGCCGATTACCGGAGTCACCCGGAATACATCAAAAAAATTCGCCGAAGTCCGCGCGCCCCACACCTGTTCCGGCTCCGCCGTGCCCGCCAGGTTGTAATAGCCGGAGGTGAACCCCGCCAGTTGTTCGAAACTGTGATTGCGCTCTCGCCAGTCCAGATATTCGGCCGCCGAGGCTGCCGCGCGCGTGTAATTCAGCCGCCGCTCCACCTTCCGCACCATCACGATGCGGTCCGAATCGGGGAAAGGAAGCGGACGCAGCAGCACCGCGTTCACCACGCTGAAGATTGCCGCGTTGGCGCCGATTCCGAGCCCCAGCGTCACCAGCGCCACTGCGGAGAACGCCGGATTGCGCACAAATCCGCGCAGCCCGAACTTCACATCCCGCCAGAAGTAGTCCCCGCCCATGCCCAAGTCCGCGCGTCCCTCCGGGCGCGCGCCTGCCTCCTCGATTTCCTGCGTGGCGCGGCCGATACTACTACACTTTGCGCGGCGAGAAAGAGCGCGATTTATTGAAGTTTGTTATGACAAACACCTAATAGGAACCCGTTCACAGTCGCGTTATCTCTGCCGGGCTGCTCTGCTGGTTGTCAACCGCGCCCGTCGCGCCTACCATTCCCCTTCCGGCTCATCGCACGGGCAAAAACATCCGGGAGCAGTCATGCCCCAAATCAGAGTCCATGCGTTTGGGATCTCCATCGATGGTTTCGGCGCCGGCCCCAGCCAAAGCCTCGAAAACCCGCTCGGCGTCGGCGGTCTGGCACTGTTCGACTGGATGTTTGCCACCCGCACCTTCGAGCTCCGCGTCGGCAAAGAGGGCGGAACGACGGGAGTTGACGATGATTTCGTCGCGCGCAGCTTCCACAACGTCGGCGCCTGGATCATGGGCCGCAATATGTTCGGGCCGGTCCGCGGTCCCTGGCCCGACGATTCCTGGAAAGGCTGGTGGGGTGAGGATCCGCCCTTCCATACGCCGGTCTTCGTGCTCACGCACCATGAGCGCGCCTCGATTCCCATGGCCGGCGGGACCACCTTTCATTTCGTCACCGGCGGAATCGGCAAAGCCCTCGAGCGCGCCTCCGCCGTCGTGGGTGGAAAGGACATTCGAGTGGGAGGCGGCGTTTCCACCCTCCACCAGTTTCTCCGCGCCCGCCTCATTGACGATCTGCATCTCGCCATCGCGCCTGTTCTTCTCGGCTCCGGCGAACCGTTCTTCGCCGGCATCGATCTGCTCCAACTTGGCTACCGCCCGGCCGAGCACGTCTCCACGCCCAAAGCCACCCACATCATTCTCACGAAACAAAGTTGAATCGCCGCGCGCCTGCAATCCCGGCGAATCACTCGTGCGCGCTATAATTGCAGGCGGAGGGGTGGGTGAGCGGTTTAAACCGGCGGTCTTGAAAACCGTTAGGCCCGTGAGGGTCTCGGGGGTTCGAATCCCTCCCCCTCCGCCATGTACCGTCTGGTACATGGCTCCGCCACCCTTTCCGGGACCTAGAAAGGGTGCCCTGAACCGGGTTCCGTGGCGAAGGACTGAGCCCGATCAGGAAAGCATGCCCTGCCCGCCCGCCTTGGCTAGAGCCAGCTTGCGTTAGCCGCTCGCTCTGATCTCGCGCTCTCTACGCTTCTCACGCCGCCGGTGTGCGAATTCGACCGTAAATTGAATCCTCTTCTCCCTCGTCTCCAGCCGCGCCGCGCGGCAGATCCAGTCAATGATGTGGAGCTGCTTTCCCGGCGCAAACGCCTGGAAATATTCGAGCACTCCTTCGGCAGCGAGCGCCGTTTTCAAATCCTGTGGGATGACTACCGCGACCGGCCGGCTGTGCACCAGGATTTGAACCCTCACCAGGTCGCCCGCTTTCGCCTCTGCCATCTGCCGCGTCGGCGCATTGATCCGCAACCGATGCCGGCCCCCTCCCGCGGGCGACAGGCTCGCCATGAATTCCGCCACATTGTTGATTCGAGCGCTCACGGGAACCGGCCCGCGCTTTCCAATCGCCTTGCTGATTTCTGCCGGCACATCGACGGCATAGAATCCGCGGCCTTTCACCATCTCGAGCCGCGCAGCAAACCTGAACTCGCGCTCCTTCATAGCTCCCCTCTTTTGGTCCCTTACCTTTCTTTTCCCCTCCGCGCTAACCCCTCATGCCCGACCCCCGCTGCTGCCTTGAAAAGTACAGGTTAGGCCTTTCTCACAGGCCAGTACCAATAGTACTAGTGTGCCCGGTCGGACAGGCCGTTACAGTTCTCGTCCAGGTCAATATGTCTCTCGCATTCACTGCTCCGTCGGCAGCCGCCCCGGGTGTGCCACAGTCGCCCCGGAGCGCGAAGTTTCTATCCCCTTCATCTGCCACGGCTTGGATCGCGGCTGGATGGATTCTGCTGGTCGGCGGCTATGCGGCCGGGGGGCTGCTCATCCCGGTTGGAGAGCGCCTCACCACGTTTGGCGACGTAGTGCAATGCTTTGTACCCCTGCTGGCCAACACCGGCTTATTGCTCAACGCCGCCTCCCCGCGCTGGAGGCAAAACTGGTTCTGGCTGCTGCTGGCCGTGGGCTGCACGCTCTGGATGGGCGGGCAGGTCCTCTGGACTCATTACGAGGTCTTTCTTCACCAGGCCAGCCCGAATCCCTTTCCCGGCGATCCCATTTTCTTCTTCCACACTGTGCCCATGATCGCGGCTCTCACGCTGCAGCCGCACACGCGCCGGACGGAACCCGGCACGCGTTACGGCGTGGTGGATTTTGGCCTGCTCCTGATCTGGTGGACCTTTCTTTACTTCTTCTTCGTGATCCCCTGGCAGTACGTGATGCCGAAGGTCGACTATTACGGCGATGCGTTCGATTACCTCTACCTCTTTCAGAACTCGGTGCTTCTGATCGGCCTCGGCGCGCTGAGCTGGAAGACCCGCGGCGCGTGGCAACGCACCTACCTCACCTTGTTCTTTTCGAGCGGCCTGTATCTGCTGGGTTCGACGCTCATCAATGTCGCCATCGATCGCAACGCCTACCATACCGGAAGCCTCTTCGATGTCCCCGTGGTCGCTTCGTTCGCGATGTTCGGAACGGCGGGATTGGTGGCCTATCGCGCATCGGGCAGCGCCGAAGCGCCCGGCGCCGCTTCCACGCGCAACAGCGCGTGGCCGGAGCGGCTGGCAATGGCTGCGCTCGTTTCCCTGCCTCTATTCGCTCTGTGGAACCAGATTTTGAGCGACGCCCCGGTTTCCGTCCGCAGGTATCGCCTGCTGCTCACGTTGGCCATGATGATTCCGTTCGACGCCCTGGTCTTTTGGCGCCAGCACCTCGTCAACCGCGAGCGCCTGGACCTGCTGCGCACTTCGGAGGAGTCGCTCGAAAACCTGCGGCGCCTCCAGAACCAGTTGGTGCAGACGGAAAAGCTTTCCTCCCTCGGTCAGCTCGCTGCCGGCGCCGCGCACGAGATCAACAATCCGTTGACCGCCATCCTGGGCTTCACGGACGTGCTCGAGGCCGACCGCGCCCTGGCGCCTCGATTCCGCACGCTGGTGGAGAAAGTTCGCGCGCAGGCCCTGCGCACCAAATCTCTCATCACCAGCCTGCTCAGCTTTGCCCGGCAGGTCCCTGCGGAAAAAGTGCTGCTCGATATCAATCAGGTTTTGGCCAGCGCCGTCCAACTTCGCTCGCTCGACTTGCGCGACAAGCACGTCAAACTCGAATTCGCTCCCGAGACGCTCCTGCCCGGCGTTCGCGGCGATCCCAACCAGCTCTTGCAGGTCTTCTTCCACATCATCAACAACGCCGTGGACGCTCTCGAGGAAGTGGGCGGCGGGACACTCACCATCCGCACACTGCGCGAACGCAATCGCGCCGTCGTCGAGTTTTCCGACACGGGGCGCGGGCTGGAAGACCCGAAGAGGGTGTTCGATCCCTTTTACACCACCAAGCCGGTGGGCAAAGGCTCGGGCCTGGGCCTCTCCATCTGCTACGGAATTGTGCAGGAGCATGGCGGCGAGATT
>JASHRU010000016.1 GCA_030037225.1 Candidatus Acidiferrales bacterium | reverse complement strand
GGCCGGGGCATTCCAGCGTCACTGCACAATCAATGCAGGATTCGGCGGCTCTCGAACGATGGACGCGATCGCTCATCTTCATCTCTTGCCATCGCGATTAGCACGCGCCCTCCCGCCCGCGCAGTGACCCACTGCACACCCCTATGTGCGCTTCGATACACAGGCGGAAGGGAAGCAAAGCCATGTGCGCCTTGCCGGAGAACTCAAGCTTTTCCGGGGAATACCGATAGACGGAAAGGAGCCGTCCGGGCCAGTCAGCCGTCCTGCTCCTTCAGAAAACGCCGCCCGGCTCGTCGCGCGCCCCGCATCGGGATCCGGGCAGTCGTCGAAATCGCCGCAAAAACCATTTCGCGAGGTGATCGATGCACGCTCTCGTCGTGGAAGATGACGTGGTGCAAAGCACGCAACTGGAACGCTTCCTTACCGCCCGCGGATACGCCGTCTCTCTGGCCATCGACGTGCAATCCGCCTGGGAAGCGGCGCTGGAGGATCCGCTCGACGTCATCCTGCTCGATTTGAACATTCCCGGCGGCACTGGCCTGCGCTTTCTCACCCAACGCAACGGCTCCGACCGCCTGCGCGCCGTTCCGGTCATCGTCATCACCTGCGTCGAAGACCCCGTCGTCCGCCGCATGGCCCAGGAGCATGTCGTCGAAGTGATTTTCTCCAAGCCCGTGGACTATCGCCAGCTCGGCGCCGCCCTCGATGCCGCGAGCAACCGCATGTCGGCGCCGCCCGCTGGCACTCCAACGCAATGAGCCACAGCCCCGCGCGGTAACCGCCAGCGCCGTTCGCAAGAACCGCAGCCGTAGCTACCCCAGCCCCGTCCGTCGTACAATTCACCGCTGTAACAAGCTTGGGGGGACCTCGATGCGTGCCCTGTTAACGCTCGCCGAGCGGTCGCATCCATTCCAAAGGAGCAAACCATGAACTTAAGGTTACGCCGCGCCGTGGTCACGGCGCTCATCACCCTGCCCGCGATCGGCTTTTCTCTCGCCGCCGAGCCGCACGCGCCTTCCCCCACCGCGCGTGCCGTCGATCCCGCGATTCCCTCCCGAAGCTTCTCCTTTACCTACACGGTTAAAGTCCCTGCTGCGCCTCAGGCCTCCGAACCGCTGCACCTCTGGATTCCCGTCCCTCATTCCGACGCCTACCAGGATATCTCGGCGCTCCAGGTGGACGCGCCGGTGAAGCATGCCCTGAAAAGCGACCACTTCTACCACAACGAATTTGCGTATTTCGTAGTGCCGGCCGCTGAGCTGCAGAAAGGATTTGAAGTCCACATGTCCTTCAACGCCGTGCGCCGGGAGCACCGCGTCTCGCTCGACCACAAGCCCTCGACCGGCGCCCCTCCGCTCTCGCCCGCCGAGCGCAAGCGCGACCTCGAGCCCGACCGCCTCGTCCCGCTCACCGGAATCATCGGAGAAACCTCCGCGCAACAGACCAAAGGCATCGACGACCCGCTCGAGAAAGCGCGCGCCCTCTACAACTACGTGATTGCCACCATGAAGTACGACAAGACGGGAACGGGCTGGGGCCGCGGCGACGCCGCCTATTTCTGCACCGCGAAAAAAGGCAACTGCACCGACTTTCACGGGTTTTTCATCGGCATGGCGCGTGCAGCCGGAATTCCTGCCCGCTTCGCCATCGGATTTCCCCTGCCGGCCAAAGCCGGCGCGGGAACCATCGGCGGCTATCACTGCTGGGCGGAATTCTACGTTACCGGTTACGGCTGGATTCCCGTGGATGCTTCCGAAGCCTGGAAGAATCCCGAGAAGCGCGGCTACTTTTTTGGCGCGCACGACGTGAACCGGGTCGAGTTCACCCGCGGCCGCGATATCGATCTCGCGCCGAAGCAGGCCGGAGACCCGCTGAATTATTCGGTGTATCCTTACGCGGAACTCGGTGGGAAGCCGTTCGCCGGCATCCAGTCCCAATTCGCCTTCCAGGATTTGGCCGCCGCGCCGCGTTAGATTCAGAATCCCTTGGGCGCGGCCGCGCCTGTCCGACCGGCGCAACCGATTCCTCGGGATGGCATCACATCAGGCATCCCACGACTGCTGGAGGAATCCACATGCCGCTGCCATCGGATGAGAAGCTGGTCCAGCTTGCCAAAGATCTTATCGGGCAATTCGACACCCTCTTCGGACTGCATCCTGGCTTTCGTCCCGCGCACGCGAAGGGAATCTTGCTCTCCGGGACCTTCACACCGTCGCCGCAAGCGGCGGCGCTCACGCGCGCGCCGCACATTGCCCGTCCTTCGACTCCGGTGACGTTGCGGTTTTCCAATTCCACGGGGCTTCCGCTGCTGCCCGACAACGACCCGAACGCCGACCCGCGCGGAATCGCCATCCGTTTCCATCTTGCCGAGCGTGCGCACACCGACATCATCGGCCACTCGACCGACGGATTCCCGACGCACACGGGGCAGGAATTTCTGGAATTTCTGCGTGCTGTAGCGGCCAGCCAGGGCGTGAAAACGTCACCCACTCCCATCGAGAAATTTCTCGGCTCGCATCCGGCGACGCTGGCTTTCATTCAAGCCCCCAAGCCGAGCCCGGCCAGCTTTGCCACGGAGCAGTATTACGGCGTCACGGCGATGCGGTTTTTGAGCCGCGACGGCGCGGCGCGGTATGGGCGCTACCGGATTGTTCCGGCGGCGGGCATCGTCCATCTGAGCGCCGAGTCCGCGAAGGCAAAGGGCGCGAATTTCCTGTTCGACGAGCTGGCGCAGCGCATCGCGAAGGGACCCATCCGGTTCGATATCCAGGTGCAGCTCGCCGAGAAGGGCGACGTGGTGGACGACGCCACAATCCACTGGCCGGACTCGCGGCAGCTCCTTCCATTCGGAACTCTTGCGCTTGCGGCCAAGGTGCCCGACGACGCGCACGAGCAACAACGGACTATTTTTGATCCCATTCCCAGGGTGGACGGAATCGAACCTTCCGATGACCCGCTGCTTGAACTGCGCGCCGCCGTCTATCTGTTGAGCGGGAGGAGACGCCGCGAAGCTCCCGAAACACAGGCGAGCACGGCAACGTCCGCTGACTGACACGCGGTGAATTGCCTGCGGTGGGGAAGACGCTAACCCTGCCTACCCGATCGCCTTGCGGTCGAAGCTGCGGATGCCCAGCCACAGCAGCACGATATCAAACGCACCTAGAGCCGCGAGAACCGCCGGCAAACCAATGTGCGGGATTCCCGGCACCATCGCCGCGCGGAATCCTTCGCTCGCGTACACCATCGGATTCACCAGCACCGCTTTCTGCAACGTCGGAAAGCGCGCGAGCGTGCTCCACGGATAGTAGGCGCACCCGAAGAAAATCATCGGGCCCAGGACGAGCGTAAACATCATGCCGATCTGGGTCTGTCCGATCAGGCAGCCGAGCACGATTCCCGAAGCCGCGGCCATCAGCGCCACCAGGAGCAGAACGGCGACGAGTGCCAGCGGCTGCGTGCCGCTGAGGTCGAGACCTGTGCCGATCAGCAGCCATCCCGCGGGAATCACCACGAGCCCCGCGGTGAGCGCCTGCAGCATCCCCGCAACGATCTTCTCCACGGCAATCCAGGAAATGTGGATTGGGCTGAGCAGCCGGTCCTCGATTTCCTTGGTGAATTGAAACTCGGCGATTAGCGGCATGGCCACGCCCTGCACGCCTGAGATCACCATGGTGATGGCCATGATTCCCGGCAGCAGCATGTTCTTGTAGGACGGCGGGAGCAGCCCGCTCCCGGTCATGATGCGGCCGAAGACGAAAACGAACATCATCGGCTGGATCAGGTTCATCACCAGCACGGGAAGAATATTGCGGCGCGCGACGTGCGCGTCGCGTCCGAGCAGGGCCAGAAACGTTTTCCAGTTCATTCGCGCAGTCCCTTTCCGGTGTGCAGCAGGAAAAGATTTTCGAGGCTGGGCTCGGAGAGATGCACGTCGTGAATCTCCGCCCCCGCATTGGCCGCAGCGGCCACCAGCGCGGGAATCAGCGCTCCGCCCCGGTCCGCGTACACGTCCACGGCGGTATCCCCGCCGGAACGCACCTCGCGGACTCCTTCGAGCGCGCGCAGGCGTTCCGCGAGCGCCGGCGTGGCGCTGCTGAACCGCAGGCGAATCAGCCAGCCGCCGGGTACGGAAGCCTTGAGCGCCGCCGGCGTGTCGCAGGCGATCATTTTTCCGTGGTCGATGATGGCGATGCGCCCGCACAGCTCGTCGGCTTCCTCCATGTTGTGCGTGGTCAGCAGAATCGTTTTGCCGCGGCGGTTGTATTCGCGGATTAGCTCCCAGACCACCAGCCGCGTCTGCGGGTCGAGCCCCACCGTGGGCTCGTCCAGGAACAGCACGGCGGGATCGTGCATCAGCGCGCGTGCAATCGAGAGCCGCTGCATCATTCCGCCGGAGAATCCCCGGACCATCTGATCCCCGCGCTCGCCCAGATGGAAACGCTCCAGCAGTTCCTCCGCGCGCACGTGCGATTCGCGCGCAGGCAGTCCGAAATAGGCGCCATGGAATGTCAGGATTTCGCGTGCGGTAAGCGCGAAATCGAGGTTCGGGCGCTGCGGCACCACGCCGAACAGGCGCTTCGCCGCGACGGGCTCGCGCCACACGTCGAAATCGCCGACGATGGCCTGGCCCGATGTCGGCCGGATGCGCGTGGTGAGAATTCCCACGGTCGTCGATTTGCCGGCGCCGTTGGGGCCGAGCAGGCCGAGAATTTCTCCGGCGTGGACCTCGAGCGACAAGCCCGCCAGCGCGGTCACTTCCACTTGTTTGCTTTTGTCGCTTCGCGCTTTCGAGCGCGGCTGGCCGAACATAAAGCCGGTCTGCGCGGCCATGGGCGGAGCGCTGCGATAGATCTTCACCAACTGTTCGGTGCGCAGCCCGGCGCTCATCGCTTCGCCTTCCAGGATTTCTCCAGCTCCGTCATTTCCCGCAGGGCATGGTCCAGGATGTCGCGAATGCGCTGTTCGCGATCAGGACGGCCGCCCGCGCGAGCCGCTGCGTAGAACGCGGCTTTGAGAAGTGTCTTCGCGGGTGCCAGCACGGCGAACGATTCCGGCCGGATGGAGTTGCCCCAGTCTTCCCAGCGCTCCGCGCGCTGCCAAATGCGGTCCACCATTTCCGGATTTCGCTTGAGCTCTGCACGGCCGGCCTCGGTGATGTGGTAGATGCGCTTGCCGTCTTCGCGCTCGGAGGAGATCAGGCCCTCGTCGTCGAGTTCCTGCAGGGTAGGGTACACGGTGCCGGTCGAGGCGCGGTAGAGTCCGCCGGAACGTTCCTGCAATTCCTTAATCAATTGGTAGCCGTGTTTCGGGCCCTCGGCGAGAAGAAAGAGAACCGCCAGGCGAGCCTCGCCGGACTCGAAAAAGCGGCTGCGAGCACCCAGGGCAATGGCGGACCAGGGTCCCCAGGGATTCATGGAGAAACGAAAAGCGCCGCGCACACTAGCCTCCTATATGTCGTACGACATAGTGTGTGACGGAGCGAAAGAATCGTCAAGCGAATTCGATTTTGCTCGCTTGCCGCCAGACGGCAGAAGGCGCACCCACAGCCCGATGAACCACCACATTCCAGCCGGAGGCAGGCTGCTACCCTAGGCGAACCGCCAGCGGGTGGCGGTTTTCGTGAAGAGTTCGCCTTTTTCGATGAAGCCGAATGCGACGCGAGGACGGACGACAAAGAAGCCCGTACCTTTCATATCCCACGAGTATTTCTTCTTGTAGGCGTCCCAGAGCGGTTTGAGCGCGTCGGAGGCGGGCACCCACTCCGCTTTGCCTTCGACGATGGCGGCTTCGTCAGGATGCGCTGGAGCGACGACGCAGTTCGGACTGGCGGCCAGATTCCGCGCCTTGACGGTTTTCTCGCCGGTCGAAAACCAGAAAGCGCCCTCCCACCACAGGCCCCAAACGGGCATCAGGTGGGGTCGGCCGTCGGGACGCGTGGTGGCCAGCCAATAATTCCAGCCGCGTGTGAAACGGGCCTCGGCCCAGGACCAGGGAAGAAGGCCGCGGCCGTCTTTTTCGCCCACGATTCCGTAGCCGGGGATGTGAGGGCGAGACGCGCGGGGAGTCGCTGGCCGGGCTGGGGAAGACTTTCTGACGGGCGCTTTTCGGATGGGCTTGTGTGGCATGCGGATTTCCTCCCGGGGAAGAGAAACGCGACCAGTGCAGCGGAGATTTTAGCTGATTCGGAAGAGCACAGGTTGAAAGCCTGTGCCACGGGCGGAGAAGATGCGAAGAGGGCGTATCCCGAATCCCGAAGCTTCGGGATCGGGACCGCCCCTACGAAGAGTTGGGGAATTGAAGTACTCTGTCCGGCGGAAATTCGGCAGACGAGCGAGGAAGCGAGGGCCGGGCCGGGACGATGTGGCGTGACGCTCTTTACGTGGGCTTGGGTGGTTTCCTGGGTGCGAACGCGCGGTACCTGGTAAGCCGGGCGGCTCTCCGTTGGCTCGGACCCGGGTTTCCCTACGGCACGCTCCTGATCAATTTGAGCGGAAGCCTCTTCCTCGCCTTCTTTGTGATCTGGACCACGGAGCGCGTGCTGAGCAATTACAATCTCCGGTTGTTCTTCGCCATCGGGTTCTGCGGCGCCTACACAACGTTTTCCAGCTACACGGTGGAGACTTTCACGCTTTATGAGCAGGGGCGCTATTGGCTGGCCGTTTCCAACATTCTGAGCAACAATCTGCTTTCGCTTGCGGGCGCCGTACTCGGCGCAATCGTGGCCCGGAGTCTGTGAGATGCCGGCACAAAAAGTCAGGCGGGTGACCATCTACGTGAACGAGGCGGACGCGTGGCATGGAAAGCCCTTGCATCTGGAAGTGCTGCGGTTCCTGCAAAAAGAAGGGTGCGCGGGAGGGACGGTACTTCGCGGATCGGCCGGATTCACCAAGGCCGGCGTGGTGACCACCTCGCTGGTGGACACGGGCGGGAAACTGCCGCTGGTGATCGAGTATATCGACGCACCGGAGCAGGTGGAACGCGTGCTGCCGCATTTGCGCGAGATGGTCGGCAACCGGCTGATTGCGCTGGAAGACCTGGAGCTCTATCCGTAGCAGGCCCTTCCTTCGTCAGGGCAGGCGAGAGGTGGGTCCAGCGCGGGCGGGAGGATGGAAATGCGCCGCCGGCTCGTGTTTATCGACGACGACAAGACAGAACTCGCCGAGTTCCGCAAGATCGTGGCCCAAGTCTATAACTACACGGCGATCCATTGGCCCGCAGAATCCAGGAAATTGTTCACTGGCCCGGCTCCGGACATTTTCGTTTGCGATCTCCACTTGCCCGGGCGGCCCGGCGACTCGAGGCCGACGCCGAATCAGAGGGCTGCGGCAAGCAAGGCGGCGCGGCGCGTGGCGCAACGGTTCGCGGATTTGTATCCCGAGCCGCGCACAGAACCGGACACGCTGCTGAACGACAAGGCGCGCCTGAAAGAGACGATGGGGGCCGTTCTGGAGGCATATCGGCTGCTCGAGTTGCAGAAATCCTCGCTGGGGCAGTCCTCCGACAATGGAATCGCACTGCTACGGGAAATAAGACGCTGGCATCCGGATGTCCCGTTTGTTTTCTACTCTCGCAAAATCACGCCCGAGGAAGTGATTCGCGTCCTGAAGGCCGGAGCTACCGACGCCATACGGAAGGGCGTTCTGAGGCCTGAAGAGATCCTGGAGAGGCTGGCCATGGCGCGGAAGCTGTGGGACGGCAAGGACCTCCGGGAAATCCGGGCGCGGGGACTGAATGCGAACATCACGATCGTTCACGGCCCCGCGGCTCGCAGGATTCGTGCGAGGAGGAAACGATGAATATACGACGTGTGGTCTTGGACGTGGACAAGGCGGTATCCCGCCCGACGCTGATTGAGATCGCGCGGGCAATCGAAAACGTTCCCGGCGTACACGGATTAAACATCACCGTCACAGAAATCGACATCGAGACGGTGGGCACAAACGTGACGATCCAGGGAGAGGGCCTGGACTTCGACGCGCTGGTGCAGGCAATTGAATCCACGGGGGCCGTGGTGCACAGCGTTGACCAGCTGCTTGCCGGCAAGGAGATTGTGGAAACGGTGGCGAGACGGCGATGAAGCCATCCGATGTTCTCCGCTCCGGCGTTTCGTTTCCCGTGGTGCTCGGACTGGCGGACGGCGTCCTGACAGCCCTGACGCTGACGGCCGGCCGGCTGACGACCTCGGGTGAGACGATGCGTCTTGGAATGGCTGCCCGCATTGCCGCGAGCGCCCTCGCGTCAGGAGCGTTTGTGTTTTTTGTCGCCCGCTATGCTCAACTGCGCGGAGAATTGGTCCATGCCGAGCGGCAGCTCAATCTCCTCTCGCATGGGCACCTGGCATCGACCCGCCTTGGCCGGTCGATTCTGAGGGAAGCTCTTTGGACGGCGGTACTCTCCAGCGTATCGGGTTTTTTCGGCTCGCTCATTCCTTTGTTGACTGCCGTCGGGTTTCCGATGGTCCGCTGGGGAGGGATTCTTACCTCTCTCACGTCTCTCGGCATAATGGGAGTGGCGCTGGCACATGCGGTACATGGAAACCACCTGCGCTGGTGTGTCGGAATGGTGCTGGGCGGGGCTGCCTCCACCGCGCTGGGCATCGAACTCCACATCGTGTAGGCATGCGCAGCCAGTTCGAGTCACGGGGCCCGACTGCGCTAGTGCTGAGGAGCCGCAATCCTGACGTTCCTTTCGTGTTCTACTCGCGCAAGACCATGCCGGAAGAAGTGATTCGCGTGCTGAAGGCCGGCGCTACCGACGCGATTCGGAAAGGTGTGGAACGCCGGGAGGTATTGAAGCGGCTCACGGCGGCACAAGAAGCGTGGGGGCGAAGGGATTTGCGCGAGATGAGAGAACGCGGGCTGAACGCCAACGTAACCGTCATTCCGTGACAGCGGTGCGGAAGTTCGCGCGTGGAGAATGGCAGCGGTCAGCTAACCAGAGAAACTGGCCGGCGCGGCGACGGAACGGTGACTGATTCAGGGGCCGACGTTTGGCTGGCCCACAAGCAGGTTCAAACCCCTCTCGGGCGCCGCCGATTCCTCGTCGGTGATGAGCTCCCGATGAAGCCCTCCTTGCCGCAGCGCAAAGCGCTCCATATTCTCCGCGGTACTTTCGAGGACGCCGGCAGCATGGGATAGAAGGCGATTTGCGAGCCCCGACGCGGGCTCCTTTTGGAGAATCGCGCGAAGATGCCCGAGGCAAACACACGGCAGGCCATTCTCTCCCTCGGCGGAAGACTGCTTCCAGGCATTGAGGAAGTCGCGAACCACGATTTCCTCCGTTGCGCTTTCCACCCGGCATACGCGGCAGTTTTGTTCGCGGGGAAGGAGCTGATCGAAACGCTGCCTCCAGTCCTCCCGGAGGCCGCCGTTGTGCGCGAGCAGGCGCAAACGTTCCGCCAGGAAGAACAACGTGCGTGGATAGCCCGAGGCGATTCCCTGCGGAGAGGCGAGGCGGGCATATTCGCGGGTGTGGAGCTTGCAGAAACCGGATCTGCCCGCATGGAGTAACTGCTCTTCGAGGCTATGGCTCAGGTCGTACTGAAAGCGGCTGAGGAATTCGAACGCCGCTGCGGCCATGCGCCTGCAGATAAAACACGAAGTGATGGTGAGCGACCTGCGGGCGGCTGCGGCCCGTGCCGCGGTCGTCGAGCGGGCGCTCGCGGCCTGGCCCGCGCGCTTCGCGCGCATCTCCTGAAGGCGCTCGGCGAGCGAACGGAGGACCGGCAAGGGCGCGTCCGCCAGAACGGAAGCGAGCCGCTGGTACATGATTGCCAGGAAATCGTTATAGCGATCCTGGAGTAGATAGCTGACCAGGGCCTGTTCGAGGGCCGGCAGGCCGCTTTGTTCGAGGCGTTGCTGGTCTCCGGTGAGCCGGGCGGCGAGAGCCTGAGAAGCGGAGAGCGGGAAAAGAGGTACGGGATCCGGCAGCTCCTGGTCCGCCAAATGAGAACGGATGAACGCGACGACTTCTTGCTGCTGCGCGGGGGTGCAGAGGTCGAGCTTATTGACTACGACAAACAGCTTGCGACCAAGCGCGCGCGCCCTGCTTAGGAACAGCAGCTCATCACTGGAGAGCGGTACCTCGAAGCTGGTGACGAGCACGAGGGCGTCGATTTGAGGGAGAAAGCGATGCGTTGTGGCGGTGTTTTCGAGGACGGCGGAGCCCAGGCCGGGAGTGTCGACGAAAAAGGCGCCGCGGCGGAGCAATTCGGAAGGGAGCTGCACCTCGGCCATTTCAATTCTGCGGGAATTGCCCGGGTTGGCTTGCTCGGTGATCCATCCGGAGAGTTCGGATAGAGGAATCTCCCGGCTCAAATTGCTGTTTTGGAAGTGCAGCACGACGCGCTCGCGCGCATTGTGGCTGACTGCGGTGATGACCGAAGTGACGGGGACGACGCCCGTGGGAAGGCGCTCCATCCCGAGCATCGCGTTGAGCAGCGTGGTTTTTCCGCGGCTGAACTGGCCGGCCAGCGTGAGATAGAAGCGATCCTCGGCCAGCCGCTCGATGAGAGACTGCAGCTCGGCTTGCAGAGTCTCCAGCTTTGCCTGCCGGGCTGCAGCGTCGGCCTCGCGGAGCAGCCCCGCGAGTTCGAACTTGGCGGATTCATACTCGCGCAGCAGGTTATCGGCGACGTCCGCCGGCGGGACAGGCGCCGCGGCGGGCTCCGTGCTCACGAGGTTCCTTTCTGCGGTCATCGCATCTTCCCCTTTCACGAGCGACCCTTATGCATAGATGTATTCGCGGGTGAACGGGCGGCTGGCGGCGTCGCCCGGTTTGTAAAGCAGGAGCTGGTTGAGGTTCAGGCCGCCATCCTCGAATGTGGCGGCTGAGCCGGCAAAGGCGAGCAGCCAGGTGCGATATACGGCGGGCGCGACATAGCGCAAACATTGGGAATGGCTCTCCTGCAAGCGGCGGACCCAGGCACGCAGCGTGAGCGCGTA
>JASHRU010000165.1 GCA_030037225.1 Candidatus Acidiferrales bacterium | reverse complement strand
GGCGTGGTGAAGCAAAGCGGCGGCTACATCTGGGTGGAAAGCGCGCCTGGCAAAGGCGCCACCTTCGAAATTTATCTGCCACAAGCCGTCGAAACCACCGCCGAAAAAGAAGCCGAGGCAAAGCCGGCCCCGCTCCCCCGCGGAACCGAGACAGTTTTGGTGGTTGAAGACGAAGCCGGAGTCCGCGAGCTGGCTTGCGAGTTCCTCAAACTGAACGGTTACACCGTTCTCGAAGCCTCCAACGGCGCCGAAGCTATCGTCGTCGCCAAGCGCCACTCCGGCGCCATTCACGTCCTCGTCAGCGACATGATCATGCCGCGCATGGGCGGTCTCGAGCTGGTCGAGAAGATGAAAACCGTTCGTCCTCTCGCCAAGATCGTGCTCATGTCGGGTTATTCCGAATACAGCGCGGGAACTTCTTCCAGCTCGCAATCCCAGCCCGTGATGGTGCAGAAGCCGTTCACGCAAGGTTCACTGGTCGCTGCGGTCCGCGAGGCACTCGAGAAGAAATCCGCGCCCAACGGCTTGCCCCGCGGGCCGGCCAACTGAGCCCTTCTCGTTCAAGTTTTCACGCCAGTGGATCGATTCCAAACACAGTCAATCAACCGCAAGGAGGCAGCCATGCCGATTCCCCCAGCCCCCAGCTTCCGGGCCGCAGTGTGCGCGGCAGGTGCGGCGCTTCTGCTCGCTGCAGCGCCGCTTGGCGCCCAGCAACCAGGGCCGCCTGCCCCTGCGTCAGCGATCACCGCTGCTTCCCCAGCGCGCTCCACTGCGGCACAGTTGCGCCACGTCGCCGACGCGCTTGCCGCTCTCCAAAGCCGCATCGAAGACCTCACAACTCAGGTTGCCGATATGCGCGCCGAGCAGCAGCGCAGCAGCCTGGAGTCCGCCGAGCTTCGCCGCCAGGTCGAGCTTCTCCGCTCCCAGCTTGGCGCCCAGCTTCGCAACGCCAATTTCGTCGTCCCCTCCCAGCAGCAGGCTCCCGGCCCTCCCCTTCCCGGTAACCAGCAGTCCTCGGCGGCCGCGGGCGCCGAATCCATGCAGGACCTCTCCCAGCGCGTCTCGCAGTTGGAAGAGGATCAGCAGCTCACCGATGCGAAGCTCGACGACCAGTATCAGTCCAAAGTGGAAAGCTCATCGAAATACCGCCTGCGCCTAAGCGGCCTCGTCCTGCTCAACCTCTTCGACAACCGCGGCAACGTGGACATTCTCGACTTTCCGCAAATGGCCGAAGAACCCGACCCCGTTGAGTCCCGCGGCGCGTTTGCCGGCACGCTCCGGCAATCGCAAATCGGTCTCGAGGCCTTCGGCCCCGATATCTTCGGCGCTCATACCAGCGCCGACGTCCAATTCGATTTTGCCGGCGGGTTTCTCGATGCGCCCAACGGCGCGGAATTCGGAATCATGCGTCTCCGCACGGGAACAATCCGGTTCGACTGGGCGAATACCTCCATCGTCGCGGGCCAGGACAGCCTCTTTATCGCCCCGCTCACGCCCACTTCCATGGCTTCCATCGCCATTCCCGCGCTTTCCCAATCAGGAAATCTATGGACCTGGACGCCCCAGGTCCGTGTCGAGCATCGCATCGTGATTTCCGATAACACCAGCTTCCAGATCCAAGGCGGAATTCTCGATTCCTGGTCCGGCGATATTCCGCCCGATTTTTATGAGCGTTATCCGACCTGGGGCGAGGAATCCGGCCAGCCCGCTTACGCCTCCCGCGTTTCCTGGACGCAGAAAATCAGCGGTCGCCCGCTCACGCTCGGCTTCGGCGGATACTACGGTCGCCAGTACTGGGGCGTTGGCCGCCATGTGGACGGCTGGGCCGGCACCACCGACCTCACGGTTCCCCTCGGCCAGTTCTTCACCTTCACCGGAGAGTTCTTCCGCGGCAGCGCCCTCGCCGGCCTCAACGGCGGAATCGGCCAGGACACGCTGATCGGCCCCGGCCCGTTCACTGCTTCCACAACCACCGTCACCGGACTTCATGCCCTCGGCGGCTGGTCGCAACTAAAGTTCAAGCCGCGCCCGAAGCTCGAGTTCAACGGCGCCTTCGGCCAGGATAATCCCATCGCCGGCCAGGAGCGCCTCTACGAGTCCAACCCCTCTTTCTACGATGAACTGCTCTCCAGGAACCGCAGCGCCTTCGTCAACTGTATTTACCAGCCCCGCTCGGATATGCTCCTGTCCATCGAATATCGCCGTATTCGCACGTTTGAGATTACCAATGATTCGTACATCGCAAATCAAGTGAACCTCAGCGTGGGGTACATCTTTTGATGTCACGACCAATCGCGTTCCCGTTCGCCCGCTTCGCTGTCGTGTGCGCCGCCGCGGTTTGCCTCGTCACCTTGCCGCCGCTGCTCGGTGCGCAGACTGCTCCGGTCACCGCGCAGGTGGAAATCTCGGAACCTGGCGCAAAGCTGGCCTCCACTGCCCACGGCTCCGCTGATGCTTCCGGCGTGGCCGTGTGGCTCGTCCCACTCGACGGGGTCGCAAAGCGTGCCGCTCAGGCGGCGCACTCCCGCGGCATTCCCAGGATGTTGCAGAAGAACAAGGCGTTCGAGCCGCATATTCTGATTGTTCAGGTGGGCACCCAGGTTCAATTCCCCAACCAGGATCCCTTCTTCCACAACGTTTTTTCTCTCTTCAATGGCAAGCGCTTTGATCTCGGCCTTTATGAAGCCGGCTCCAGCAAGACCATCACCTTCGACCGCTCCGGAGTCAGCTATTTGTTCTGCAACATTCACCCGGAAATGAGCGCGGTGGTGATCGTGGTCGAGACCCCCTATTTCTCTCTCTCTGATCGCGCCGGTCGCGTGGCTATTCCTGCCGTGCCCGACGGACGCTACCAGGTCGAGGTCTGGTACGAGCGCGGCGTCGCCGATAACCTCAACTCTCTCTCCCGCGCCGTCGCGATGGATGCCTCTTCCCGCTCCCTGGGGCGGCTTCAGGTTGACGTGAATCCCGATTTCACCTTCGCCCACAAAAACAAGTATGGGCAGGATTACGTCGCGCCTGCCTCGGGGAACCCGGCCTACTCGCGTCCCTGATCGGATTTCTACTCTGTCTGGGACCTCTGGCAGGCTCTTCCGGCCCCCTCCCACCCTGTTCTGAACCCCGTCGTGCCGAAATTATGTTAAGTGCGTTCGGCCCTCAAGAACTCCTCCAAAACTGCCCTTTTTCGGCCATTATCGAGGTCGTTTTGCCCTCGTTTTCTGTCTTCCGTCCGTGCCCGTCACTCGAGCCACGCGGCTCCTCGATTTCTATGTTTACGTGTCTTCCCCTCCGTGGGATGCTTCCTTCGCGCAACATCCCGCCCCCTTCAGGCATCGTATACTTGGGGGAGTAGTCAGAGAGGTCTCCTGTGCGATCCGTCGCCAGAACCTGCGTCGCCCTTGCCGCCTTGGTGATGTTGGCGTTTGCTGCCCCGGCATGGGCCCAGCGAGGCAGAGGCGGTGCCCGCGTTTCGGCCGCACCGCGCTTCAGCCCGGGGGTATTCTCTCGCGCCCCTCTGCAGGCGAGCCGTTCGTTCGGACGCGTCGCCGCCGCCCCGGGCTTCCGTTCATTTTCCAATGGCTACAGATATCCTTACTGGAGACCCCGCGGCTATCTCGTTCCCATCTGGTGGGGCGGCTCGCTCTGCTATTTTGACACCGGCGATCCGTATTACTCCTCCTGCTACGGAGGTGCCGCAGGCCCGTATTACGACTCATCTTCTTATTACGATCAGTCGCAGCCGGATTACTCCGGCTACTCCCAGCAGCCTCCCATCGTGGTTCAGGCTCCTCCCCCTCCGCCTGCGCAGCCTTATGTCGGCCAGTACAGCGCTCCCGCGTCCGAGCCTGCCGTCGCTCCGTTCATTTTGATTCGCCGCGATGGCCAGGTGATCGAAACCGTCGCCTTCACGATCGTCGGCGACCGCGTCACCTACATCACCTCGGCGGGCCTGCGCCGCTCGTTTCCCGTCACGGATCTCGATAAGGACGCCACTCGCGATTGGAATGATGCGCGGGGAACCACAGTCGCGCTGCCCGGCTAGCTGCTTCTTGTAGGATGGGTTCCTTCTACCGCCGGGCGCCCTTCTTTTTCGCCGCCTTCTTTTGCGTGCTTTCGCCGCCTGCCGTCCCGGGCGCTCCATCGAATCGGAACACGCGTACCCGCGAGACGCGCGCGTTCTGCTTGATGTGGACGTTTAGCGTCCCCACCACGAGCAGCGTCTCCAGCCGCTCGCCCTGCCCGCGCAGGAACGAAGTCCCATGGAAGGCTCCGCAACGCATCAGACGCTCATCCGGTTCCAGGATAGCGAACTCGTTCGGCTCGAGCGCCACATTCTCATTGAATTCCAGCATGTACGTCCCGCGCGACAGGTCCCACCACTCGTATTTGTCCTCCCGGTTCCTCCGCAGAGATGCCACCGGCACGCGCGCGCTCGCCGCATACTCCGTTCCGCCGAAGTCCACCTGCCCGGCCGGGTCCAGCGCGTAAATCTGCTTCGCCGTCAGGTCGATCGAATAGCCGTGCACCTGGTATTTCGCGCTGATCATGCCCTTCAGCCGCGCCGCCGCTTCCGCCCCGCTCACTGGTTCCATTTCGGCTGTCTCCTCCGCTGCTGGGCAACTTCGTGGCGGCCACTATAGCGCCGCACGATGTGCGCGTAAAGCTGCACCCTGCCCCGATCCTGGTCCGCGCGCCGCCTCACACCACCTTGTCCTCCGAATAGCAGATGCGTTCCAGATTGCACTCCGCGCACCGCGGCTTCCGCGCCTGGCACACGCGCCTCCCGTGCCAGATCAACTGGTGCGAGAACAGGATCCAGCGTTCCCGCGGGATCACCTGCATCAGGTCCTGCTCGATTTTTTTCGGGTCTTCCTCTCGTGTCAGGTCCAGCCGGCCCGACAGCCGCTGCACGTGCGTGTCCACCACCACCCCGCTGGCTATTCCGAAGGCTGTCCCCAACACCACATTGGCGGTTTTGCGCGCCACTCCTGGCAGCGTCAGCAATTCCTCCATCGTCTGCGGCACCTTTCCGCCGAATGCCTCCACAATTCGTTTGCTTGCGCCGATCACGGATTTCGTCTTGTTGCGGAAAAAGCCCGTCGGCCGGATTTCCTTCTCCAGTTCACGCGGGTTCGCGTAGGCAAACGCTTCCGGCGTGGGATATTTCGGAAAAAGAGTTGCCGTCACCTGGTTCACCCGCTCGTCCGTGCACTGCGCGGAAAGAATCGTCGAGATGAGCAATTGGAAGGGATTGTTGTGATGCAGCTCGCAGGTCGCTGCCGGATACGCCTCGTCCAGCTTCCCCAAAATCGCCCGCACCCGTTCCGGCTTCGCGCCTTTTGCCGGCCCTTTGGAGCGCACGGCCTTTGCCTCGCTCCTTTTCGCGGCGGCGCGCTTGCCCCCAGCCGGGCCGGGGGATTTCCGCCGTTTGCCTTTGTTCTTCTTCATCCTTTCCCTGCCTCCGCCATGTATCTCGCCAACCTTTCAAACGCCCGCCCGCGATGGCTCACTCGGTCCTTCTCCTCACGCCGCAGCTCCGCAAACGTCTTTCCCGCCGGCTCGTAGTAGAACACCGGATCGTATCCGAATCCTTCGCTGCCTCTCGGAGCTTCCAGAATCCGCCCTTCCACCGCTCCCGAAAACACCGCCTCCACGCGCCCTTCGCGCGCCAACGCCAGCACGCACACGAAACGCGCCGCGCGCTCCGCGCCCGTTTTTCCCCCCATCGCGCCCAGCAGCTTCGCGATATTTTTTCGTGCGTCCCCTTCCGGCCCCGCGTACCGGCTCGAACGCACGCCCGGCTCCCCTCCCAGCGCAGGCACCACGAGCCCCGAATCGTCCGCCAGCACCA
>JASHRU010000164.1 GCA_030037225.1 Candidatus Acidiferrales bacterium | reverse complement strand
CAGGATTGCAATGGCGAAAAGCAGGCCGGTGCAGCGCGCGAGGTATGGGTGAAGTTTGGTCATAGTCGAGTCCTTGGCTACAAATGGTTTAGACGCGCGGCGGGAGCCGGGGTTTGCATTCAAACAGTTCCGCACGCCCCTTGAATACAATGGGCGTGGCGGGAGGGATTGTCAATTCGGGAGAGCGCGCAGCGCTTGGAAGTATGCGGATGGGGCTCCGATTTCGCAGCCTGAGTCAAATGAGTTGTGTGGGCAGCCGGAGCGCAGCGAGCCGGAATGTAGTGTACGGAGGCGAAGCAAGGGTGGTTGGAAGGCTTGACAGCTAGGGTTCTAGTACTCAGAATAATCGACAGTCTTAGCGGGCAACCCTTCCGCCCGCGCATGTGGGAGAGAAAGTCATGCGCATCCTACTGGCGGAAGGCGATCAAGCACTATCCTCCTTCGTTCGCAAGGGTCTGGAAGCAGAACACTACGCGGTGGACACCTGCGCGGACGTGGCGGAAACGGCGTTCCTGTGGCAGCAGTTCGGGTACGACCTGCTGCTGCTGGACCTGAATTTGACGGGAGGGCTGCGCGGGCACGAGCTGCTTCAGGCCTCGCGGGCAGCAAAGCCGTCGCTTCCAATTCTGGCACTGTGCGGCTCGCCACGGGCGGAGGACCGCGCAAGAGCGCTCGATATGGGTGCGGACGACGTGCTCACTCGCCCGTTTTCGTTTACGGAGCTGGCGGCACGGGTAAGGGCGCTGATGCGGCGAGGCTCGCGGCCGGCAGAATCGGTGCTGCGCGTGGCGGACCTGGCTATGGATCGTGTGGAACATACCGTGGAGCGGGCGGCCCGAAAGATTCTTCTGACGGCAAAGGAATTTGCCCTCCTGGAATACCTGATGCGCAACCAGGGACGGGCGCTCAGCCGGGCGATGATCGTCGAACACGTCTGGAACCTGTCGTTCGATACCTCGACCAACATCGTGGACGTATACATTAATTATCTCCGGCGGAAGCTCGATGACGGCTTTGATCCTCCCCTGATCCACACGGTGCGTGGAGTCGGCTACCGGATGGAGGTGCCGGAGGGAGCACCGGCGACGCCCGCGTCGCGGCGAAACGGAAATATGGCCGTCCCCGAGCCGCGCCGGCTTGCGGCGGCGGCAGGGTTCCCGATTTCGGCGGGACGGGGATTCAGGCGATAACCAGAGACTGGGTTGCCGGAGCTGCCCATGGTCAGATTTCCGCGCTGAGTCGCATTGGCGGTCGCCACTGCGGAACATTCGATGATCTCCAGGTGAGAAAGCGCGGGTGCCCTGTTCCGAAACGGGAACTCGAAACCCTGTTTCAGGACGGTTTTCTCTTCCTCATCTCCCAGAAAAATCTAATGTCCAGCTAACCGCATTTTAAGCCGGAGTCCCTACGCTGTTTCAACTCGAACGGCGATGTGCCGACTCGACGCAGCAAATCCCGCTTCACATGCGGCGACTCGGCACACCCGGCGGGAAACCCCACGCAGAGGACCCGGCCATGAAACGCGAATCGCGCGCAGTCTCCCCATCACCCCGACGATATAACTCCGCAATGCTCCCGCTGCCGCGGGCAGGACGCCGTCGCGTGAGCGGGCCCGATGAGCAATCCGTCGAGGCGCGACTCCTGGAACTGCTGCCACAAGTGAGGTACATCGCGCGCAGAATTCACAGCCGGCTTCCGGCGCATGTGCCGTTCGACGACCTCTTGCAGGCCGGAGTGGTGGGGCTGATCGATGCGCTCAGGAAGTTTGATCCGAGGCGGAAAGTGCAGATTGAGTCGTACATGAAGTTTCGAATCCGGGGGGCGATCCTGGACGAGCTGCGCTCGCTCGATTGGAGCCCGCGCGAACTCCGCCGGAAAGCGCGGCGTATGGAGGAGGCCGAGCAGCAGCTCCGCGCCCGGTTAGGCAGGGAGCCCACCACCGGCGAACTGGCGAAGGCGCTGGGACTATCGCTCTCACAGTTCCATCAGTTGACGGGGGAAATTCGCGGCCTCGATGTAGGGAGCCTCCAAGAGACTGCCTCAACGGCGGAAGAGGGGCTGGAGCAAGACCTGAGCTCGCGGCTGGCCACGACGAAAGCGACCAGCCCGTTCGAGATGTGCACGGAGCAGGAGCAGAGGGGCCGGCTCGAGGAAGGCATCCGGCGACTTCCGGAGAAGGAGCGGCTGGCCTTGACGCTGTATTACTACGAAGAGCTGACCATGAAGGAGGTAGGGAAAGTGCTGGCAGTGGGAGAATCGCGGGTGTCGCAGATTCATTCGTCGGCTCTGGAGCGGCTGCGGCGATATATGGAGGAGAGCGCTAACCATCCGCCCGGGCTGAGCCGAGGAACGGAAGCCGCGGTCAGCACCATAGCGCGGATGGGGGCACAGGTGCGAGCAGGCATGTAGGGGCCGAGCGCACTCACCGGCTCTTCTGTGCCCTGCAGGCTTGACTCTAAGGTATTTCCCCAGCCTGCCGATGAGACCAGCGGGGCCACCTGGCTGGTCGGGCGGTTAACAATCGAAATGGCTGGACGCGAGCGCGATGCGCGGCTGCGAAGTTCGAGGTATTCAAGCTCCAATATTTCGCCACGCATTACCCTCCTGATGCCGCTGGACCAGGACGAAGTCTCAATTTGTGACGCCGTAAGGCGGCTCTCACCAGGCATTGACGTTCAGGCAATCCTCAGCAGCCTCCGCAAAGAAGCCGCGATTCGAAGGGTCCGAATCCAAAAGCTGAGACGCCAAGTGCTGGCCGGGGCATACTCCATCGCGCCGGGCGCAGTGGCCGCAGCGATGCTGCGGGAAGGCGATCTCGGGCTCCAGTAAGGCGACAGTCGCAGTCCTAGACGCATCCTACAGGTTGGCCTGGAGACTGGGGCAGCGCCTCCGTAGCCGGATGGCGAGAGGTGGGAAGGGACCTTCATACTTCCTGAGCGGATCGTTCTCGTTGTATTCTGTCGAATTGTATCTCGCACCCGAACTTCGATCTTGCGGGCGCCCCGTCATCGGCCTGAACGAAGCGAGTGGAAAGGCTTTGTGTGGACGCCCAGAACTCAGGCGACCTGTTCCCTCCCGGGGCCGGCAGCCGTTCGATTCTGATGCAACAAAACCGCCATCAAAGGGGAATACTAGGCATGCGAACTCAATGCGCCCTTCGTGTGTTTCCAGTGACGTTCGTGGCTCTCGCGTTGCTGTTTCCCCTCAAGAGCTTCGCGCAAACGAGCACGAACGGACCCCGTATCACGCAGGCGGTCAATAATTCCCAGTTGACGACCCTGCACGGCAATACGCATCCGCTTGCCAAGGCCAAGTACGACCAAGGGGCGGTGGCGGACGGCCAGCCGATCAAGAGGATGCTGCTGCTCTTGCAAGGTTCGCCCACGCAGGAGTCGGCGCTGCGCCAGCTCATCGATCAGCAACAAAGCAAGGCGTCTCCGAGCTTCCACCGGTGGCTCACGCCGGAGCAGTTTGGGGCCGAGTTCGGCGCCTCGGACGCGGATATCCAAACGGTGACGAGCTGGCTGACCTCCCAGGGATTCCAGGTGAACCGCGTCGCCGCAGGGCGCAGGCTCATCGAGTTCTCCGGCACGGCCGGAGAAGTGCGCCAGGCATTCCACACGGAAATCCACGCGTACCTGGTAAATGGAAAGCAGCATTACGCCAACGCCACCGACCCGCAAATCCCCACGGCGCTCACGCCGGTGGTGGTGGGTCCGGTGTCGCTGAATAATTTCAAGAAGAAAGCGCAAAGCCACAAGCTGGGAGTATTCCGGAGAACAAAGGCGACGGGCCAGGTGGTGCCTGTGTCGCCGCTTTATTCGTTCGCTCCCTGCGGGTCTGTGGTGACGGGAGCGGGCCCGAATTGCAACGCTCTGGGACCGGGAGATTTCGCGGCAATTTATAGCCTGAACAATCTGTACGCGCAGGGCACTACCGGAAGCGGAGAAACAATTGCCCTCGTAGGGGATTCGGAGATCTGCACGGCGAGCTCGCCGGACTTTGGCACGTGTTCCTCCGACGACGCGTCTGCCTATCGAAGCCAGTTCGGCCTGCCGCTGACCACCAGTACGGGGGCCTCGCTTCTTCCCCAGATAATCGTGGACGGCCCGGATCCGGGATTCAACGAGGACGAAACCGAGGGAGATTTGGACACGCAATTGTCGGGGGCCGTGGCCCGGGAAGCCACCATCGACTTCGTCGTCGCGGAGGATACGGAATCCACGGCGGGGATCGACCTCGCGGCGGAATACATCGTGGACAACAATCTGGCCCCGGTGATGAGCGAAAGCTTCGGCGAATGCGAGGCGGGCCTGGGAAACGACGGAAACGTATTTTACTCCGCGCTTTGGGAGCAGGCAGCGGCGCAGGGCATCACGGTAATCCTTTCCGCAGGCGACAGCGGCTCCGCGAATTGCGACGACGAAGACACGGAAGACGCGGCAGAGTACGGCGTATTCGTGAGCGGACTGGCATCCACGCCGTTCAATGTGGCCGCCGGCGGCACGGACTTCAACGTCACCGTAGCGAACTACGAGACCACCTACTGGTCGAGCGGGGTGAATTCGACGGTCAATGGGATCGCCGACGTTTCCGCCACGCAATACATTCCCGAAACCAGTTGGAACGACTCGTGCGCCCAAAGCCTCACCAACTCGGTGACGGGTTGTAACCCGGCTAATGTGACGGCCGCCAATCTGAATATCGTGGCGGGGGGAGGAGGACAGAGCAACTGCGCAGAGGAGGACGAATTCGGAGACTGCATTGGCTACTACCCGAAACCCTCCTGGCAAACCGTGGCCAAGGGCTCCGGTCTGACTGCAGCCACCGACCTCGCGCGCGATCTACCCGATATCGCGTTGTTTTCGGCCGACGGACTGGTGAGCAACAGCTTCTACGTCGTCTGCGAGTCGGACATCAGTCCCACGGGGCAGTGCGACATTGCGGCCCCGTATTACGATTTTATCGGTGTAGGAGGAACCTCGTCGGCCGCTCCCGCCTTTGCCGGAATCATGGCATTGATCAATCAGCAGCTTGGGCCGCAAGGCCAGGCAGACTACGTTTTGTATAATCTGGCCCAAAACTATCCGACCTCGTTCAATGACGTAACCCTGGGGAATAATTCGGTCCCCTGCGTGGGCGAGAGCGCGAACTGCAGCCTGACGACTGCAAGTGACACGGACTTCGGCCTTTTGGAGACCCTGAACGCGAGCGGGAACCCTTCGGGAACCGCGGCGTTCAATGCAGGAACCGGGCTGGACCTGGCCACGGGCCTGGGCTCCATCAACGCCCAAAACCTGCTCAACAATTGGACTTCCGCCGTGGGTAAATTCAAGGCGACCACGACTACCTTGTGCCTGTCCACCACGGAGACATCGTCGGCCTCCTGCTCGTCGCCCATCACGATTACGCACGGCCAACAGGTGTTCGTGAATATCAACGTCGATTACAACGGAACGGCCATTCCAGTGACCTCTTCGTTCCAGCAAGGCGAAGACGTTTCGCTGATTGGGACGTACGCGAACAATACCACGGCCGCGGTGGACCTGTTTACGTCCAACAACTACGTAATCTCAAACGCCGACATCTATCCGCTGACGAATGGGGTTTTTTCTTCGTCTACGGCGGGCACAAGCTGTACGCAGGGCAGCAACTGCAATTACACGTTGGGACTGGTTGGAGGCACTTACACCGTTGCGGCGCACTACGCCGGCGACGGCACGTATGGCGTGAGCAATTCGTCGCCCGGAATTTCAGTGACGGTGAACCCGGAAAACAGCACGACCACGGAAAGCCTGGTGTTGTTTAGCCCGATAACAGGGGACTGCGTGGTTTCGCCGGTCACTTCCGAGACAACTCTCGTGCCCGACTGTGAGGGCGAGTCCGTGTCCACGGAACCTTATGGCTCGCTCCTGGCCATTCGTGTGGACGTGGTGGGCGCGACGTCGCAACAGGAGAGCGCTACCGGTAACGTGATTTTCAGCGGGCTTCCCGCCGCGATTTCGAGCACCTATCCGCTGAATACCGAGGGGTATGCGGAAATCCAGTCGCCGGGCAATTACGGCGCTGTTTCAGAACTCCCGCAGATCGAAGCGCTGCCGCCGGGGTCCTATTCCATTGGCGCTCAATATTGCGGAACGTCCACGCCTCCGGCCTGTACCGGCAACCCCAGCTACAATGCGTCCACGGCTGCGACTCCGCTGGCGTTCAGCATCACGCAGGGGACCACGGAAACCGCGCTGAGCTCGAACGCCGCCACGGGCGTCACGCCGGGCACACCCGTGATACTTACCGCCTTTGTGGACACCATTGATGGAACAAACTACTCGGGGGGGAGCTTCGGGGCCGGCCCTTCGGGCAGCATCAACTTTATGAATGGCCAGACGGTGGTTGGCACGGGGACGCTCACGCTGACGTATGACCCCACCTATGGATTTTCTGCGGGCCAGGCTACGGCAACGATCTCCGCACCCGCCGCCACCACTACGTACACAGCGCAGTTCACCGGAGACACGAATTACTCGGCATCGCCTTCGGCCGGCTCGACGACGGTCACGGTGACCGTTTCGGGGCCCATTGCGTCTGTGCCCTCCTCCTTGAGCTTTGGAACTGTGCTTGAATCCGCGCCCACTCAGATGCCGCTGGCGGTGAAGAATACGGGCACGACCACCCTGACCGTTTCAAACGTCAGCATCTCGGCCACGAACCTGAATACTATGGACTTCACGCAGACGAACAATTGCGGCGGGGTAAGCCCGAACGGGAGCTGCACGATTACCGTGACCTTTACGCCCTCCTCCACATCGCAGGAAACCGCGACACTGACGATTACAGACAATTCGACCACGGGAACAAGCCAGATGGTGGCCCTGAGCGGAACGGGCGGAAACTTCACCGAAGGAAGTGCGAGCCCTGCATCGGGCTCGGTAGCCGCAGGCGGAACAGCAACGACCTCCGTCGAAGTTTCGCCGCCCGCTGGGGGGCAGTTCCCCACCGCAGTGACGTTTTCCGCTTCGGGGGTTCCGAATCTGACCACAGTCACATTTACCCCCACCTCGCTCGCGCAGACTTCGCCGGCCACGAACGTGATGGTGCAATTCGTCACCTCGGCGCCTTCCTCGGGGATGCTCGTGCCGGCGGCGCCTCAGGGTGGCGCGCGCGTTATGCCTATGTTTGGCGTGCTCGCCGCGTTGCTGCTGGGGTTGCTCGCGATCCGGATGCACCGCTCGCCGCGGTGGAGTTATGTGGTGCCAGTTCTGGTCATCCTGGCGCTGGCCGGCATGATCCCGGCATGCGGCGGGGGAGGCCCAAGCACCACGCCCACTTCACCGAGCAGCCCGGGGACAACTCCAAACGCCTATACGATCACGATTACCGCTACATCGGGCAATATCGTAAAGACGTCGACCTACATGCTCACGGTAACGCAATGAGGATGTGAGGGGAGATTACCCACTGCGGCGATCTCCTGGCTTCCCATCCTGCCTGGCGAAGGCGCCAAGCGCGGGCCATATCACGCGCCGGCCGAAGAACCCGCTGCATTCCGTTTACACGATGGACGCTGCCTGCTAGGCTTTGCTTAAGCGGACTACATAATCTCGGGCGGACAGTTATCCCGAGGGCGCCCAGCCCCGCAAAGCCGGTCCGATTCCCTGGACGTTCCGCGCGAGTTCGGTCTATCGCTCGCAGCAGGCACATCCGGGGTTGTCAAAGCAGGCCGCTTCCCTGCCCCTGCTCACAGGGCGCAGGGGCACGGGTAATCCGATGAAGCAAAGGAACTCGGCAAACTTTCCAGTGTTCGTGGCCGGCGCGGTGGCGTTGGGGTGGCTGTTGGCCGTGCCAGCCAGCGCCCAGATTGTAAGGCCGAAGCCACCAGTCACCGAGGCTCCGACGCCAAAGGAAAAGGGCACCAAGGCAGAGCGGCACAGCCGCACGGAGCGCGACGAAGTGGCTCGCCGGATGGAATGGTTTTACCGGCAACGGCGGTACCCCCTCCCTCTCATCCCCGGGGGCGCACGAATGAACGCGCTCCAACAGCGCGACGCCAGCCGGCGGGAACAGGCGCACGGGGGAATGGCGGCCAACGGGCTGACTCCGAACCAAGCGGCCTCGTTCAACGCCTGGACGCCAATCGGTCCAACGCCGACCTCGGGGCAAGGATTCGACTTCCTGGACGAAACCTTCAACGTGACCAGTTTTTCCGGGCGCATCAATGCGATCCAGGTGGACCCCGTGGACACCAGCATCATTTACCTGGGAGGAGCGGACGGCGGATTGTGGAGGTCCTCCAATGGCGGGAGCACCTGGACGGCGCTGACTGATACGCAGCCCTCGCTCGCCATCGGGGCGATCGCGATTGATCCGAACAGTTGCGGCGCGGGCTACTGTCAGACCATGTATGTGGGCACGGGCGAGGCCAACAACAACGGCGACGCCTATTACGGCGCGGGGGTTCTGGAACTCACCATGACCGGGAGCGCGGCGAGCCCGACGTATACGTTTACGCAACTGGGCGCCAACGCGGGTTCCGTGACTTTGATTGCCGGATACACTCCGCCCAACAACACTCCCGCTCCAAACAGCTTCGTGGGGCCGTTCGACGTGGCGGTGGGAGGCGCTTACTTCAGCGACATCGTCGTGAATCCGACGAATTCCCAAATACTACTGGCCGCGGTCCGGATTTTCGAGAACGCTGATGGAGGCGCTTCCTCGGGGGTTTTCTGTTCGGATAATGCGGGAGTTAACTGGACGCAGGTGGTTTCTGGCGCCGCGGGGACGGCATTGGTGATCGCGCCGAACGGGACGACCGCATTTGCCGCGCTGGGAACCTTCAGCGGAGACCCTCAGAACGGAATTTACGAGACCTCGAACGCCAACGCGTCCTGCTCGAGCCAATCATGGTCGCTGATCGCCGGGGCGAGCAAATTTGCGCTGCCGGCCGGGGCGGCACTGGGCCGGATTTCGCTGGCGCTGGCGCCGGGCACCACCGCCCCGTTCACTCTCTACGCCGCGATCGCCAACGGCGGAAATGACAGCGGGGGTGAGGCAGACGAATCGGAGGATTTGATCGACGTATACAAATCCACCAACTCCGGGAGCTCGTGGACGGCCACGCACGCGCCAAATATCTGCACAGCGCAGTGCTGGTACGACATGACGATCAAAGTCCATCCGAACAACGCGAACGTGGTGTTTCTGGGCGGAGCGGCTGTGGTGGACGAGAAAACCGGGAACGACGAGTACTTGCTGCGGTCGCAGAACGGCGGGACCACCTGGGACGGGACGACGGCAACCGAAATCGCCTTCGACGGCACGAACGAAATCCACGTGGACCAGCACGCCATCGCCTTTTCGCCGCCCACGGCCGGGGCCTCCAGCTACACGATGTTCGTGGGGAACGACGGAGGCGCGTGGTCCACGCCGATGACGTGCGCCTCCTCGCTGGGTGCGCCCAACTGTTCGACGGTAGCCTGGACGGACCTGAACACCACACTCACGCTCTCCCAGTTCTATCCCGGGATTACGATTCATCCTTCGAGCCAGTTGGTGGCCATCGGGGGCCTGCAGGACAACGGCTCGCAGAAATACGACGCTGGGACGGTGCCGGGCT
>JASHRU010000163.1 GCA_030037225.1 Candidatus Acidiferrales bacterium | reverse complement strand
GCGCGGTGGATGCTGCACCGTCATGCCGTTCTTCATCGGCAAGATTCTTGAGATTCCTCTAACCACTATTCAGGATTACTCTTTATTTTATATACTAGAAGATTATTCACTGGACCTTTGGCACCGCCAGATTCGCATGATTATGGAGGGGCACGGCCTAATCAGTTTCATTGTCCATCCAGATTATATTCTCCGCCAGCGTGCCCGGAACGCTTATGAGCGGCTGCTCGACCATTTGGCATACCTTCGCTCTGAAGAAAAGGTCTGGACGGCGCTCCCCGGCGAGGTGGACCAATGGTGGCGGAACAGAAACCAAATGAAGCTTGTCAAAGACGGAGCCCAGTGGCGTATCGAAGGGCCCGGCAGCGAGCGGGCTCGGATTGCCTATGCGATGGCCGACGGCGACCACATCGTCTACAAAATCGAGGGTCCCCAGAATGCTGCCCTGCGCTGCGAAGGGACAAAGAGCGATCTTGCCAGCTCGCGAATGGCCGTGGCTGCGGTTTCAGTTCCGCCGCCGGTTCCGGAGACGCTTGCTTGGAGTCTTGAACGGCAGAGGCAACCGAACATTTACGACTTTCGCGCCTGCTTGGGGCGGCCCATTCGAGCCTGTATGGTCGGCTACGCTTTTTACGAGATGGATAATCGCATCCGCCGATACGCAGAGACCTTGGTTCGCCTAGGACACGAGGTGGACGCAATAGTCATTGGGAAGGAGGGACAGCGGGCCAGCGAAGTTATCAGCGGCGTCCGCGTTTATCGGGTGCAAAGGCGCGTCATAAACGAAAAAGGCCAGCTATCCTACCTGGGTCGCCTTCTGCTTTTCCTCCTAAAGTCTTCCTGGTTCCTCACGTTGAAGCAACTGCGTAGCCCGTACGATCTCGTTCACGTTCATTCGGTCCCCGATTTTGAAGTGACTGCGGCCTGGCTTCCCAAGATTATGGGTTCAAAGGTGATCCTTGACATTCATGACCTCGTCCCGGAGCTCTACACTTCCAAGTTCAATGTGGGGCCCGAGTCATTCATAAGAAAGCTTCTCATCGGCGCCGAGCGAATCTCGGCCCATTTCTCCGACCACGTTATCGTCGCGAATCACATTTGGCAGCGGACGCTGCAGTCCCGTTCCGTCAAAGCTGACGAATGTACCGCCATACTGAATTTCCCGGATCCTCACATATTTTATCGCCGCGGACGGACACGCAGCGACAACAAGTTCGTTCTTCTTTACCCTGGGACCCTCAATTCTCATCAGGGCCTGGATATCGCCATCCGCGCTTTTGCGCGTATCAAGGACCAGACGCCCCAAGCTGAGTTTCACATCTATGGCCGGGGACCTGAAAAATCCGCTCTTACCCAGCTGATTTCCGAACTTCATCTGGAGGACAGGGTGTTCCTGAGGGACCCCGTTCCACTCCCTCAGATCGCTGAAATAATGGAAAATGCGGACTTGGGCGTCGTGCCCAAGCGGAAGAGTTCCTTTGGCAACGAGGCCTTCAGCACCAAGATATTCGAATTCATGGCCCTAGGAGTTCCGGTCCTCGCGGCCGATACGCGCATTGACCGCTATTACTTCGATGATTCGATCATCCGCTTCTTTCGAAGCGAAGACGAAGCGGACCTGGCCAGTAACATGCTTGCTATGATTACCCAGAAGCCAGAGCGCGATCGTCTAGCTCGTAACGCCGCGGAATTCATGAAAGGGAATAGCTGGGAGGAAAAGAAAAACGACTACTTGGCGCTGATCCAGCGATTGCTGAAACCTAAGAACCTTGAATCGGTAATCAGCTAGCACGCGCTTGGCGTAGATCATCATGGAAAAACGACTCCGAACGATCCTTGGGAACGCGCTGCGCAGAGGGGAAGTATCGCCCGGGAAAAGCCCCTTTCCTCGCGCGAGTACACTAGTGACACCCTCCTGCTCCGACGTGACCGACTATTAGCTCGAGGGCAAGGTCCCTGCGCGCATCGCCCTTCGCCTCCTTCATAGCAGCTATTCTTACGGTGGTATGCAGGCTGCTTCGGCCACTGTGCCGCCCACTGCTTGTCGCAGGCTGGCGGCCAAAGGTGACCGCGCCCTCCCTCAGGATTCTCCGCTGCTTCGCTCTGGATTGATCACTCTCGTTCCCGCAAGAACGTCCGGCGCGACCAAGTCTTGTTCCGGCATATAAAAAACTTTTTACATTCCCTATAGGCGCTGTTAGTCGCTGCCTCCCAAGCCCGCCCTCGTAAAGGGTCTGCATTTCTGCTATCTATTTGACAGACCTTTAGTTAGGAGTAGTCTGGGGGTTCGAGAGCCACCCACGAAACGTGGCGGAGAACCTGCAATATACTTACCCTCGTAGAGACTTGGTTGAGGAGCGTCCCGAGGGATTGGCCGGTTGGTAATGCCTCCAGGGCAAACCCCGGGAGGCGACGAGGGTCCACTTGCCCGAAGAAAACGCTGAACTGAAGCAGACGCTGGATCGCTTTTGGGAGATCGCCAGGCGACGCAGGTGGTGGATTATTTCGACGTTTTGCACAGTCACTCTTTTAGCGGTTCTGATTTCCTATCTCTTGCCGGCGCAATACCGCTCAGAAGCGACAATCTTGGTAGAGCAACAGCAGGTTCCCGAGAGATACGTCACGCCTACGACCACGGCCGACTTGCTTCAAGCGTTGCAGGCCATGACCCAAGATATCCTCTCCAGGACGCGGCTGCTACAGATCATGGGCGAGTTCGACTTGTATCCTGCAGAGAGGAAACGTCTGGGTCCGGATGAGCTGGTCCAATTGATGCGCAAGAGGATCGAGATCGAACCCCTGGTACCGAACTCAGACAGAAGATCTGGTGTGAACGCATTCAAGATCTCGTTTCAAGGACACAATCCAGCAACCACACAGGAGGTCGTCGACCGGCTCACCGCGCTGTTCATTGACCAGAACCTGAAAACTCGGGAGCAGCAGGCCACTGGCACTACGAACTTTCTTCAGGACCAGCTTTCTGCGGCGCAAACAAAGCTTCAGGAGCAGGAAAAGCGCCTGCGAGATTTCAAAATGCAGCACCTAGGTGAGCTGCCAGAAGAACAACAGGGGAACTTACAAATCCTTGCGGGCCTCCAGATGCAACTTCAAAATACGATGGCTGCGCTGGGCCGCGCGCGCGAACAGGAGGTTTACCTGGAATCTCTGCTCGCACAATATCGCAGCCTATCGCCTAAGGCGGGTGCCGACGTGGGACAAACCGGAATGACCAGGGTGGAGACGATCGAGAGGCAGTTGACGGATTTGCGGACCCAGCGGGCTACCCTAGTGGCTCAT
>JASHRU010000162.1 GCA_030037225.1 Candidatus Acidiferrales bacterium | reverse complement strand
GACGTCGAGATCGGAAGCGAGGTCAGCATCGTGTGGGGTGAAGAGAACGGCGGAACACAAAAGACCACGGTGGAACGGCACCGTCAGGCACACATCCGGGCGATCGTGAGCCCCGTTCCGTACTCCAAAGTCGCGCGGGAAACCTACCACGAGGGCTGGCGCACGCATCAGCCGAAGATGGCCTAGTCGCGGCAAATCTCCACGTTCGCCCTGTACCTCCGAAACCGGGAAGTATGGAGCGGTTCCTGCCGCCGGACCCGCGCAGGTCTGTCGTATACTCGCTCGTCTATCGCGGGGGTGTACACCAACCGAGGGAAAGATGCGGGGGCTCAAAGACAAGCGCGTGCTGATTACAGGCGGAGCGAGCGGGATCGGCGCGGCCACCGCCGCTCGCTTCCTAGCGGAAGGCGCGCGAGTATGCATTCTGGACCGCGACGCGGGGGCGCGCGAACGGATCGCGCGCGAGTTGCCTGCGCTTGCCGGCTCGCTCGGCGCAGACGTGTCGCGGCCGGAGGAGGTGCAGGCCGCGTTCCGCCAGGCAGTTTCCCTGATGGGCGCGGTGGACGTGCTGGTGAACAACGCCGGGATCAGCATCCGGCACAAATTTCTGGAGATTACCAGAGAAGACTGGGACCGCGTGATGGCTGTGAACCTCACGGGGGTGTTTCTTGTTGCGCAGACGGCTGCACGCCACATGTACGAGCGCGGCGCGGGCGTGATTCTCCAGACCGCCTCCACAAATGGCATGTGTGGCCATCCGTTTTATGCCGACTACAACGCCACGAAAGCCGGTGTTATCGAGTTGACCAAAACGATGGCGCTTGAGCTCGCACCGCGGGTGCGCGTGAACGCGGTCGCGCCGGGCTACGTGCTCACACCCATGCAACGCGCCGAATATACGGACGAAATGCTCGAGGCGGTGAACCAGAAGATTCCGCTGCGCCGGCACGCCAAGCCTGAAGAGATTGCCGCCCTGTTCGCCTATCTGGCCTCCAACGATGCGCAATACGTAACCGGGCAAGTGATCGTGATCGACGGCGGCGAAACGGCGGGCGATCTGGCCAGCCGTTAGCCTCGCCGGCGTTTCGCACGCACCGACTGATGACTCAGACTCCATCCCACGGCGCTCTTCAGGGAAAGGCCGCACTGGTGACCGGCGCTGCCTCGGGCATCGGCCGCGCCATCGCCCTCCGGTTTGCAACCGAGGGCGCCGCGACACTTTTCGTCGATGTGGATGAACCCGCAGTTCGAGCCGCCGCGGAGGAGGCTGCTCGGACGGGCGGACGCGCGCACTTTGCGCGGACGGATGTGAGCAGCTCCGCCGATTGCGCACGTGCCGTCGGGGCTGCACTGGCTACGTTCGGGGCGCTCCACATTCTCGTAAATTGCGCCGGGGTGATCCGCCGCGCCACCGTCGCCGAACTTAGCGAAGCGGATTGGGACCTGATGATGGACGTGAACGCGAAATCCGTGTTTCTGATGTCGCGCGCCGCCCTGCCGCACCTTGCGGCCGCGCGCGGCAACATCGTGAACATCGCTTCCGGCTGGGGCCTAGCGGCTGGGCCGCGAGCAGCGGCCTATTGCGCTTCGAAGGCCGCCGTTGTCCTGCTGACGAAAGCGATGGCCATCGATCACGGGCCGCAGGGCATACGCGTGAATTGCATCTGTCCCGGCGATACGGACACGCCGATGCTTCGTGCGGAAGCGCGCCAAATTGGCCAGCCCGAGGCGGAGTTCCTGGCGGAGGCCGCGCGCCGGCCGCTGCGCCGCATCGGCAGGCCGGAAGAGGTTGCGGACGCCGCCGTCTTTCTAGCGAGCGACGCGGCGCAATTCATCACTGGAACGGCACTCGCCGTTGATGGCGGCGGGCTAGCCTGAGCAGCGACTGGAGGAACGCGCGTCATGCGGTTGGTAGACCGAGTGGCACTCATTACGGGCGCGACCTCCGGAATCGGCCGTGCCACGGCGCTGCTCTTTGCGCGCGAGGGTGCGCGGCTAACGCTCACGGGCCGAAACGACGAGCGCGGCCGGCAGGTGGCGGAAGAAATCCGCGCCGCAGGCGGCCGCGCCACATACCTGCATTCCGACGTTTGCCGCGAGGCGGACTGCCGCGCGGCCGTGGAGCAGACCATCTCCGAGTATGGCCGCCTCGACGTACTCTTCAACAACGCCGGGGTCTTTTTCGCGAACAGCGCGCTGGACTGCTCCGAAGAGGAGTGGGACGCGCAGGTGGACACGAGCCTGAAGGGCGCCTTTCTGATGTCCAAATTCGCGCTGCCGCACATGATCCGCCAAGGCCGCGGCAGCATCATCCACAATAGCTCCGGCTGGGGAATCGTGGGCGGCGACCGGGCCGTGGCCTACTGCGCGGCGAAGGGCGGCCTCGTGCTGATGGCCAAAGCCATGGCCATTGACCACGGCAGGCAGGGCATTCGAGTCAACTGTGTTTGTCCGGGCGACGTGGATACAGCCATGCTCCCGGAAGACGCGCGAAACCGCGGCGTGGAGTGGCAGAAATATCTCGAGGGGTGCGCCAACCGTCCGCTCGGGCGAATTGGAACGCCGGACGAAATCGCGAAAGTGGCCGTCTTTCTGGCCTCCGACGAGTCCTCGTTCATCACCGGAGCGGCCATCGTCGTGGACGGCGGCGGCTCCGCCGATTGACGTGTAGCCGATTTCCTTCACACGCAACTCCGCGTGTTTCACCTTTGCTCACCGGCTCGAAGTTGCGATAGCTTGTAACTTCCCACTGGGCAGCCATGTCGGATATCCCGAAGACCCGGCGCAGGACCAAATCGCGCGAATGGTTTGCACGCGCCCTGGAATCGCTGGTCGAAGGCGTGAATTCACCTTCGCGCGGCCGGGCCGTGTACTCGCTCGGCCCGATCGTGATCGAACGCGGCACCGGCTCGCACG
Organism: Candidatus Acidiferrales bacterium; assembly: GCA_030037225.1. Classification (GTDB taxonomy): domain Bacteria; phylum Acidobacteriota; class Terriglobia; order Acidiferrales; family UBA7541; genus JOPF136. The sequence goes on along the minus strand of JASHRU010000162.1, from coordinate 14,003 downwards.
TCTTCGACGTGGATTGGAACGAGTACATCGATTTCATGATGGCCTTTGGCGCGCTGATCCACGGACACGCGCATCCGGCCATCGTGGATACGGTCGCTCAAGCCATGGCCGAGGGCTCGCATTTCGCCGCCTGCACCGCCCCGGAGGTGGAAGCCGCCGAACGTTTCCGCCGCCTGGTGCCCACGGCGGAGCGCGTGCGCTTTACCAACACAGGGAGCGAGGCCACCATGCTCGCTCTGCGGCTGGCGCGCGCGCACACCGGCCGGACGAAGTTCGTGAAGTTCGAGGGCCAGTACCACGGCTGGTACGATCCCTACCTCCTTAACGCGCACCCACACCCCCCGGAAATGCTGGGGCCGGCCGAATCGCCGGCGCGCATACCGGACTCGTTGGGCATCCCAGAAGGCGTGTTCGCCGACGTGATTGTTGCGCCCTGGAACGACGTGGCGATTCTCGAGCGCGTGTTCCGCGAGCAGGGCGGCGAGATCGCTGCCGCGATCACCGAGCCGGTGATGGCCAATCTCGGCTGCATTCCGCCCCGGGCCGGCTATCTGGAACGCCTGCGCGAACTGACGCAACAGTCCGGCGCGTTGCTCATCTTCGACGAGGTGGTCACCGGTTTCCGCTACGCACCCGGCGGCCTCCAGCAGAAGTTCGGGATCGTGCCGGACCTCTCCACATTCGGCAAAGCGCTGGGGGCGGGATTTCCAGTGGGCGCGGTGGCGGGCCCGAGCGCGATTCTCAACCGCCTGGAGTGGCACGATTCCATGGTGCTGCATTACGGCACGTTCAACGGCCACCGGCTGACGATGAAGGTGGTCTCGACCAACCTCGATTTGCTGATGGCCAACGATGCCGCCGCTTACAAACGCCTGAACGAACTAGGCGACGCGGCGATCCACGGCCTGCGCGACGTGTTCCGGCGGCGAAAGGTCGCTGCGATTGTTCAGGGTTTCGGTCCGATGTTCCAGATTTACTTCACGGAACGTAAGGCAATTCACGACTATCGAGACTATTGCGCGCACGTGGACACACGGAAGTATTCGTACTTCATTCACCTGCTGCTTGAGCGCGGAATCTACATGACTCCCTCAAACGGTCTCCACTGGATCATCTCCACGGCGCATAAACCTTCTGATATTGACCAGCTTTTTCTCGTCGCCGACGAAGCGTGCGCGGCCCTGGGATGAACGCGATCGTCTTTCTGGGCGGCGGGCGCATCACTGCGGCCCTCGTGGCCGGCCTGCGCCGAGCGGCCCGGAAGGATTGGACTTGTGGCCGCATCATCGTTCACGACCGCAATCCCGGGAAGGCGCGCGCGCTTGCGAGCCGATTTGCGGTTGACGCCGAGCCGTCGCTCAGCCGTGCGCTGGAACAAGCGGGGATGCTGATTGTTGCGGTACGGCCGAACGATGTGGTGCCGCTGCTGGATGCGACAGGGCCGATCCGGATAGGCACGGCGTGCGTGAGCCTGGCTGCCGGCGTCCCCCTTCGTGTGTTGCGCCGCGCCTCCGGCCGGCGTGTGGCGTGGGCTCGCGCCATGCCTTCCCCCGCATGCCGCACGGGTCGGGGGCTTACCGCGCTCGTTTTCGATCGTGCGTTCCCGCGCCGAGAGCGCCAGCGCGTCAGAGATCTTTTTGCCCGCATGGGCGCCGTGGTGGAAATTCCGGAGCGCGAATTCGACGCCTTCACTGTCGTCTATTCCACAAGCCAGGGATACCACGCCCTCGCCGCGCGCATGCGCGCCGCGCGGAAACTCGGTCTCAGCCCGAGGTGCGCATTCCTCGCCGCCGCGCATGGGTTGGCGGAGGGTGTGCGCGCGCTCGAGGAAAATCCGGGTGCAACGGAGAAACTGCTCGCGGAGGCCGCGACGCCGGGAGGAGTTGCCGCGGAGGTGATGCGCGTACTGTGCGCGGGCGGCTACGACGGGCTCGTTGAGCGAGCCTACCGCGCGGGGCTGCTCCGCGCCCGCAGGATGCGCACCTAACGGAGATTGCGGGGCTGCGCCTGGTCTTCAGGTTACCCGTTCGGCCTGCTCCACGGCGCGGGTGCCCGGGCGACGTCTCTCAACGAGATAAATCACCACGCGAGAAGCCAGCAAAATCGCCACAATCGCTGCATATCGCAATGGCAGTCGCTCGTCCAATTTCACCAGCCAGTAATAGTGAATCACGCCGGCCACCGCACTCAAGTAGATCAGGCGGTGCAGTTCCTGCCAGCGCCGGCCGCCAAGCCTGCGGATCATCCCGGCCGTCGAGGTGGCCGCGAGGGGCACCATCAGGACGAACGCGGTGAATCCCATGGTGATGAACGGCCGTAGCCCGACGTCTTTCAGCATTTCGCGCCAGGCGAAAAATTTGTCGAGCCACACGTAGGTCATCAAATGCAGAGTGCCATGGAAGAAAGCGAAGAGCCCGGTCATGCGCCGGTAGCGAATGAGCCAGGGCAAACGGAGGGCGCGCCGCAGGGGAGTGATCGCGAGCGTGATGCAGAGAAAAGTCAGCGTCCAGTCACCGGTCGAGTGGGTGATAACTTCAATAGGATTCGCACCGAGATGGCCGGTGAGTCCCTTACGGATCAGCAGGCCCATCGGAACGAGGCAGGCGAAAAAAACAGCGGGCTTCGAGTAGCGGACAAATCGATCGACAGACATGCTCCCGGTGGCCGTTCAGTAATACTTTCGCAGATCCATGCCGCTATACAAACTGGCAACCTGGTCGTAGCCGTTGAACATCAGCGTCTTGCGCTTGAAGAAATCGCCCAGGCGCCTTTCGGTAGCCTGGCTCCAGCGCGGATGGTCCACGTTCGGGTTCACGTTCGAGTAGAAGCCGTACTCGTTTGGCGCGTAAGTATTCCATGCTGTAGGCGGCTGCGATGACACGAACCGGATGTGCACGATCGATTTGCAGCACTTAAAGCCGTATTTCCAGGGGATCACCGTGCGCACCGGCGCGCCGTTCTGTTTTGGCAATTCCTCGCCGTACATGCCGAAGCAAAGCAGGGTCAAGGGATACATGGCCTCGTCCATCCGCAGCCCTTCCGAATAGGGCCAATCGAGTATCGGCTCCCGAGCACCGATCATGCTCTCTTTATCGAGCGCGGTGAGGAATTGCACGTACTTGGCCTTCGAAGTTGGCTGGACCACATTGATGAGCGTAGAAAGCGAGTAGCCGTTCCAGGGCACCACGATCGACCAGCCCTCGACGCACCGGTGCCGGTAAATGCGCTCCTCCATGGGCGCGAGCTTTAGCAGGTCGTCGATGTCAAACGTCTTGGGCTTCAGCACCTCTCCATCCACCACCACCTTCCACGGACGTGTGCGCAGCGCTTGCGCGTACTTCGCCGGGCTGTACTTGTCCGTGCCGAATTCGTAGTAGTTGTTGTAGTGCGTGACTTCGTCGAGCGAATTCATCTTCTCAGTGGTGCTGAACGGACTCTTTACCGTGACGTTCAGTTTTGCAACATCGGCCCACACCCTTCCCGGCGCGAGCAACTCACCGCCAACACGGCCGGTGAGCGCTGCAGCGCCCAAAGCCGCAGCCCCGCCCAGGAATTTGCGGCGGTCGAAACACACTTTCTTGGGAGTGATTTCGGAGCTGCGGATGTCGCTGGGTTTCTTGATAAGCATGATTCCGCCTTCCTGATTGCCTCCGGACGCCTTCCCTGCTTCTATTCTCTAATAAAGATGCCCGGGGCCCCAACTCCGTTTAGTCCCGATTGGCCCAATGGCGTCATAAGCCAGGTCCAGAGGGCTCGATGATTGCCGAGGTTCTAGGAATTGTATCGCTGACCATCTGGCTCTACCTGCTCGCCTGCCGCGGTGGGTTCTGGAGGATTCATTTCGATCAGATAGAGCCCCGAAAGGGGACGACTCCCGCCCAGGCTGTCGCCGCTGTCGTTCCTGCACGCAATGAAGCTGGCGTCGTGGGCCGGGCAGTGACTTCCCTGCTCACTCAGGATTTCGAAGGAAGGCTTCACGTATTCCTCACGGATGACGACAGCAGTGACGCAACCACCGAAGCGGCACAGCTCGCAGCAGAGGAAGCAGGTCAAGCTGCGCACCTGACCATTCTGCGCGCGGGGCCCCGGCCGCCGGGCTGGACGGGCAAAGTCTGGGCACAGGCGGAGGGGCTGCGCGCGGCAGCGTCATTCGGTGCGGACTACTTCCTGTTGACCGACGCCGATATCGTTCACGGCCCAGGTGTGTTGGCCGAACTCGTGAGCAGAGCTGAGGCCGGCGGCTACGATCTTGTGTCGCTCATGGCCCGACTCTCCTGCGGGACGTGGCAGGAGCGCGCGTTGATTCCCGCGTTCGTTTTCTTCTTCTTCATGCTCTATCCGCCAGAATGGGTAGCGCGGCGAAGAAGCAGGACTGCGGCCGCCGCCGGCGGCTGCATGCTCGTGAGGCGTGAGGCTCTGGCGCGCATCGGCGGGATGGTCGCCATTCGCGGCGAGTGGATTGACGACTGTGCCTTGGCACGCGCCATCAAACAGGACGGCGCCATCTGGCTCGGACCGGCCGACGAGGTGCGAAGCGTGCGCGCGTACAGCGGCTGGCGCGAAATCGGCGGAATGATCTCGAGGTCGGCCTTCAGTCAGCTTCATCATTCCGCGCTACTGCTTTTGCTGACCCTGGCCGGAATGTCGCTCACATTTGTCGTACCGCCGGTGCTCGCCCTCGCGGGCGGGTGGCCGGCATTGTGCGGCGCGGGCGCGTGGCTCCTGATGTCGCTGGCTTACCTTTCCACCCTGCGCTACTGCCGTTGTTCGCCGATTTGGGCGCTGCTGCTGCCCGCAGTGGCGGTCTTCTATATGAGTGCGACGGTGCACTCCGCGGTGCAATACTGGCGGGGCCGCGGCGGGCTATGGAAAGGACGTGTGCAGGACTCCGTCGATTCGGAATAAACCAGCTTCCAGGGGCCGCGGTTCCGGAGAGAGAGTGAATAATCTGAATTACGGTAGGCGATACGCGAGGGGAGATCTTTGGTCTGGCCGACGTAGAATCGTCCTGTGGTTTCGCTCTGGAGAATGCAAACATGGAAAGGCATCAGCAGAATCTGGTGGAGCTGATGGGATTCGAACCCACGACCTCCTCGATGCCATCGAGGCGCGCTCCCAACTGCGCCACAGCCCCACCGTAGGAGTAATTTGTTTATAGCATCTCAGCTGAGAATGCGTCAAACGGCCGGGTTTCGCTTCAACTACAATGTGTCTCCATGGCAAGACTCACATTTCTCGGCGCCGCAGGAACCGTCACCGGCTCGAAATACCTGGTGGAGGCCAGCGGCAAGAGGCTGCTCGTGGATTGCGGCCTGTTCCAGGGCGAAAAGGAGCTGCGGCTGCGCAATTGGGCGCCGTTGCCCATCTCGCCCGCGATCATCGACTGGGTGGTGCTCACCCATGCCCACATCGATCACACCGGCTACCTTCCGCGCCTCGTAAGCGGCGGTTTTCGCGGGCCCATCTACGCAAACCCCGCAACTTGTGAGCTGACGCGCATCCTGCTGCCCGATTCCGCGCACATCCAGGAAGAAGACGCGGAGCACGCAGAGCACAAGGGCTACAGCAAACATTCTCCCGTGCTGCCCCTTTACACTGTGGAAGAGGCGGAGGATGCGCTCACTCGCCTGCGCGAGATTCCGCGCAGCGACCCGTACCGTATCAGTCCGGAATTCTCGGTCCGCGGATACGACGCAGGCCACATTCTTGGTTCGTCTTCGCTCGAGCTGACCATCACGGAAAACGGCCGCACCCTCACGGTCATCTTTTCGGGCGACATTGGGCGCTACGACCAGCCCATTCTGAATAACCCGCACACGCCCCCGCGGGCCGACTATCTCCTCTGCGAGTCCACCTATGGGGACCGCGACCATCCAGGGGGCTCCGTTCTCGACCAGCTTGCCGACGTGGTGAACCGCGTGGCGAAGCGCGGCGGCAGTCTGGTGATCCCCGGATTTGCCGTGGGCCGCATCCAGACACTGCTCTATCTTCTCCGGCAACTCGAGCTTGCCGGCCGCATCCCGCAGCTCCCCACCTACGTGGACAGCCCCATGGCTATCACCGCGACGGATTTGTACATGTCCCACCGCGAAGACCACAGCGCCGAGTTCGCGCGGATCGAACGCGAAACGGGCGACCCACTGGACCTGCACGACGTGCACATGACGCGTTCGGTCGAAGAATCGAAGCAAATCAACCGCATCGCTTCCTGCGTGATTCTCTCGGCCAGCGGCATGGCCACGGGAGGCCGCGTGTTGCATCATTTACAAGAGCGCCTGCCCGACGCTCGCAACGCCGTGCTCCTGGTGGGCTTTCAGGCCGCCGGCACGCGCGGGCGATCGTTGGCCGAAGGCGCCAAATCGCTGCACATGTTCGGCACGGACGTGCCTGTGCGCGCCGAAATCGTGGAGATGCACCAGCTATCCGCCCACGCAGGCCAAAGCGAACTCCTCCGTTGGCTCAACGGATTCGAATCTCCCCCTAAGCAAACCTGGCTGGTACACGGCGAGCCGCCGGGCCTCAATGCGCTGGCCGGGCTCGTCCGCCAGCGGGATCATTGGAAGGCGGATATCGCCCGATACGCGCAGACCGTCGATCTGCAGTAGTCCCGGCATGCCTCGCGGGCCTGCATCGGAAATTGACACACGATTTTGCCGGGAATACACTCCCGGCAATTGCCCGATGGAAACGCGCTGGGCAGTCCGGCCCGGACGCGTCCCGAGCTGTGCTCGGCACGAAAGCGTAAGAAGGATTCCATGCGGCCGACGAAGCCTCTCCGGCTGGCGATGCTCGGAATATTGGTTCTGGCCACGACCTCGTACGCCCAACGCTCCGGCGACAATGGTTTCCCATCCCGGCCGCAGCCTCACTCCCTTCGAATCGGAATACGTGAAGACGGGACGGAACGGCCGATAGCGGGCGCGGAGGTTCAGGCGCACGGCATGAGAGGAGCGACCATCTCCGGAACGACGAATGGGGCCGGGGAATGTTTCTTGACGGATCTTCCGACGGACACTTATCAGGTCAGCGTGACCGCGGCAGGCTACGACTCGGGATCGGGGAACATCGATCTATCGGCCGATAGCGATCTCGTGCTCCGCATCCGCCGGAACGGACTCTCGGACGCCCCCGGCGGCAACACGGTTTCGGTACGGGCGCTTCAGCTTCCGGCGAAAGCCCGCGAATCATACGAGCACGGCCTGAAGGAACTCTACACGAAGCACAACGCCGCCAAGAGTCTGACGTATTTTCGCGACACGCTCCGCGACGCGCCCGATTTCTACGAGGCACACCACCAAATGGGAGTGGCATACGAGCAGATGGAGCATTTGGAGGACGCCGAAAACGAGTACAAGGAAGCCATCCGCATGAGCGACGGGCAGTTTGGCCCCTCTCAGTTTTGCCTCGCGGCTCTTTTCTCTGGACGAAAGGACTTCGTTTCCGCCGAAGGGGCGGCGCGCAAGGGACTGGAGAGTTCTCCGCAGTCGGGGCTGGGCCACTACGAGCTTGCGCGAGCTTTGTTGGGACAGGGGAAGCTGGACCCGGCGGAGCAGGAGGCCAACATCTCACTCGAAGAGGCGCGAAAGCTGCCCAAGGCATACCTTGTTCTTGCCGCAATCCACGACCAGCGACACGAACCGGGAAAAGTCTTCCACGATCTGACCGAATACCTCAAACTCGTGCCCACGGGGGCGACCAGCGATCGCATGCGCGTGCGGCTGGAGGAAATTCGACAGGAAATGCAGAAACAAAATTCCGCTGCGGGAAATCCGCCAGCCTCGCCCGCGACCCCGTGATCGCAAACAGCGTGCGAAAAGCGAGAATCGCCTAGCAGGCGTAGCCGTCCGAGCATAATCCGGCCGGGCCGGATTACTCGCCGATCCGCACGCGCAGCGATTTGGGAATAAAGAAGAGCGTCAGAATGGCCCCGATCATCAGAAGTCCGGCAATGACGTAGAGAGCCGCGGATGGGTCTGAGGAAACCTGCTTCACCCAGATGGGAATATTCGGGCCCACGTAACCGCCAAGATTGCCCACCGAGTTCACGATTCCGATTCCGGCCGCGGCCGCTGTCCCGGCAAGAAAGGCGGAGGGGAGCGGCCAGAACAGAGGCATGGAACCAATCACGCCCAGAGTGCCGATGGAGAGGAAGGCAATGGCTAAAACCGCATTGGAAGCATAGACGCCGCTCAACACCAGTCCGGCCGCTCCGGCGGTTACATTGGCCACGTAGTGCAGCCGGCGCTCGCCGGTCTGGTCGGAGTGATGGCTCAGGATCATCATGCCGACCACAGCCACGGCGTAAGGGATTGCGGTGATCAACCCCACGTCGAAATAGCCTTTTACCCCGAAGGCCTTGACAATCGTGGGCAGCCAGAAGGCGATGCCGTAAAGCCCGATCATCAAGGTGAAGTAAATGGCGCACAGCACCCAGACCTTTCCACTGGCAAACGCATCGCTCAGCTTGTGTTCGGTCTTGTGCTTGTCCTCGGCCTGCAGATTGTTCTCGAGCAGCGCTTTTTCCTCACCCGTGAGCCACTTGGCCTCGGCGATGCTGCTGTCAAGATAGAAAATCACCCAGAAGCCGACGATCAGGGACGGAATCCCCTCCGCAAGGAACAACCATTGCCATCCCTCCAGATTGCCCGCGCCGGAGAGCTTGTCCATGATCCACCCCGAGACGGGGTTGCCGATGACTCCCGACACAGCGATGGCAGAAACAAACCAGGCCGTGCGCACGGAGCGCAATTTCGAGGGATACCACAACGTCAGATAGTAAATGATGCCGGGGAAGAATCCGGCCTCGGCCAGCCCGAGCAGGAAACGCAAGCCGTAGAAGGACCATTCGCCTTTTACAAAGATCATGCAGGACGAAATAATCCCCCAGGAAATCATGATCCGGGCGATCCACATTCGCGCCCCGAACTTCTTGAGCAAAACGTTGCTTGGCACCTCGAAAAAGAAATAGCCGATGAAGAAGATACCGGCTCCGGTGGCGAATGCGGCGTCGCTCAAGGAAAGATCCTTGAGCATCTGCAGTTTTGCGAACCCGACGTTTACGCGGTCGAGGTAGGCCATGATGTAGCAAAGGAACAGGAACCACAGGAGGCGCAAGTCCACCTTGCGGTATGTCTTTGTCTCGAAATTTTCCGCGATGGCCATAGGGAACCCACCTCAAGGTTTTGGATGTTCCGGTGGCCGCGCTCCACTCGCCCGCGCTCCGGCGCAGATCTGCCGTGCACTCATCCGCCGCGAAGACCGCTTCTAAACCTGCCGCATTGTAGTCCCGAATCGCTTGAATGCAAGACGTCGATGCCAATCGTGACCCGACGCGTCTGCCGAGCCAGTGTGCGGCGGCCGCTCGCCTCAGTCGCGATTCTCAAATCTGGAGGGAAACCTTTTCCCGCGGCCCTGCGTCCAAACTAGCAAAGACCACTCGCGGGGTAGGAAGCACCACCAAAGGGCAACCGACCGTCAGCTTCCTACCCCATATACACTTCAGACTCTTTCGGGGTGTGATGGGCCGGGCGCGATCGCCCATCTGCTTCAACTGCGGGCTGCGAGCGGCAGGCTGGCGGGCACTTCTTCGAGAATCAGCGAAAACTCGAACATCGGCGTGGGTGCCACGCGGCCCCACCGGCTCACTTCCCAATGCGCGCGGATGTATCGCACCTCAGGACGCATGGTCAGATCCAGGAGCAATCGAGTGTGTCCACGGTAGAACTGCTGCGGAAGCATCAGAAATGGTTTTGTGCCCCAGTTCTCCCCGTCGTCGGACACCTGAACGGAAACGTCGATCGATTCCTGCTCGATTTGCGCCGTGATTTCGAGTGTGCAGAGGAAAGTACGCGACTTATTGGAGGTGATATCGAAGCGCTCGCCGTTGCCGTTTGCCGTCGCGCGCGTCCCCGCAGGGACCAGGTAAAGTGCCATCGCTCGTCACAACCTCCGTGAATCGCGGATTGTAGCACAGCGGCGCAGGCCGCCGGCTCAGCGTGAGGAAAGCTTTTCCGCCATTCCGCCCAATCTGGCTGCAGCCGCTTCCAGCGTTTCCCGCGTCTTGCAAAACGCAAAGCGCACCTGCCGCGCGCCATCCGCCGGATTCTGGTAAAAACTCGACCCGGGTACGACCGCCACGCCCACTTTCTCCACGAGAAATCGCGAGCACGCGAGGTCGTCCGCAAAGGGAAAGCCGGAAATGTCCGTCATGATGTAGTACGCGCCCGCCGGACGGAAGCAGCGGAACCCCGTGCGCTCCAGGAAGTTCAGCGCAAAGTCGCGCCGCTCGCGGTAGCTCGTGGCGAGCCGCTCATAGTAGGCCGGCAGCAGGCGCAGAGCCATCGCCCCGGCAGCTTGCAGCGGCGCCGCCGCGCCCACAGTGAGAAAATCGTGCACCTTGCGGATAGCTCCGGCAAGATCCTCGGGAGCAATCGCCCAGCCCACCCTCCAGCCCGTCACGCTGTACGTTTTCGACAGGCCGTTGATCGTGATCGTCCTTTCCCGCATGCCCGCGAGCGATGCCAGAGCCACGTGCTTCGCTCCGTCATAGAGAATGTGCTCGTAAATTTCGTCCGTGATTGCCAGCGCGTTCCATTTCACGCACAGGTCGCGGATGAATTCGAGCTCCTCGCGGGTGAACACTTTCCCCGTGGGATTGTTCGGCGTGTTCACGATGATGGCGCGCGTGTGTGGACCGAACGCCGCGGCAAGTTCCCGAGCATCGAAACTCCACATCGCAGGTTGGTTCGCCGTCGAACCCTGCTCCGGCCTTAGCCGGACGAAACGCGGGCGCGCGCCCGACAGGATCGCGTCCGGCCCATAGTTCTCGTAGTACGGTTCGAAAATCACCACCTCGTCGCCGGGATCAACTACGGCAAGCATGGTAGAAATCATGGCCTCGGTCGAACCGCAACAAACGGTCAGGTCGCGCTCCGGATCCACAGGCACGCCGTGGCGCGCGGCAAACTGTTCCGCGATGGCCTCCCGCAAATCTCGCGCCCCCCAGGTGATAGCGTACTGGTTGATATCCGCGGCGATGGCCTGGCGCGCGGCTTCTTCAGCTCCGCGGGCGCGGGAAAGTCCGGAAACCCTTGCGAAAGGTTGACGGCACCATGCAAGAGCGCAAGCCGCGTCATTTCGCGGATCACCGACTCGGTAAATCGTCCCGCCTTCTCCGATACTCGCGCGCGGCTTGTCGCCGAGTGGCTCATTGTTGCCCGCTGCCCAGCCGGCGGTAGATGGACGCGTTGCGGGATACGATCTGCACGTACTCGCGCGTCTCCGTGATGGGAATGGACTCGATGAATTCCGCCATTTCGTCGTACTTCCGTTCCGCCTGCCATCCGGCGATGCGGTCCTCGCCCGCGTCGTACGCAGCGAGCGCGGGCTCCTCGCTCCCGAACATCGCTACGAGATCGGCCAGATATCGCGTGCCCAGGCGGAGATTATAGTCCGGCTCGAAGAGTTTCGACCGGCTGTATGGAATGCGCAGTTCGCGAGCCAGCCGTTTGCCCGTGCCGGGCAGCACCTGCATCAGTCCGATGGCCTTGGCCCGCGAGACCGAACGGGGTTGAAACGCCGACTCCTGCCGTATCAGACCGGCGACCAGCATGGGGTCCACGCCCTGGCTGGCCGCCGCGCTGCGAATCTGCGATGCGTACGGCAACGGAAACGCTGCGGCCCACACCTCGACCGGCAATTCCTCCCAGCGCCTGGCCTCGAGTTGTGGAATCGCCTGGCGAATCGTGACGATGGACAGGGCATACCGCCCATCGGCGAGCGCTGCCTGCGCCAGCGAAACGAGCAGCGCCGCGCTGCCTGTCTCGGCATAGCCTTGGCGCCATTCCAAATCTGCCGAAGCATCGAAGCCGATTGCGGCCAGCGCGCGGGCGCGTGCGTCGCGAGCCGCCGCAGCAGCCGGCAGCGGTGCAGAAAGTTCGGGGAGCGGCTTCGGGGGCGTCACGAGTGCGAGCACCGGAATCTCTTCTGCCGGAGCCGAGCTACCCGGCCCGATGGCCTGCAGCCGTGCTCGCGCCTGGCTCCCCCAGTAGGTCTGCGGGAATCGGCCCGCGTCCTTCAGAAAGAATGCGCGCGCCCGCGAGGAATCTCCGGAGCGCTCGGCCAAGCGCCCGAGCCAATAAACAGCCTCCGGCAAATACGCGGAAGCGGGAAATTGGCGCACGTGCTCCTCGAACAGGGTCGCGGCGTTCGGCTCGCGAATGAGATATGCGGTCCAGGCCAGCCGCCACATTGCGGTCTCGGCCACCGGACTCGTGGCGCTCGCTTCGAGCGAGCGTTTGTAGTAGCCCGCAGCGGTGTCGCGATCCAGACGCGACCAATAATAATTCCCCACTTCGAATAGCGCAGCGGCGGCGCCGTTGCTGTGCGGCGCACGCGTCACGGCAGACTCGGCGGCCCGCTCCATCGCTTCTGTTTTCTTCTTCCGGTGGTACACCTCGGCGAGCAGCGAATACCGCTCCGCGTCCAGCTCCGCATCCGACAGGCGCAGTTGCTCGAGCGGCCCCGGCCCGCCGCGCGGGCCCACGGTGCTCGCCGCGGCGCGCAGCAGCGCGCGCTCGCGGTCGGCGCCCGTCATGAGCCTCGCAATGGACTGGTATTCCGCCCGCGCCTGTCTCCACTGGTGCGCGTCGTAGAACGCGGCCGCTCGCGCGAACCGCATCTCCGGCGTGATCTCGGGAAACTCCGAGCGCAGCTCATGCCGCAGAGAATCGAGCCGCTCCCCGGCCCGCTTCGCTTCCGCCGCCAGTGGGAAGCGGTAATAGACGGCCACGTAGTCGGCCGCGGCGAGCGCCGCGGCACGATCCATCTCCCGGGCGCGCGCCCGCAATAGCAACAGCCCCGGGTGCTCCGGCGTTTTCTCGTAGCTTTCCAACGCAGAACGGGCGCGCCGCGCGTCCCCCTCGTCCAGCGCAATCCCTGCCAGCGCCTCGAGCGCCTGCGGCAGAATGGGGCTCGAAGGATGGTCGCGCACCAACCGCTCCAGCAGATCCAGCGCTGCTGCGTTGCGATGCTCGCCACGCGCGTTCTGCGCTTCCCAATAGACGACGTAGTCCGCCAGCAGCGTTCCCTGCTGTGCCTGGCTGAACCATGCCGCTGCCTCTGCGGCGCGATTGCGAGTGTAGTCGCGATAGCCGAGCGCGAGCGCCGCCAGAGGACCCGCCGGATCGTTTTCATGCGCGCGCGCGAATTCTGCCAATCGTTCGAAATTCGCGGGCGTATCGTGTTCCTGCAGCGCCCGCGAGAGTGTGGCCAGCTCGTCGCCTGCCGTGCCCAACCCCGTCCCGGAGCTCTGCGCGCCCGCGCCCGCCAGCTCGCAAGGAATCAACAGGCACAGACACAACAGGTTTACGGCCACGTGTCTCCGCGCACACGGGCCGCACCGAGGAGGAGAAACGGTCGCGCAGTCTTTCACCGGCGTGAGGCCAGCCGCATCAGCGGCGTGTTGCGGCGGAGGGGTAGGGATACTCACCGAGTGTTTCCGGTTTCCCTTCCGCCAGAACTTCGACCATCCAGTGATAAAAGTAGTCCACCGGGTGTTCGAGAATCGGTCCGAAGCGCCGCACATACTCCTTCCGCGCCTTCTCAATATCGCCGCGCAGGCGGACGCAAATATCCTTGTTCTCCCGCGCCAGCTTCACGTCTTTCGGCCGCAGCAGGTAGATATCCTGCATGGAAACTTTTGCATGGCGGTTCGCACGCCGGTGCAACTCCTGCTGCTCCGGTGGCAGGTCTTCTACGCGGAACGCAATTGCGGAGGCCGCGGCCGCCACAGCCGGTTCCGGCGCAGCTGCCGGTGGCTCAACGATTGCTGGCTCGGCAGGCACCAGCGGGCCTCCATCCCGCCCCGCAGGAGCAGGTTCATGCACCGGCGCTGGCTCAGGTTCAACCTCAGGTGGAACCATCGGACCACGCGCCACCTCGGCCACGGGCTCCTCCACAAGCGGTGGAGGAGGTGGCGGTTCCACCGCGGCCGGCGGAGCTGC
>JASHRU010000161.1 GCA_030037225.1 Candidatus Acidiferrales bacterium | reverse complement strand
AGCTGCTGCGCTCGAAACTCTACGAGGTGGAAATCGAAAAGCGGCAGGAAGAGACCAACAAACTGAACGAGCAGAAGCGCGGGATCCGGTTTGGGAGCCAGATCCGCTCCTATGTCCTGCAGCCGTACCGGATGGTGAAGGATCTGCGGACGCGCGTGGAGACGGGAGACGTGAACCGGGTGCTGGATGGAGACATTGACGGGTTCATCCGCGCCTACTTGCTGGCCCGGAGGACCGGATTTGCGGAACCGGTGGAGGTGGAAGCGGAAGAGCCGTAGTGCCGTAGTGGAGCGCCGTTGGACCCGCCCAAATGGCCATTCGATTGTCGAGGCAACCCGTTGCGCCGAACGCGTTGACTCCCCGGGCGGCGTTTGTTAGCCTGAAATGGAGTCACCTACAAGCAGGAATCCCCTGATTGATTCCTCACAGGAGAGCGATTTGAGTTCCAAAGAACGCAATTTTCTATTCACTTCGGAGTCTGTAACGGAAGGCCATCCCGACAAGATGGCGGATCAAATCTCGGACGCCGTCCTGGACGCCGTGATGGCGGAAGACCCCAGAGGGCGCGTGGCCTGCGAGACGCTGCTAACGACAGGTTTGGTGGTGGTGGCCGGAGAAATCACTACGGCGGCGAAGCTGGACTATAGCGATCTCGTGCGCAAGGTTGTGCACGAGATCGGCTACCGGCACTCGGACCACGGCTTCGACTCGGAGACCTGCGCCGTCATCTGCTCGGTGAAACAGCAGTCGCCGGACATTGCCATGGGCGTGGATACGGGCGGCGCGGGCGACCAGGGCCTGATGCTCGGGTTCGCGTGCGACGAGACGGAAGAGCTGATGCCCCTCCCGATCACTCTGGCGCACCGGCTGTGTCGCGTGCTCTCGGAGATGCGCAAGAACGGCACGCTGCCTTACCTTCGGCCCGACGGTAAATCCCAGGTGACCGTGGAGTACCGCGATGGACGGCCCGCCCGCGTGGACTGCGTGGTCGTCTCCTCGCAGCACAGCGACAGTGTGTCGAACTCCGAACTGCAAAAGGGCATTACAGAGCATGTGATCCGGCCGGTAATTCCGGATGGGATGCTCGACTCGCGGACGAAGATTCATATCAATCCGACGGGACGCTTCGTTACCGGCGGGCCCATGGGCGATGCCGGGTTGACCGGACGCAAGATCATCGTGGACACGTACGGCGGTTACAGCCGGCACGGCGGCGGCGCATTCAGCGGCAAAGATCCCACCAAAGTGGACCGGTCCGCTTGCTACATGGCGCGCTTCATCGCGAAAAACCTGGTGGCCGCGGGGCTGGCTCGCAAGGTGGAAGTCCAGCTCGCTTACGCCATCGGGGTTGCGGAGCCGGTTTCCGTGATGGCCGATACTTTCGGAACCGGAATTGTGCCGGATGAAAAGCTGACTGTGATCATCCGCGAGAATTTTGCGCTCACTCCAAAGGGCATTATTGAAGCGTTGAACCTTCGCCGTCCGCTGTATCGCGCGACGGCCGCTTACGGCCACTTTGGGCGCAGGGAGCCGGGATTCACCTGGGAGCAAACGGGAAAGGCCGAGGCGCTACGGCAGGCGGCCGGGCAGAGTCAGGCCGAGGTGGCGGCGCGCCGCTAGCTCGCGCAGAGTTTTTTCATCGCAGCAAAATCAATTTAGAAGGAGACTCGTGTGAGCACGACAGAACGCCTGACCGGCGATGTGAAAGACCTTGCCCTGGCCGAGCGCGGCAAGCGCAAGATCGAATGGGCCAACCAGCAGATGCCGGTGCTGCAACTGATCCGCAAGCGGTTCATCAAGGAACAACCGCTCAAGGGGCTGAGGCTTTCCGCCTGTCTGCACGTGACCAGCGAAACGGCAAACCTGGCGATTACGCTGCGCGATGGGGGCGCGGACGTGGTCGTGTGCGGGTCGAATCCGCTCTCGACGCAGGATGAAGTCGCTGCCTCGTTGGTGAAGGATTCCGGGATTCCCACCTACGCAATCAAGGGCGAAGACAACGCCACGTACTATTCGCACATCGCCGCGGCGCTGGACCACAAGCCGCACATGACGATGGACGATGGAGCGGACCTGGTGACCACGCTGCTGACCAAGCGCACGGACCTGCTCCCCGGCGTGATCGGAGGGACGGAAGAGACGACGACCGGCGTGATCCGGCTTCGCGCGATGGCCAAGGACGGGACACTGAAGTTTCCTGTTATTGCGGTGAACGACGCGATGACCAAGCATTTCTTCGACAACCGCTATGGGACGGGACAGTCCACGATCGATGGAATTTTGCGGGCGACAAACCTGCTGCTGGCGGGACTGAAGCTGGTGGTTTCCGGCTACGGCTGGTGCGGGCGCGGAGTGGCCATGCGGGCGAAAGGGCTGGGCGCGGACGTAATCGTGACGGAAGTGGATCCGACGCGCGCGCTCGAGGCGACGATGGACGGGTTCCGTGTGATGCCGATGCGCGAGGCGGCCAAGCTGGGCGACGTGTTCGTGACCGTGACGGGCAACAAGAGCGTGCTGGTCAGCGAGCATTTCCAGGTGATGAAAGACGGCGCGGTGCTCGCCAACTCGGGACACTTCAACGTGGAGATTGATTTGCCGGCGCTCGAGAAGCTCTCCACGGCAAAGCGCGAGGCGCGGCCGCTGGTGGATGAATTCCAATTGAAGGACGGACGGAAGATTTTTGTGCTGGGCGAGGGTCGGCTGGTGAACCTGGCGACGGCGGAAGGACATCCCGCTTCGGTGATGGACATGAGCTTCGCGAATCAAGCGCTCTCCGCGGAGTACATGGCGCAGCATCACAAGGAAATGAAGCCGACGGTGTATTCCGTGCCCGAGCATCTGGACAAGCAGATTGCTCGGCTGAAACTCGAGTCCATGGGCGTGCAGATCGACAAGCTCACCACCGAGCAGGAACATTACCTGGCATCGTGGCAGGAAGGCACCTGAAGAGACCGAGATTCGAAAACCGAAAACCGAAAACCGAAAAACGAGAGTGCCTCTCGGGGCCGCGACGAAACGCACAGTTCAGTTGCACAACGACGTGATGTGTTTGCAGTCGTTCGCTCGTTTGGGCCGGCGAACCTGTTAGCAGTGAGATAGAATGCGGCGCCCGGTCGAGGGCATATGTTTGACATCGCCACCACTGCAATTGAGACAGCGAGGCGCCGGGGCGCAACTTACGCCGATGCACGGGTGATGGATATTCGCGCCCGCGAGCTATCCACAAAAAATGGAGAGGTGGGGACGCTGAACGAGGCGGAATCGCTCGGACTGGGTATCCGGGTGATTGCGGCGGGGGCGTGGGGATTTGCCTCGACGGACCGGCTGACGCGCGAAGGCGTTTCCGCATGCGCGGCGCGGGCGGTGGCCATCGCGAAGGCCTCGGCACTTGCGAAATTGAAGGACGTGGTGCTCGCTCCGGAAGCGCCCGTGGTGGATACCTGGCAAAACCCCTACATCAAGGATCCGTTCCGCATTCCGGTGGAGCAACAACTCGACCTGCTGCTGGCGGCGGACGGAGCGATGCGGCGCGTGAAAGGGGTGACGCTGGCGGAAACGTCGATGGCGTTCCGGCGGATCGAGCAGTTTTACGTTTCCACGGAAGGCTCGCGGATCCATCAGGTGAAGATGCAGTCGGGCGCCGGAATCGTGGCGACGAGCTTTGCGGGGGACGAAATTCAGAAGCGGTCGTATCCGAACAGCTTCGGCGGACAGCATACGCTTCAGGGCTACGAACTGGTGGAGTCGTTCGACCTGGCGGGTCACGCGCCGCGGGTGGCGGAGGAGGCGGTAGCATTGCACAGCGCGGCGCAATGTCCGGAGGGGACGCGGACGCTGCTGCTGGAGAGCGGGCAACTAGGATTGCAGATTCATGAATCGGTGGGGCATCCGATTGAACTGGACCGCGTGCTGGGGATGGAGGCGAATTACGCGGGGATGAGTTTTCTGACGCTCGAAAAACTGCGCACGCTTCGATACGGCTCGGAAATTGTGAACGTCGTGGCGGATGCGCGCCTCGCGCACGGACCTGGGCTGGGGACCTTCGGTTACGACGACGAGGGCGTGCCGGCCAAATGCACGCCGATCATCACGAACGGACTCTTCACGGGCTATCTCTCGAGCCGGGAGACGGCGGCGCTGATAGGAGAAAAGCAGTCGGGCGGGACGGTGAGGGGGGAAAGCTGGAACCGGCTGCCGATGATCCGGATGACAAACGTGAGCCTGCTGCCGGGAAAGGGAACGAGCGCGGACCTGGTAGCGTCGACCGATGACGGAATCTGGATGGAGACGAACCGGTCGTGGTCGATTGACGATCACCGGTATCACTTTCAGTTTTCGACGGAGATTGCATGGGAGATCAAGGGCGGAAAGAAAGTGCGGATGCTCAAGAATCCGAGCTATAGCGGGATTACGACGGAGTTTTGGAATTCGTGTGACGCGATTTGCGGGCCGGAGGAGTGGAAATTGTGGGGCACGCCGAATTGCGGGAAAGGGCAGCCGCAGCAAGTGATGGGAACGGGGCATGGCGCGTCGCCGGCGCGGTTCCGGAATGTGAAGATTGGGGCGGCGTTTGCGAAATGAAGACGCGCGGAACAATGCGGAGGGCACGACGGGCCGCTGAAAGCGCGGCCGGAGATATGGTCCCATCGCAGGGGGAGCTGCGGCGGATTGCGGAGCGCATACTGCGGCTGAGCGAGGCGGACGAGACGGAGGTGACGATCGAGGCGGAGTCGGACGCGCTGACGCGATTCGCGAACAATACGATTCACCAGAATGTGGCGGAGGAGCGGCTGGATATTTCCGTGCGCGCGGTGGTGGACGGGCGGACGGCGCGAGCGACGACGAACAAGAGCGACGACGAGTCGCTCAGGCGGGCGACGGCGGCGGCGGTGGAGCTGGCGCGACACCAGCCGAAGAATCCGGGCCTGCTGCCGATGGCTGGGCCGGCGGGACACGGCGCGGCGAAGCAAATCGAGAGATATTTCGAGTCCACAGCGGCGGCCACGCCCGCAGACCGGGCGCGAGTTGTGGCGGCTTTGTGCAAGGAAGCACAACGAGGGAAACATACGGCCGCGGGTGTTTTCTCGACGGGCGCGCACGCCATGGCGGTTGCGAATTCGCGGGGCGTGTTTGCGTATCACGCGCAGACGCGGGCGCAGTTTTCGATTACGGCGATGGATGGGGACTCGTCGGGCTGGGCGAAAGCGACTTCGACGGACGTGCGCGGGATCGAGCCGGAGGTGCTGGCGCGGCGTGCAATGGAAAAGGCGGAACGGTCGCGGCAACCGCGCGAGATTACTCCAGGACGGATGACGGTGATCCTGGAACCGGCGGCAGTGCTGGATTTGGCGGGCTTTCTGTTCTACGACTTTGCCGGGACAGCGGTGGGCGACAATCGCTCCTGCTTCAACAACCGGTTACATAAATCGGTGTTTGGGAAAAATATCGAGATGTGGGACGACGTGTACCATCCGCTGCAGAGCGGAGCGCCGTTCGACGGCGAGGGAGTTCCCAGGGAGCGCGTGAGGCTGGTGGAGTCTGGAGTGCCCAAACGGTTGGTGTATTCGCGGGCGACGGCGAAAAAGATGAAGGCGAAGCCGACGGGACACGGGCTGCCGCTGCCGAACGAATGGGGCGAAGCGCCGTTGAACCTGGTGATGGAGGGCGGGGAATCGTCGCTCGAGAAGATGATTGCTTCGACGGAGCGCGGCGTGCTGCTGACGCGCGTGTGGTATGTGCGCGAAGTGGACCCGTACGAAAAAGTGCTGACGGGAATGACGCGCGACGGAACGTTTCTGGTGGAAGGCGGGAAGATCGCGGCGGGACTGAAGAATATGCGGTTCAACGAGAGCGTCCTAGAAATGCTCTCGAAGGTGGAAGAGATGGGGCCGGCGGTACGGGCGTCGGGAGAAGAGGCGTTCGATATGGTGGTGCCGGCGATGAAGGTGAGAGATTTTCATTTCACGGAGATGACGAAATTCTAGGGAAGAATTGAAGGTCGAAGCGGAACGGACGGCGAGGCAAGCCTCGCCGAAGAAAAGCGCCGTCTAGCTCCGGTTTCGGGAGTCCGATGGACTCCACCGGAGGCCAGAAATCGGACCACCGCACTCCGTGTGACGGAAGGGCGCGGCAAGCAGCCCCCCTACGGCTTGACCGGTTCGAGTTTGTCGCAGTTGAGTTGACCCTCCTGCTCGATACGGCCGGAAACGCGCATCGTGCGCGTCTCAAACACCAGAGCGCCGTAGCGCTCGTACGCTTCCGGAAATAAAACTGCCTCGAACGTGCCGCGCTGGTCCTCGAACGTGCAGAACATCATGTTGCGAAAATCCTTGGTGCCGACGTGGCGAAAGGTGATGAGCCAGCCGAGCAGAGTGAAGCGGCGGTTGTTATTGCGCGGGCTAGGAATGAGTTCGTTGCTCCAGGATTCGCCGTTGCGAGGGACGAGATCGAGCGGATGGCCGGAGACGCAGACTTCGAGAAGTTCCTGCTCGTAGCGAAGGCGGAGTTCGGGAGTGTAGTTGGGGAGGGGAAGAGGGAGCGGGGCGGGAGGGGGAGGAGCGGAGTCGGGAAATAGGGAGGAAGAAGGCGCGGAAGGCGATGCGAGGGTAGGGAAGAGATTCAGGTGCCAGAGGAGTTCGGGACGAGATGGGCCCTGCACCATGCGGTGCAGGGCGGAGGATGACGTCCCGAGGCGGTCGGGACGCATAAAGCGCGCATCCTGGCCGGATGCGTCAACTTCGTCGAAGGCGCCGCATTTGATGAGGGTTTCGATTTCGTCGCGGTCGGTGGGAACGCGGGAAAGAAAATCTTCCAGGGAGAGGAAGGGGCCGCGGGTGTCGCGTTCGCGGAGGATGGTGGAGATGGTTTCCGCACGGAGACCGCGGATTTGCATGAGGCCGATGCGGATGGCCCGGGAGGAAGAAGACGCCGGCCCTGCACCATGCGGTGCAGAGCGGAGCGCGGTGAACTCACAGAAATATTCGAGGCGGGAGTGGTTGACGGAGGGGAGACGGACTTCGATGCCGGAGTGGCCGTCGTGGGTCCAGCGCTTGGCTTCTTCGACGTAGGCGGAAACGTGATAGAAGCCGGCGCCGGCACTGCACATGGCGGCGAGATATTCGGCGGGATAGTGGGCCTTGAGCCAGGCAATGCGCCAGGAAATTTCCGCGTAGGTGGCGGCGTGGGCCTTGCAGAAGCCGAAGCCGGCGAATTTTTCGACCATGGCCCAGGTTTCGTCGCGGCGGGCGGAGTCGAGGCCCATGCGTTCGGCGGTTTTGAGGAATTTGGCGTGGAGTTTTTCGCGTTCGCGCGAATCCTTCCATTTAACTTTGGCGCGGCGGACGAGATCGGCTTCGGCGAGGGAGAGGCCGCCGGCCGTCTGGGCAATCTGCATGACCTGCTCCTGATAGACGCAGACGCCGAGCGACTCGCGCAGGATGGGTTCGAGGCGCGGATCGGGGTAGCGGACGGGCTCCTGGCGGCGGAGGCGGCGGAGAAAGGTTTCCTTGGAGCCATAGTCGGAAGCGCCGGGGCGGATGAGAGCGAGGGCGAGGCAAACATCTTCGAGAGTTTTTGCGCGCAGGGTGCGGAGGAGGCTGCGCAGGCCGGGGGATTCGATCTGGAAGATGCCCATGGTGCGTCCGGTAGAGACGATGGCGCGCGTGGCGGGATCGTCTTCGGAGATCGCGTCGAAATCGGGACGATAGCCGGTGGAGCGTTCGATATTGTCGAGGGCGAGGCGGACGGCGGTGAGGCCGCGCTGGCCGAGCAGATCCATTTTGATGAGGCCGAGGGCTTCGATGGAGTTCATGTCGTATTGCGTGACGACGATGCCTTTGGTGGCGACTTCGAGCGGGACGAGCTCGGTGAGCGGGCGCGCGGCGATGACGGTGCCGCAGGGATGGATGCCGAGATGGCGGGGGAAATTGTCGAGACGCTCGGCGACTTCGAGGATGGTTTTCCAGGGATCTTCGGCGACGGGCAGATCGCGGCATTCGGGCAGGGTGCGGATGGCCTGGCGGATTTCGCGCACGGGACGGTGCGGGAGGCGGCGGGTGAACTGATTGACCTCGCCGGGGGAGACGCCGAAGACTTTGGCGACTTCGCGAACGGCCATGCGGGCCTGCATGGTGATGAAACTCGAGATCATGGCGACGTGCTCGCGGCCCCAGCGTTTGTAAACGTAGTCGAGCAGGTCGTCGCGGAGCGCGCCGCAAATGTCGAGGTCGATATCGGGGATGTCGCCGCGCTCTTCGTTGAGGAAGCGCTCGAAGTAGAGTCCCCAGCGGAGCGGGCAGGCGCGGGAAATTCCCAGGCAGTAGGTGACGATGGAGCTGGCCGCGGAGCCGCGCGCGACGGCGGGAATGCCGCGGCGGCGAGCCTCTTCCACGATGTCCCAGACAAGAAGAAAAAAGGGAGCGAGCTTGAGGCGGTCGATGACTTCGAGCTCGTGAGTGAGGCGGGCAAGAACTTCGGGACGGAGGGGCTGGTAGCGGCGGCGGGCGCCTTCAAAGCAGAGCTTCCAGAGATAAGAGAAGGGCGTTTCGCCTTCGGGGACGGGAAATTCGGGAAAAATCGTGCGGCCGAGAGGGATCTCGAGGTTGATGCGTTCGGCGATTTCGAGCGTGGCGGCGAGGGCTTCGGGATGGTCGGGGAAGGCGAGACGCATTTCGCTGCCGGATTTGAACCAGGCGGCGGGGGAAACAATGTCGGGAGGAGCGATTTGAGAGACGAGAGAGCCGGTGCGGATGGAGTTGAGGACGCGGTGATGGAGATGGTCTTCGGGGCGGAGGAAGTGGACGTTGTTGGTGGCGACGAAGGGAAGAGAGAAACGGCGGGAGAGGCGGAGGACGGAGCGGAGGTTGGAAACGGGAGCGGGAGGCGCGGCGGCGTTTTGATTGGAAAGGCGCACAGGCAGGAATGCCTGTGCTACTGGGAAATTCCAGGCTTCGAGATAGAGAGAGGAAGGGAAAAGGCCGGTTAGCGCTGCGATTCGATCGTCATCGGTGATTGGGGCACGACATGTCGTGCCCCCACGGGGAACATTGGGGGCGTAGAGGGCGATGAGGCCGTCGCGGTGAGTGGCGAGCTCGTCGAGGCGGATGGGGCGGTCTTCGAGATGGCGGAGAGTGACGAGGCGGGAGAGGTTGGAGTAGCCGGCGAGGCCTTCGGCCAAAAGTAAAAGACGAAAATCGTTTTCTACATCGAGCAGTGCGCCGAGGATGGGTTTGATTCGGGCGGCGCGGGCAGCCTGATAGAAGGGCAGAGCGGCGTAGAGGCCGTTGGTGTCGGTGAGCGCGACGGCGGGCGCACCGGCGGTGACGGCAGCGTCCACCAGTTCCTCGGGCGAGGGAACGGCGTCGAGGAAGGAATAGTGGCTGTGGCAGTGAAGATGGATGAACATCGAATCCCGAAGCCTCGGGACGAAAAACGGTAAAACCGCGATTGCTAGCGGGAGAGGCAGGGGGTGGAGAGCACGAGGCCTTCGGGTTTGGTGGCGTAGTGCTCGCGCAACTCGAGCCCCTGACCGTAGAAGACGGCGTTCCAGCCGTAACGGCGGCGGACGCCGTCCACACCCTGGTTCAAATACCAGCGGCGATTGGAACGGGCGTCGAAGAGATCGTTCTGGCGGCGGTCGGCGGCGAGGTTGGTGACGCCGATGCCGAGGAAGCGCACGGCCACGCGGCGCGTATAGAGCGCGGCGAGGAGTTCGCGTGCGGATTCGAGCAGGAGTTTGTCGTCGTTGGTGGGCGGCGCGAGAGGAGCGGAGCGCGCCGCGGAAAACGAATCCATGTAGCGGAGGCGGAGGGTGATGGTGTGCGCGGCGCGACCCGCGGCGCGAAGCGTGGAGCCGACGCGTTCGGCGAGATATTCGAGGAGCGCACGGAGAAATGCGGGATCGATGGTGCCGCCCTCGATGGTGGTTTCGCGGGAGATGGATTTGGGCGCGGCGGGTTCGGCCACGGGACGCGGGTCGAGGCCGCGAGCGCGGTCGTAGAGCTGATGGCCGACGACGTCGCCGAACGCGGCGACGAGCGCTTCGGCCGGAAGACGGCGGAGCTGGCCGATGGTCTGGATGCCGCGGTCGCGGAGCGTCGAGGCGTGGGCGTGGCCGATGCCGTGGAGCTTTTCGATTTCGAGGGGAGCGAGAAATTCCTCCTCGATGCCCGGCGGGACGATGAGAAAACCGCGAGGGCGGCGAAGGCGCGAGGCGATGGCGGCGACGAGCTTGGTTGTGCCGGCGCCGAGAGAGGTTCCCAAGCCGGTTGCGTCCAGAATGCGCTCCGGAATGCGGCGGAGCGTGAGAGTGAGATTGGGATAGAGCCGCTCGGTGCCGGCGAAATCGAGATAGAAATCGTCGAGCGCGGCGGTTTCGACGGCGGGCGCGAAATCGTCGAGGACGCGGCGGATGCGTGCGGCGTAGTCGGCGTAATTTTCGTAGCGGCCGGGGACGAGAACGGCGTCGGGACAGATGCGGCGGGCATCGCGGATGGACATGGCGGTGCGCACGCCGCGGGATTTGGCTTCGTAGCTGGCGGAAGCGACGCAGCCGCGGCCGACGAGAACGGGACGGCCACGGAGACGCGGGTCGAGGAGCTGTTCGACGGAAGCGAAGAAGGCGTCCACGTCAACGTGAACGATGTCGGGACGGCGCATGGGCATGGCGAATCCAGCGGGGCGGGGAACGGGAGGGCGGAGGAGCGGAAATTTCCCGGCGACGGCGGGCCTTGGAGAGTCCT
>JASHRU010000160.1 GCA_030037225.1 Candidatus Acidiferrales bacterium | reverse complement strand
GCGATGACGGCCCAGTCGTCGCGATTGAGATATTCACGGCGGTCGGTCATGGAGAACCTCTGCAGAAGAAGTAAGTGAAAAGGACGGAGACACGCCGCAAAATCGGCGCGGGTCCGAGCTCGCAAAATCAATACAGCGGATGCGGCCGTGGAAGTAGGGGCACGACATGTCGTGCCCTACAACGAGGCGGCAAAGCCCGCTGCCGAAGATCCCAGAGCCGGCGCTAGGGCCTCACAACAAACGGCTGGGCGTGGAACGCCGGCACGGCGTCGTCCAGCCGGTCGTAGACCCAGGATTCGTAGTCGGCGTCCTTTTTGGCCTCGCGAGCGAGCGCGGCGCGGCGGCGCTCGCCGGGCGGGATCGCGCGCGAGAATTCAATCGCGCGAATCAGCCATTCGGCGGCCGCGCCAGAAAGCGGAAGAAATTCGCCGCGCGGTCCCTCGAGCGTCAGGCAATGCTCGTATTCGCCCTCGCGCGGATAGGGCCCGAGCGCGGGGATGGCCACGCCGTCCTCGATCTCGACCGTCTGCTCGTACCAGCGCTCCGGCGGGCCGTAGAGCGCGGGCGGCAGCCAGCGTTCCAGATGCCAGCGGTCGTGCGGCAGATATTTCGGCACGCGGCGGAGTTCCACCGCCTCGCGGACGATATTGCCGTGCGCGTCGCGGTCCGTCCATTTGCCGCCGATCCAGGTGAGGCGCGACCAGCCCCACACCACGCGAAAATTGGGCCGGCCATAAAGGTTTACGCCGCCGGCGCGCGTGATGCGGTCCGCAACATCGGCTGGCGCGCGCTTCGATTCGCGGAGAACCTGAATCATTTAGGAATTGCACGCGGCCCTTCCCGAAGCATCGGGCCGGGCCGACCACTGCGGCGCGCGCCAGGGCGCCGTAGGGACATGCACACCCGATCGCCTGGATTTCGAATGGCCAGGGAGGGTTACGACCTGCCGCCGGCAGGCAGGCGTGGTGATGCCCCTACGCGCGCTCCAGCTCTGTCTCACCACAAAACGGATTCGCGCGTTCCCTCGCGGGATCCTCAGTATCCGTTCGGGATTGCCAGACCGTCGATGTAGGCGCCGTAACGGGGCCCGTCCATCCAGATCTGGAAGCCGGTGGTGAAATAGAAGAGATAGGACGAAGCCAGTCCGCCCGATGCGCCGTAAACCGGAAAGACGGTCTGGCCGCCGATTTCGTAGAAATCGATTTCCTTCATCACCGCGCGCCCCCAGCGGGCCAGCGCGATGAAGTCGATGCGCGTGGGATCGGCGTGGATCGAGGTCTTGATGGGCACGCCGGCCATGCGCTTGTCCACCTGCTGGTTGAAGAGCAGATCGGGCATGCCCGCGTCGCTGGGCACCTGGTTGCGCACGATTTCGGAAATCGTCACGCCCAGTTGCTCCCAGGCGTGCTCCTGCTCCGGCGCCATGTAGGCGATCAGCTTTTCGCGCTGGAGGATGTCGGTGCCCAGAACTTTGCGGATTTTGTTGATGGCCAGCCGCACGTTGGCCGGAACCAGAGCGGCGTTGCCCGCGGCGTAATGCGGAGTGCGCAGGGCTTCCGGATAGGTCGAGCGCGAAAGGCCGAGCCATGTGCCGGTGGTGGAATCGAGGTGGTGATACTTGATTCCGAATACGCTCACCGGCTGCACGCCGGAAAGCCCGTTGGGCACGATCAGGTCGCCGTTCGAGAGCCCGGTGGGGTTCGCGTTCACCACTACGAGTTTGTTCAGCGGGTCCACTTCCTGGATCGTGGCCAGCCCGCGGTTCGTGGTCAGCGTGGGGTCGTACACCTGCACGTCCTGGTTGTAGTAGAAGAGCGCCGCGCCCGGAGGGACGGCGAGGTTCCACGTGGTTCCCGTGAAGCTGCCCACGCTCCCGATCACGCCGTTGCCGTTGGTTTGCAGCAGCGTGTCGAGGAACCAGCGGAACTGCTTCATGCCGCTGGCCACTTCGCGCTTCGTGGCGTTCTCGACGGCGCGTTCGTTGCCGGTGGTGGCGTACTCCACCAGCTTGTTGATTTGCACGGCGAACGTCTGGAAAACGGGCGTGAGCGTGGCCACGTCGTAGGTGGACCCGCTGCCCAGCCCCAGGTCGTCGCCGTCCATGGTGTGCTGCGACGCTTTGCCTCCCGGACGGATCTGCAGAGGCACGCGCATGTTGCGGCTGGACACTTTTTCCACATCGCCGCGTTTCTGGATGAGCGTGAGCAGAATGTCGTCGCGCTCAAACAGCACCGGCACTTTGGGACGGACTTTCTCGAGTTGCAGAGCAACGCTCTGCGCGTTGGCAAGTGATGGCATTCGTAGTTCCTCCGTATATTCGTAAAAGGTTTAGCTGCTGCGATGTCCTTGTAGGGGCACGACATGTCGTGCCCCTACGGGCGTCGGCGTCAGCGAGGGCGGCGGGGTCAGTCCATATTGAGGATTTCTTCGTCGGTCATGCGCGTGTAGTCCACGCCGCGCGGTTTGAGCGGCACCGGATTGGGCGCGCCGCCGCGGCCCACTTCCACGCGGCTGGCGGATTCCGCCTGGCGCGAACGCCGCTCGCGGCTCGAGCGCAGCACCGTCTCCGTCCAGTCGGCCACCACGCGTTTGGCCACCGCGGGCAGCGCGGCCCGCGCGCGGCCGGTAATGAGCTGGGCCACGCGCTCCGCTGGCGGCCGTCCCGACTGCGCCGCGCGCCAATCGCCCACCTGAAGCGCGCCGCGCACCGAGTCGCGCACCTGCTCCAGCAGCTCCGGATCCTGCCGCAGCGTCTGGTCCAGCTCGCGGTAGATTTCTCCGGCGATTTTTTGCCGCGCGCCTTCGGGCGCATCCGGCAGCAGCTCGGCTACTTTGCCCGCGACCGAAGCATGCACCGCCTGCTCCACGCCGGTGTTGACCGTCTCCAGAAACTGATTCGCCGCCACGTATGCCGCCCCCGGCGGTGGCGCGGTGGGTCGCGGCTGCGAATCGACCGGTGCCCGTAGGGGCGCAATCCGTCCCGAAGCTTCGGGACGCGATGCCCCTACAACCCGGGCCGATTCGTTTGCGTTTCGACCGCGGAGCTGTTCGATCTGTGAGGCCAGCGTCGCCGACAGAAATTTCACCGCGGGCCAGTCCTGCTGTTCCACCGCGCGCGAAAGCAGCGACACCTGCTCCGGCCAGCGCTCTCCGGCCAGCGCCTGCGCCGCCATGGCCGCGGACACCTGGCGGTGCGCCTCCGGATCGAGCGCGGCCAGGCGCTCGCCGAACGTCAGCGCCAGGTCGCGGAATGCCTGCGGGGAAAGGCGCTGCAATCCAGCCAGTAGTTCCGCGTGCGCTCGCGGATCGCGCGATTCCACCAGGCGATCGAGCCGCGCCAGCTCTGCCTGCGCCGAGGCCGCGGCGCGCGCCGCGTCCGGCGTGGAAAAAATCTCACGCACGGCGCGCGCTTCGGCCACGGTCGGAAACACTTCGCGATATTCCGCGTCGCGCTCGCAGATTTCGCGCAGCTTCGGGCCGATTTCGGGCAACTCGAAGGCGGGCTCGAATTCCGCCGTGGCACGGCCCCGATCCTTCGGGGTCGGCCCGTGCGCCTGCTCGTCGGCGCTCGAGGCGGCCGATTCCTGATTTGCGGCGGCAGTCTCGTTCTGGCCTTCGGCGTTTCCCTTCCGTGCATCCTGCTCCTCGCGCGTCGCCTCGTCGGCTGGCGCTCCGGGAGCCTCCAGCAGGTCGAGATCGGTCAGCGAGTAATCCACCGCGCCGGACGCGGCGGGCGTGCCGGTCGAGCGAGAGGAGCCACCCACGGGCGCGCGCGATACAGTGACGGTTTGCGTGGCCATAATCGATCAGTCCTTTGTAGCGCTACTGCAGCGTTTCCGCCGGTGAAGGCGGCTGGGCCGCGGTGTCCGCGGATGCCCCTGCTGCCGTAGGTTGCGCCGGCGGCGTGCTGCGCGCGGCTGCCGGGGGCACGATTGGAATCGCCGGTGGCAGCGGCGACGCGCCCGCAGCCTGCGCCGCGAGCGCGCGGTAATGCGCCATGGCGTGCGCGCGCACATTGGCAAATCCCTGCGGATTCGACTGCCGTGCGCGCTGCCCGTCGTCAGACGACATCCAGCGCCGGCACGTGGCCAGCTCCGCGGCGTGATCGTCGGCAAACACGTCGGGGCGGATCGAGGGCTCGATCCGCAGCGCTCCGGTGAGCGAATCGGTGAAAATTTGGGGTGGTTCCGTGAGCAGCCGTTCGATTTCGCGGAACTGCTTCACGCGCGACTCGTCGCCGGGCAGCGCCAGATCGTCCAGTCCCACCAGGCGTTTCAGCACGGCCATGTTTTCGGGGTCGCTCATGGCCTGTTTGAACGTCGGATCGTTGCCCAGCAGCCCCAGGAGCTGGAAGAGCGATTGCCTCTGCTGCGACCACGACACCGGGAAATTTTCGTCGGCCTCGGGATACACGCGCACGCGCCCGGCCAGGTCGGCCAGGTGAATCGTTTCCGCGGACCAATCGCCCGAGGAGCTCACCACCGGCAATTGCAAGTCCTCCACCCGGTTGCGGCGGAAGCATTCAAGCGCCAGCAGCATCAGGTCCGAGTAAAAGCGCCGGATCCGTCCCCAGGGCAGTCCCAGCCGGCCCATGGCCTGGTCGCGCGCCATCGCGTAGCCCGTCGCGGTTTTCTGGTTCTCCATCTCGCCGCCGAACAGCGCGGGAAACGCGCCGGTCAGGAACTGCGCGATGGGCCCGAACAGGTCCGCCATGTGCCGCATCAGGTCGGGCGAAAGCATGGCCTGCGGCGTGGAGAAGAATCCCGCGCCCACCGGCTGCCCCGGCCGCGGATGCACCGGATAAATCGCGCCCGGCGAGTTGGTCTGCTCCTCGAGCGCTTCCAGATCGATGATCTCCGCGTCCACAAACGTGGAAGGGATGCCGTACTCGTACGTCTCGATGGCGATGTTCGCGAGGTCGTTCAGCCGCTCCTGCACCGAAATCAGCGATTCGCCGAGCGCGGGCCGGTCCTGGCCGTCGCCAGGCATGGCGTGGAGCACGCGCCAGTGGTCGTCCATATTCTCGTTGCGGCTCTCGCAGTAGGTTTCGCCGGCAAACGCCACGTAGCAGCCGTCGGGATAGAGCGACAGAAGCTCGTTCCGCGTAGCCACGTCGTCGATGGCGTAGAACGCCCACGGCCGCAGCCAGGCGCGCTGGAACGTCACCAGGTTGACGAGCACGTCGCCCGTCTGCTCGAACATCGTCGAGCCCTGCGCCACGGTGAGCCGCGCGATGCGTTCGTATTCCTGGTCGCCGCCGATCCCGCCCGGAATGATTTTGTCCGCCACGTGCGGGTAGGCGGCCTTCAATTTCGAGATGTGCGCCTCGATGCTCCAGATCAGATAAGGAAATTCGAACTGTTCGCGCGCCCACAGCGGCGTTTTCAGCTCCAGCGCGCCCACTATGGAGATCACCTCCTGGCCGTTGGGCACGCGTTCCACGCCCACCAGCCGCGGCACGCGCACGGTTTCTGCCGCCGTGATGTCGTCCGCTCCAAGCGCGGCGCCGCATTGCGGGCAGGCCGGTGTGCGGGGATTCAGCCCAGGCTCGTCCCATCCGGCAGTCGCAGATGGTAGGGGCACGACATGTCGTGCCCCTACGGCCTCGGTCGATCTGCCCTCGTCTCCCTCCGGCAGTTCCGAATCTTCCACGGGCTCCGACGGCGGCGGCGGCGCGAACGGATCCGGAGGAACGCCCTCCCACGCGCAGTCGGGACACACCGCGTGTGCCGGCGTCAGCACCACGTCGGCCGGCTCGAAAACGTCCTGGATGGAATTGCCAAACCGCTGGCTATCCACCACGTAGCGCACGTACCCGCCCACTTTCCCGTCGGTGTAAAGGTAGAACGCCGTGTCCTGCAGCAGGCCGCGCGCGTCGTTCGTGCGTTCGATGTATTCGATCACCTTCGTTCCGGCGCGCGCCGTGGTGATGTCGCGTTCGTCGGTGGGCGATTCCGGGAACAGCCGCGTCTGCGGAACGGATTGCGAAAGCGCGGCCATCAGCGACAGCCCGAACGGCTGATAGATGTTCGTCACGTACTGGTAGCGCGGCATGTCGTCGCCGGGCTCGGACGACTCGGTCCACGACGTGTCGAACGGCGTGTGGAACGCCTGGTCGCGTTCGCTCCACCAGATGTACTGCTTCCCTTTCCAGAACAGGCGCGCCTGGCGCACTTTGCGGATTTCCTGCCGACGCGCGTAGATGTTTTCGCGCGCCAGCTCGTCCACCAGCCCTTTGAGCGCGAACTGCAGGTTGTCGGGCAGCGACTCGTTGTTCGGGCCGTAACGCGCCGCAGTGGGCGCGGCGGACTGCGGTCCAGGATCGGGATTCGTTTTGTTCACGGTATGCGCCGCCAGATCGGGGAATTTCGGAACTCGAAAACCGGCAAGAACTCGTTGCGCGCGCTCACAAAATTTCGGGAGGCCCTGCGGGCACTTTCTGCGCTACAAAGCGCCGGCCGCTACGACTCGTCGTCGGAGCAGGCTGCCGCGCGCGAGCTGCTTCCGGCGCGCTTCAGTTCGTGCCCGCGCAAGTGCCGCTGCGCTTCTTCCGCCGCATCCGCCGCGCTCGCGTGCTTCGATTCCACCGAATGATGGCCGGCGCGCGGGTGCTGGTAATGCGCGTGGACGGAGAAGCCGCCCTCTTTCTGGATGTGGATGTCCACGCGTTTCAGATGGCCGTTTCGCGCGGCCTCCTGCGCGTGATCGTCCTCGTCCGCGGGCGGCAGCGCGAGCGCGCGGCCGTACGCGGGATTCATGTAATGTCGTCCTCCAAATTCAGGCATCGATATTCTCCTTCTCGTAGGGGCCCGATCCGCCTCCCGAAGTTTCGGGAGCGGGATAACCCATCTCGTCCAGCCCGAGCCCTCTCGACTGTTTTCGCCCAGCTGTTAGGGGCACGATATATCGCGCCCCTACGAAGATGAGCCGCCACGATCGGCAGCGTTCTGCCGGTGCGTTGCGTCCAGTTCCAGTTTTTGTTTTACCTGCGACCAACTGATGGGCCGCCGGATCGGCGGATGCTCGCGCCGTTCGCCTGCCGAGCCTGCCGCCGGCGCTGGCCCCAGCGGCACCGGCCCGATCCCCGCACGCGCGTAAATCGCGTTGCGCAGGTGCGCGTTTTCCGTCTCCAGCCGCTCCACACGCCCTTCGAGCAGGCGCGTGTAGCGCGTGGTGGTCAGCCAGTGCCAGAAATTTTCGAGCGAGGTCTGCGCCATTCAGTTGAATTGCAGCGTGCAGGCCACGCCCGCCAGCGTTTCGCCCGACTGCGTGGTGATTTGCACCTGCACGGGCTGCCCCGCCACGATGGACGCGGCGTGCGCGAAGTTTCCGTCCGCCGCGCTCGTCGATGTGCCGAACGTGGCCGTCAGGCTGGTGCTCGTAAACGTGCCGGACGAAAGTGCGCCGGTCCGCACCGTCACCACGCCGGAAGAGGCGTTCACGCCTCCGGTCGTGGACGAACATCCCAGGCCGGAAAGCGTTCCCGCGCGCGGCGCCACAAACGGCGCGATCGTGGCCGTCGTGTTGCTGCACGCGTTCGTCGCGCTCCCGCTCGACACCAGGTAGAGAGTCGCCGACGCGCTGCACGTTCCCGAGCCGAGGAACGAAATCACCGTCGGCCCGCCGAAGCTCGCCGAGCTGGGCCGATTGTCGTTGACGCTCACGTTGGTGTAGAGACCGCGGCCCGCCACCACGTTGGCGGTGGTTCCCCCGAAACTCCCGTCCACCACCACTATGCCGCCGCCCCCGTTTTTGGCCGCCAGCGCCGCTTCATAGAGCCCGGAGGTGCCTGAGCCAACGTTCGGGATCAGCGCCGCGCCGTGCGAGTTCGTAAATCCGCCGCTCACCGTAATCGTGGCGCAAAGCGGCCCGAAGCCCGCTGTCGGACACGGCCCCAGCGAGACGGCCGTGGGCGTCTGTGTTTCCGGCGTGTTGTCGTTGATGGTGATGGGCGAAAATGGCGCCGCCGTGGCAAACGGAATCGCCAGGCCCTGCGGCGTGTACGCGTTCGAAAGCGACAGGATGATGCTCGTCCCTCCCGCGGCCGTCCCCGATACGATGGGCACGCGCCACTGCGCGTATTGCGAGGCGTTGAACTGCGACTGCGCGAAACATGGCACGGCGGCCAGCGCCGTGAGAACGGCGAGTAGAAGTTTCTTCATTGTTTTCTCCTGAATGGAATCTCGATCCCGATGCTTCGGGACGAAAATCGAAAAACGAAATTCGACACACCGGCGCGGTCGGCGGATGCACGTAGGGGCATCCGCTCCCGAGGCTTCGGGAGGCGGATCGTGCCGTAATTAGGCGGAACGATGGAGCCCATATGGTCCCGGTTTGGGCGAGTAGGGGCACGGCATGCCGTGCCCCTACTACCCAGCCCGTGGCCGATTCCCGCGATGTCATCCCGAGGGCCCATGTTTTCCCGGCCCGAGGCCTGCCCGCCGATTGCCTGCCGTAGGCATGGCAGGCGGGGATCTGCTTTTGGGGCTTTTAGCCGTGAGTAAGGAATTCTGTCCCGAGACCGCCTCTTAGAGTGCCCTGTGCGCCCGGCGCACACCCCCTAATTTCGACGATCCCCTCTTCCCTGCCCTCTGACCCTAATCCGCTGCTCCGAGGGCCGCTCTGCGCCTTCTGAAGGGCCGTCCACAGAGCCGGCACCGCCGGGTCGCCATCCAATTTCGTCGCGTCCGGCGGGATAGGCCGCGGCACTCCCTCGAGCAGTACGGCGACTTCCGCCGCGTCCGTTCCTCAGGCAGCGCACGCCGGCACACCATGCAGTAAAACTTCATCGACGGGCAGCATCGCGATGGCAGGGGCGCGCGCGGCCAACGGCCCGCGCTCGCCCTCAGCGCCGCCGCCAGAACCGCCGCAGGAACAGCGGCCGGTCCTTGCGCCGCTCCTCGTTCTCAAACTTTTGGGCGTACAACGCCCGCACCGTCGGACTCATCGCCGTTCCCCGCTCCTCGGCGCGCTTATCCACTTCCGACATTCGTTCCACCAGCCGCGTTTCGAGCGGCGGCCGCCGCGCCCCCAGCCGCGACTTCAGCCCATAGCGCGCAGCATCGGCGCAGTCATCGCCTTCGCTCTTGGCGACGTCTTCGACGTTTCGGCCATCGCGGATCAGTTCCGGCAGCGTTTCGATTAACTGCTGGCAATAATCAGAGATCAGCCACTCCTGCGCTTCCAGGAGCTGGTACATCAGCATCCAGCCGCCCACGCGGTCGTTATCGGCCGGCGCGGGCCGCGGAATGCCGCCATTGGGCGCCGTCACCAGGATCGAGCCGAGCTGGTCCGCGATCGTGGCCCCTTCGCTGTGCTGCGCATACGCGTCGGGACTCAGATAGACGGCATCAATCTTCTCCCCGCGGCTCCGTTCGATGATTTCGTGCGCCAGTGAACGCGGGCTCAGGCGGCTTTCCACCAACTCGCGGTACGTGATCGTCCGCTTCCCGTCCTGGACGTGCCAATAGACCGCCGAGGGGTGCTCGAACCCCCAGTCAATTGAAATCCATCGCGGCAGCCAGGGCGTGGCGCATAGCTCCGCCAGTTCCTTGCCTGCCCCCGTGTGCGCCCGCACGTTGAAGATGTCGAAATATTGTCCGGCGAAGAGATCCCACCTGCCCTCGAGGTACGCCATCCGCATCCGGCTGGGCAGCGCCGCCAGCGACCGCAGATAGTTCTGGTCGTGCGCATAGACCGGGTTGTCCTCGATCAGCGCCGGAATGTATTCGTATTCGTTCTCTTTGTATTTCTCCGGATGCTCGAACCCGGGCGGG
>JASHRU010000159.1 GCA_030037225.1 Candidatus Acidiferrales bacterium | reverse complement strand
CCTGGCCGATGGCGAGGGCTTCGACGCGCGGGCGCGCTGGCTGGTACTGGCGCATCTTTCGGAAAACAACAACAACCCGGACCTGGCCCGGCTCTCCGCGGAAGAAGCGCTGGGCCGGCGGCCGGAATCGGCCGCGTTTGCGGGTGAACTGCAGATCGCGTCACAGCGCACGCCGTTGGGTCCGTTTGTCTTCTGATTTCATGAGCGGGAATCGGATTCCGGAAACACACGGGGAGCCAGAGTGATTCCGCGATACACGCGCGCGGAGATGGGCCGGCTGTGGAGCGACGAGAACCGCTTTGCGAAATGGCTGGAGGTGGAGCTGGCCGCTACGGACACGCTGGCGGAGGCGGGGATCGTGCCCAGGGCGGCGGCGGAGACGCTGCGGGCGCGGGCGCGCGCGGACGTGAAACGCATTCAGGAAGTGGAAGCGCGCGTAAAGCACGACGTCATCGCGTTCACCGTGGTGGTCGGAGAATCTGCAAGCGACCCGGAAGCGGCGCGATGGCTGCACTATGGCCTCACGTCGAACGACGTGGTGGACACGGCACAGGCACTGGTGCTTCGCGAGGCCTCGGAGCAGATCGAGGCCGGCCTCAGCGGGTTCGGCGAAGTGCTGCGGCGGCGCGCGTTTGAATTCAAGAACACGCCGCAGATCGGGCGCACACACGGCATCCATGCCGAGCCCATTACGTTCGGGCTGAAGCTGGCCATCTGGTATTCGGAAAACCAGCGGAACCTGGAGCGATTTCGCGCGGCAGCACGCCAGCTCGCCGTGGGGAAAATTTCGGGCGCGGTGGGCACGTGCGCGCACCTAGGCCCCGAAATCGAGCAGAAGATCTGCCTGCGGCTGGGACTCGAAACCGCCCCCGTCACTTCGCAGGTATTGCAGCGCGACCGCCACGCGCACTATCTGGCCGCACTGGCTATTGCGGCCGCCTCGCTGGAAACCGTGGCGCTCGAAATCCGCCACCTGCAGCGCACGGAAGTGCGCGAGGCGGAAGAGCCATTCGCGGCGGGCCAGCGCGGAAGCTCGGCGATGCCGCACAAACGGAATCCCGTGAGCTGCGAGCAGGTGTGCGGCCTGGCGCGGCTGGTGCGCACGAACGCGCTCGCGGCAGTGGAGAACATGGCGCTGTGGCACGAGCGCGACATCTCGCACAGCTCGGTGGAACGCGTGATCCTGCCGGACTCGACCACGCTCGTGGATTACCTGCTGCATCGAATGACCGCGATCGTGAGCGAGATGCGCGTATTCCCGGAACGAATGCGCCGTAATCTGGAATTGACACATGGGCTTGTGTTCTCGGGCCAGCTTCTGCAAGACCTGGTGGAAGCCGGAGCGCCGCGCGAGGATGCCTACAAGTGGGTGCAGGAAAACGCGATGACCGCGTGGGAGCAGGAAGGCAACTTCCGAGAACGCGTGGCGGCCGATCCGCGAATCACGCGGCATCTTTCGCCGCAGGCGCTCGCACGGTCGTTCGACGTCGAGCGTCAACTTCGCTACGTGGATGCGATTTTCTCACGGGTGTTTGGAACGAGCTGAGCCGAGTGTTCTTTCCTCTCTCCTGCAGGGAGAATTCGACTAAACCCGGGACCGATTCCGGCCGAAAAGATGAGTGGTATGAAACTTCGAGTGCTCATCGTGGATGCCGACCAAGCGTCGTGCGAGGCTGTGCAGGCGGCCATGGCTGCTTCGAACCTGGAGGCGGTGATGGAAACCAGCAGCAGCCGAGCGGCGGAATTCCTGCGGAAAGAAAAGTACGACGCGATGTTCCTGGAGATGCAGATGCCCTCGCCGGACGGCGTACAACTGGCGAAATTGGCGCGTGGCTCGGGGATGAACCGCCGCACGCCGATCATCATGCTCTCGGGGCAAAACGCGCCGGACGCGATGTCGAAGGCGTTCGAAGCGGGGGCCAACTTCTTCCTGTTCAAACCGTTTGACCGCGGCCGGCTGATGCGCGTATGGCGCGCGGCGCACGGGCCGATCGAGCAGGAGAAACGCAGGTTTCATCGCGTGGAAGTGGCGTGCCGCGTGACGGTCCAAAGCGGCGAGGACACGATTGAAGGCAAGACCGTGGACATGAGCCTACAGGGTTTGCTGGTGGAATCGCCGAAGTCGTTGCCAGTGGGTTCGCAGGTGCGACTGCGTTTGGAGCTGGGGGGCGGCGTGCAAAAAACGGTGGTCAACGGTACCGGAAAAGTGGTGCGCCAGGCGGGCCCGACACGAATGGGAGTCGAACTCGACGGGCTGACGGGACTCGATGCCGAACGCCTGCAGAGCTTCTTGCTGCCGTTAATCCTCAAATCGGTGGGAGGGGACGGCCTGGTGTAGCTCCGAGGCCGCGCGATCCGGTCGAACCCGGCGCGACAAACCGGGCGAGAAGCCTGCCGAGGCGGCGCTCCCACTACTGCGCTCGCTGGACGTAGCGACCCTCCGAGGTGTCCACGCGCACGCGGTCGCCATTGTTGATGAACGGCGGAACGCTGATCACCAGGCCGGTTTCGAGCTTGGCGGGCTTCATTACCGCGCTGGCCGTGGCCTTCTGCACGGTAGGCTCGGTGTCGGTGACGGTGAGATCCACGGTGTCGGGAAGAATCACGCCGATCGGCTTCCCATCGTGAAATTCGAGCTTCAAATGGATACCGGGGAGGAGGTAGTCCACAGCGTCACCGAGCACTTCGCGGCCCAGGTGGATCTGGTCAAACGTTTCCGCGTTCATGAAATGCCAGCCGTCGCCGTCCGCATAGAGGTATTCGTATTCGATTTCGTCCAGGATGGCGCGCTCCACAAACTCCTCAGCGCGGAAGCGGTAATCAATAATGGCGCCGGTCTTCAAATTGCGCAGGCGGGTGGCCATGGCGCCGCGCTTGTTGCCGGGCGTGCGGTGTTCCACGCTGAACACAGCGTAGAGATCGCCTTCGAACTGGATCACCATCCCAGGGCGCAATTGTGTTGCCTTGACCATAACCGAACTCCTGTTTTCTCGTGGAACTGCGGGCCGCCAACCACCGGTCACAACGCGCGGTCGCAGCCCTCTGCGAGCGGGCTGCAATCGGTGCTCCTGCGGCAGGCCGTCTCGAATGCCACGAGGGCGCGCGAGACGGAAGGCTCGGGCTACAGCTGGCCCCTCGTCCCGATCGCGGGATACTGCGGGCTTCGCGATGCCCGGCCTGAACTTCTTACTATAACGTGAGCAGCCCGGCATTTGCCAGCCGAGCGGACCTTCAGAACTTCACCACGGACTTTCCGGTCTTGTAGATCAGCACGTTCCGGCCGGGCACGCCGGCTTCCAGGCGTCGCAAGCGGTAGCGGAAAGGGCGTTCGGCATCTTTCTCGACCCAGCTTTGCTCGAGCCGGTAATAAGTGTCGTCCACGTGGGTCACCTTGGGCGGGTCCCAATTGTCTTTCATGCGCGAGGCCCAAATCTCCAGGAATTCGTCTCCCGCCTCAGTGGAATAATGCAGTTCGTCGCAGAGTTGCGGGCGGCGGACGGCGATGGTTTGATGGCGCACGCCCTCGACCAGGGAATTCAGGTTGCGCCGCAGATCTTCGTCGGAGCGAATCTGCTCGCGGTGGCGGACAAGGAAGATGGCGCGTTCGATGAGAAAGAGAGGAAATAACCCCAGGACTTCCTCGGTGAATGCAGCGCCGAAAAGCCGCACAGCCCCTTCCGCGAAGGCGTACGCGAAGACCCATGTGACGGAGTGGGTGGCGAACACGGCCAAGGCCGCGCCGCCGATTTGAAACTCGGTTGCCCCCTGTTTGAACTTCCCCAGCAATGCCGCCTCGGTGCCCGAGCTGATCATCGGCATCATCGTGTGGAAATACCAGTACGCCATGGCGAAAACGGCTGCGGTGAGCTCCACGAGCCCGCTGATCATCCCGGCGCGTTCCCAGTGTACGCGGTCCGCTCCGGGCAGCGCCCGGCGCCAGGTCTCCGGCAGCAGCGCCGCTGGAGGGCCCAGGAGAAAGGTCCAGAAGAACTGTTGCAGCATAAGGGCGTATTGAGCGCCATTTTACTCACGCGGCGGCGGAAATCCCAATCCTCTGTGCGAGTCCGGAGCCAGCGAAGCCACTGTGTGGCCTGCAGGCTGTGCTTGCTTCTTCGCCCTGCTGTGGAGTAGTTTGTGGCTCTCCCTCCCCGGTGTGGGGCGGGCCAGGAGGCGCTGTGTCGGAACACGCCCGCTTCAATGTTCGCTTTGTCGATAAAGGCGTAATTTTGGATGTGCAGGGTCCGGTGCGGCTCGGGGAGACCGAGCAGGCACTTCGAGAAAAGGTGCAGGAACTCGTGGCGGCGGGAAATCGCAACATAGCGGTGAATCTGTCGGGAGTGACCATGCTGGACAGCTCCGGGATTGGCGCAATGGTGCGTTCCTTTACTTCGGTGAATCGCGGCGGCGGAAAATTCGTGATCTTCTCGCCCACGAAGATGATCCGCCAGACGCTGAAGATGGTCCGTCTGGATACCATACTGGCCATTTATGATGACGAGGCGGCCGCCCTGGCCGCGTTTTGACGGCGCACGGAGAAAGGCGGAGGCGATCCTCTCGGTCCCACGGTGGCCTGATTGCTTCCGTCAGATCGTGTGACGCAGCCTTCGCGGATACGGTCGCGGCCATGTAACGCTGCGGAGGCCCTGTGCGCATCACTTCCTTCCGCAACTTTGAGAAAATCTGGGAGCGGCCGAGAGAATCCAGAGAGCGAACGCGAGTGCGGCGCTCGCGCGGAATGCCCCGGTTTCGATGCGAGGGCGCGGCCGAGAATGTTTTTACGGAGCCAGGGAGGAAACGAACATGGCGGACTCGCTCCAGGAATGGAACGCGTTTCGGGCGGAAATGAACGAAGAGATTCTGGGCTGCGGGCATCTGGGCGTGAAACGGTTTTTCGCGCTGGATCATCAGGCGTATGAGCCGGGGGCTCTGGACACGAGAACTAAGGAACTGCTGGGCCTGGTGGCCTCGTGCGTGTTGCGCTGCGACGATTGCATTACGTACCACGTGGTGCGTTGCGGCGATGTGGGCTGGAAACGGGAAGAGGTAATTGACGCACTGAATGTGGCTTTGGTAGTCGGCGGGTCGATTACGATTCCGCACATCCGGCGAGCGTTTGCGCGGATGGGAGAGATCCCAGGACTCCGAAATGACGGTGGGTAAGTGAGGAGCGGAAGGCCAGAGAACCGACCGGAACGACACGGAGCAATTCTGGGCGAGCTTCGAAAGGGGTGCTATCAGCCGCCGGCGTTGCGGTCGGGCTCGACTTCTTCGGCGAAGACGATGCCGACGGCGTTGCGGTTTTCGTCCTGCGCGGGTTCGCGGCGGACCACGTAGCCGCGGAGGGGAATGCGGCCGTCGGGGTGAAGCTCGTCCACGGGGGCTTCCATCATCACCTGCAACTCGGACTGAAGGCGGGGCGTGTTTTCGAGATAGAGAAGCGCGCCATGGAGGGTGAGGTCGCGGATGATGGTTTCCTCCTGAAAGGCGCGGCCCTCCTCGGAATAGCCGACGATGGTGGCGCGAAAGAAGCCCTCGCGGCGCTGTCCAGCGCGGCTGTCGCGCATCACCACATCCATTTTTTTCTGATCGAGCGTCATGACCATGCCTTCGGAGGCAGCCCAGGCATTGGCATATTGCTGGCGGGTCTGGCGAAGGATGGCATCTACGCCGCGGTCGCTCGAATCGGGATCGTGGTGGAAAAGGACAAGGTTCTTCGCGCCGGCGTCGCGGACCACGCTGATGCCTTCCAGCCAGGTGGAATGGCCCCAGCCCTTCTGCGTGGTGCGGAGCTGCTCGGGAGTGTATTGCGCGTCGTGAATGAAGATGTCGGCACCTTCGGCCAGTTTTCGCAAATCGCGATCCATCTCGGGGACGCCGGGCTCATTGTCCGTGGCGTAGACGACGATGCCCGCGGGAGTCTCGAGGCGAAAGCCGAGGCAGCCCTGGGGATGATTAAGCCATTTGGTGATGACGCGCGTTTCGCCGAACTGGATCGTGTCGCCGCCGGCAATTTCGGTGTACTCGCGCTTGCAATGGAAGATGCTGACATCCACGGGGAAATAGGGGGTGGCCATCTGCGTTTGGAGGACCCGCTTCAGGCTGTCTTCGCCCAGATACTTGGATTGGAAGCTGAAGAAATGAAAGTGATTCTGCTCGGGGACGAAAGGGCTGAAAAACGGAAGGCCCTGGATATGATCCCAGTGATAGTGGGTGACGAGCACGACGGCTTCTAACGGACCTTCAGACGGCATCTCCATGTAACGCCTGCCGAGGTGACGAAGGCCGGTGCCGCAATCGAGAATAAATCGTTTTCCGTCAGTGGCGACGAATTCCAGGCAGGGTGTGTTACCGCCATAGCGCCAAGTGCTGCGATCCACGGTAGGGGTCGAGCCGCGCACGCCCCAAAACGTCAATTTTGCGCTCTTCTGGGACATCCGACACCCGTCTGTGACTCTCGGCGCTACCCTGAGTTCGCCTGAACCGCGCCCATCCCGGCCCGCGCGTGGTGGAAGTCATACTAGGCGCGGGGAGACTATGAAGTCAATTTCTTCCGGGCCGCAGGTTCCTGGAGCGGGAGTGGGCAGGGTCAAGACGGGATCCGGAACAGAGCGGGGTCCGAGTAGCGCGCGGAACTCGAATCCCGCGGTTGGTGCTCCGCCACATGCATCCGAGCCCGGGGTCTCGAGGGTCGGAATGCAGGGTAGACTATGGCCATGGCGCTACCGACCGGCGTGGGAATCGAAGGGGCCAGGCAAGCGCCGGCGCACGAACACGCGCACGGGCATGCCCACGCTCACGCCCATTTGCAAATCGAGCCGGGCGCGACGGGAAGATGGAAGGGAGTGATGTTCTGGTCGGTGGCCGCGACGTTCGGTCTGGTGGTCGCGGAGCTGGTGGGCGGGTCGCTAGCCCGATCCATGGCGCTCATCAGCGACGGAATCCACAACCTCTCCGATCTGCCGACGCTCTTAATTTCCTGGTTCGCTCTGCGGCTGGCCGAGAGGCCGCCGGACGCGGAAAAAACGTATGGATATCACCGAGCGGGAATACTGGCCGCGTTTACAAACGCCCTGTTGCTGGCGGGTGTGGCAGTGTTCCTGCTCTACGCAGGGCTGGAGCGGCTGATCGCGCCTGTACCCGTGGCGGGCAACGTGATGTTGTGGATCTCCGCCGTGGCGCTGGTGGTGAACGGGAGCATTACGCTGGCAGTAGTGCGCGGGCGGAAGGACCTAAACCTGCGGGCCGTGCTCGTTCATAACGCCGGGGACGCGCTCTCCAACGTGGCCATCTTGGGCGGGGCATGGGTGATCCAGCGCACGAGTGCGTTCTGGCTCGATGCGATGCTGGGAATCCTGATCGGCGCGCTGGTGCTGTGGTCGAGCCTAGGCGTCCTGCGCGAGAGCACCCACATTCTGCTGGAGGGTTTGCCTCGGCACGTGGCTCTGGCCGATGTGGCGCGGGCCATGCTAGGCGTATCTGGCGTCCAGGAAGTTCACGACATACACATCTGGACGCTGGGAACTGAGCTGTTCGCCATCTCGTGCCACGTACGCATCCCCGACATGAATCTGGAAGCCAGCGAAAAGATTCTGGAGGAAATCCGAGGATTGCTGGCCACACGGTTCCATAT
The DNA here is from genome assembly GCA_030037225.1 of Candidatus Acidiferrales bacterium. Lineage (GTDB taxonomy): Bacteria > Acidobacteriota > Terriglobia > Acidiferrales > UBA7541 > JOPF136. The sequence goes on along the minus strand of JASHRU010000159.1, from coordinate 8,715 downwards.
CACGCATGCCACGATTCAATTCGAGCGGGCCGGGGCGGGAGCGGACCCGGCATTCTACATGCCGGAGCCGTTCAAAGCCCCGTAATGGGGCGATGCGGAAGAACTGCGGGTCAGGCTTTGGGAAGCTGGATTGAGGTGCCGCGCTCTTCGTTCATGCGCACAGTGGCGTCCACGTCGAGTTGGTCGAGAGCGATGCTGCGGCGCAGGCCTTCTTTGGTGATGTAAACCACCCGGCCGGGGTCGGACGTAAAGGCGACCGCGAACAGCAGCCGGCCGTCGCGCTGGACGAGCACAAACTCGCCGGGATCGGGCAAGGGCTGGTCGTCCGCAACAGGTTCAGCAGGGGGGGGCGCTTGTGCCACCGGGGGAGACACAACGATGATAGGGGCCTGTGGGGGCGGATCCGGCTGGGCGGCTGAGGTCGGCGTCTCCAAGACTATTGGAGCGCCGGCGAACGGAGAGAAAAAGTATGGGTAGGCGCCAAAACCCGTGCCGCGAAGCCGCAAAGCCAGAGCGAGTTCCTGCTGCGTGACAGGATCAATGAGCGCGCGAACGCCGAGGTTGCCATTCACCGCAGCAAGCTGCGCGTAATCAAAACCGAGACCGGGAACGGGATAGCCCAGCAGATCCTGGAGAGTGGAGCCGGAAAGGTAGCTGTTGGTGAGCGCCGAATTTACCACCGAGCCCGGAGTTCGCGCGGTGAACGGCCCCGACCTCACCATCACGCCCATGCCTCGAACTGAATGGCTTGAACCGGAAGAACGTGAGGCGACGGAGTGGCCGGTTACAGGAACACGCGATTGGGCAGACGCAGAAAGCACCGCGAAACCCATCAGGGCGGCGATAGCGGCTGCTTTCCTGCCCATAAGACCTCTCCCTGTTCCCTGGGATGCAGTCTACCGTCCTTTTGTTGCGGTGTCATCACTTTCTAGTTGCTTCCGGAAGGGGGGCTGATGTCTGCAGCCCCGAAAAAGGACGGTGGGGCTCGGCTGACTTCTGAGCTGAGAGATGGTTGCGCTTCCCGATGGGGGCGGGTTGTGTTATAACCACGGGGCCTAATGGAAGACGTTGGGTGGGCCGGGAGCGGGAGAGGCCCGGAAGAAGAAAAAGAAGCGGCGCCGACGGAAAGAGACGCATCGCGGTATTGTCCGTCGTGCTCGGCGCAACTTGAGCCGCGCCAGTGCAAATTGATTTGCACGCGCTGCGGCTATTTTATGTCCTGCTCGGACTACTATTGAGCAAGAGCACGGCCGCGGGGAAGACGGCGGAAGTGGTGGAAGCATTGCGGCGGGGGCGTGGCAAACCGAGTGACGCCGGCGCTGGCCGCAGCCGGGGAATTCAAGCCGAAGGGAGGTTCAAGACGTGCCACTGAAGATTGCGAGTAAGGATGCGGATGGTGTGGTCGTGCTGGAGCTCGAGGGTAAGATCATCCTGGGAGAGGAATCGAATTCGCTGCGCGAGCGCATGAAGAATCTTCTGGCCGAAGACCGGCGGAAGATCGTGATGAACATGGGCAACGTGACGTACATCGACAGCGCGGGCCTGGGCACGCTGGTGGCGGCCTTCCACAGCGCGCGAAACCACGGCGCGGTTCTCAAGCTCTCGAACCTAGGGCAGAAATTCCAGGAAGTTCTGCAGGTAACCAAACTGCTGACCGTTTTTGAAGTGTTCGACTCGGAAGCGGCTGCAGTCCAAAGCTTCGCGAAGTAGATTTGCGGCAGGATTCGCGCGCCGGTCCGGAAGCGGGCCGGCGCGCATTTGTTTTTAGGCCGGCCGCGCAATGGGTTCAGCCGTCCAACCGGTAGGTGGCCAGGCCGCTGAGCAATTTCGGGTAGAAGTCGGTGGATTTTTGCGGCAATACGTTTCCCGCGAGCGCGAGATCGAAGACCTGGCGGGCGGAGACGGGGTTGAGCAGGAAGGCGATTTGCGCCGCGCCGGAATCGACCGCGGAAAGCGCTTCGGCGGCGTCGCGGTGGTAGTGAATGTTCCGTTCGTGTTCCACTGCCTCCGCGGTCATTTCCAGCCGGCGCTCGAGCAGCAGGCGGTGCAGAAGAACCACGTCGAGCGCGCGCTGGGTTTCCGGAACGCCGTCGAGCAGCGCATCCAGGTCCGCGTCCTGACGGAGGACGAAGAGGTAGAACACTCCGCCACCAGCGTACACGCCGAAGGCGCGGCGCGCGGCTTCACCCTTCGCGCGCGCGGCGAGGTCGTGGCGAAATTCGGCGAGTGCGGCAGCGCGCTCGCCATCGTCGCTGAACGGATACGCGTACCAGTCGAAGATGCCGGCGAGCGATTTTCGGAATGCGGAGAAATTGAATCCGGAAAGGCCGCCGACGGTGCGGTGCGTAGGAAGCACAAGAACACCGGAGTCGTTTAGAGCAAAAAGAGCTACGAGAGTCTTCTCGTGCGGGGCATCGGGTGAGGAGCCATCGCCCCGGGCGCGGCACTCGTTGCGATAGGCAAGCGAGACTTCGTAGCGGTGATGGCCGTCGCCGATGAGGAGTTTGCGGTCGGCCATCGCGGCGACCAAGAACTGGATGGCTTCGAGATCATGGATGGGCCAGAGGCGATGGACGACGCCGAATTCGTCGGCGAACTCGCTACCGGGCGCCTGGCGCATCGCGGTGGCGAGCAACGAGGTTACGGGCGCGCCGGAATCGTCGTAGAGCATGAGGAGCTGGCCGGTGTGCGCGCGTGTGTGGCGTAGGGTTTCGAGGCGGTCGGTGCGCGCGTGCGTATGCGTGTATTCGTGGCGGAAGACTACGCCGGCGGAGTAGTCCTCGAGTCCGAGCAGGGCGACCAGCCCGCGGCGCGTGCGGTGTTGCTCGGAGCCGGGAACGATGAATTCCTGGGAACAGGCGTAGAGCGCGGGCGCGGCGTCCTGGAGGAGAACGCCGTCGCGGACCCAAGAATCGAGCGTGGCCGCGGCGCGGGTATAGACGTTAGACTGCGGGGAATCGTCCGGCTCTTCGCGGCCCTTTTCGATGCGCACCAAATTGTGCGCGTCTAGCGCGTAGTAACGCTCCTGCATGACCGGCGTGATTTTGTCGTAGGGCTGCGTGAGCACGCGCGCCAAGTCGAAGCGGGACGCATCGTAGCGGTAGGCGCGGAACGGGAAGATGCGGGCCATGAACGAGTCTCACTCTCCGCGGGCAACAGAATGGACGGAGACAGCCATTCTAGCAGGGCAAAAGATTTCCATGGCCCGAAAGGCACTGACAGTGGCTACCGCTGCTGCGATTTGTACCACTCCCAGGTGCGATGGAGGCCTTCCTCGAAATCCACCGTCGGCACATAACCGAGCATCTGGCGGGCGAGCGAGATATCGGCCTGTGAATCGCGAATGTCGCCGGCGCGGGGCGGATCGTATTTCGGGTTCGCGGGCTTTCCCGAGATTTTCGCCAGCAGCGCCAGCGTGTGATTCAGGGTAAATCGTCCGCCCGTGCCGCCGTTGAAGATCAGTCCCGAAACTCCGGGGGTTTCCGCGGCACGAAGCGTGGCGTCCACCACGTTCGAGACGTACGTGAAGTCGCGCGACTGCTCGCCGTCGCCGAAGACGGTAGGCTGCCGTCCCTCCAGCAGCGCAGTGATGAACCGCGAGAGCACGCCGGAATACGGGGAACTTGGATCCTGGCGTGGCCCAAACACGTTGAAATAGCGGATGGAAACGTTTTCGAGGCCGTAACAGCGGCCGAAGACCTGGCAGTACAGCTCGCCCACATATTTCGTGACGCCATAGGGCGAAATCGGCTCGGGGCGCATGGCTTCCGTCTTCGGCAGCGTAAGAGTTTCGCCGTAGGCGGAGGAGGAGGCGGCATAAACGATGCGCCGGGCCTTGGCGTCGCGAGCGGCCACCAGCACGTTGACTGTGCCGTCGATATTCACTCGGTTCGATTCAACCGGGTCGGCCACCGAACGCGGGACCGAGGTGCGTGCCGCCAGATGGAACACGATTTCGGCGCCCCGGAACACCCTGTGGAGCGCGTCGAGATCCGTGATGCTCTGGCGGACGACTTCAAACGGGCCCTTCAGGCCGGTCAAGTTGGCTTCCTTCCCAGCCGAAAAGTCGTCCACCACAACGACCGATGCACGGCGGCGAAGCAGTTCTTCCGTTACGTGCGAGCCGATGAAGCCGGCTCCCCCTGTCACAATTGCGCGCATGGTGGTGTGCCCGAATCCTGTGTGGGAGAATATCCTGTGAAGGCGGGCTCAACAAGGCGCGGGGAGGATGCCTGTCCGCGCAACGCCCGGGGGAGAACGCGACTGCGCCGGCCTGCCCTTTCCTGCCTATGGACCCATCCTCGACGGGAATGCAAGTGAACCGAATTTCAAGAAGGTGGACGCGGCGCGGCGTCGTGCTCGTGGCTTTGATGATCGCCGGGAGCGCCTCGGGGCTGGGCGGGCAGAAGCAGGGACGCGGGAACAAAAGGCCCGCACCAACGCCGGCGGTGGTTCCGTTCGCCGCAGGAGAGCGCCTCAGGTTCGCCGCGCAATGGAACAAGTTCGTCACGGCGGCGACGCTGGATGTAAGTGTGATCGAGCGGCGCGATTTCTTTGGAAAGCCGGCATGGCACTTTCAGGCTCTGGCGCACACCATCGACCCTGTGCGCATGCTCTACACGATTGACGACCAATTCGACTCCTATACGGATGCGGTGACATTGGAATGCCGGCAATATGAGTCGTATCTGCGCGAGCAGGCCAAGAACGAAGACATGGTGGTGCCGATGGCGACCAAACCAGACGCCAGCCGGGGAAGTCTGCACGTGTACCTGGTGCTGGCGGGAACCCAGGACCCCATCGGCATCCTCTACTTGCTGCGCGCTCACGACTGGACCAAGGAGCCGGCGACGCACATTCCGGTGTTCGACGGCAGGCGATCTTACGATGTGCAGGCACAACGCGAATCCGCGGGGATGCCGGTGATCGTGGCGGCGGGAAGTTTTCAAGTGACGCGCATCGCTCTGCGCGTCTTTACTGGCGGTCAGGAACTGACCGATCTGAAAGTGTGGCTAAGTCTGGCGCAGGATGCGGCGCGAACGCCTGTGTTAATCGAGGCGGAAGCCCCCTTTGGCACGGTGCGGGCGGAACTGACTGCGCGAGGACAATAGGCGAAGAAGTCTTGCGCTGGGCGCTACCGCGCCACCAGGCAAGCGGCTGCTCCGTGACGGCTAATCTTCGAACGGTTTCCAGTCGGCGGGCGGGAAATCGATTCTCCAAAATTTGGGCGAGGGCTTGAGGAATTCGACGCCGACGGCGCGAACATTTCCGGTCATGGGCCTGGCGTATACCACGCGGCAGGCCTGCTGCTCGGAGGTTACGGCGTTAGTAATCACGATTTCTTGATTAGGACGCACATCCTGCGCGAGATGAATCAAAGCCCCGTGAGCGTTCACTGCCAGGGTCTTGGTCTTCTCGCGAAAGGCGTGCCCCTCGGAGTCGACGCCCTGGACGAAGATGCCGACCTGCAGAAAGACGCGTTCGCTGCGGCGGCGTTCGGCTCCGGAGGGTTGTTCGACTGGTTCCGTCATCTGCGTGTATAGGGTTCTCTATCTGATGCTGGAATCATCTCGTATTCCTATCGGCCGGCTCGCAGAATCCGTTGACGGCTGTGCGGGATGCATCACCCGGTAGCGTAACCGAATCACGCCCTGAGCTACAGTCCAAACCCCTCGTTGAATTCTTCATCAAGCCCTGCTGTGAAAATCTACATGGCGTTTGCCATTCTATCTAACCGGGTTACCGATTTCTCCGCGGAAAAACTCCACGGACACTGATGCGATTTACAGCAGCTCCCATTTGGCCTCGGGGGCGCCACGCCATACTTCCCGCCGCGGCCTGTTGGAATTACTGGATTTGCGGGCACTCTCGCGGCCAACCTCGTACTGGAAAACAAATTGCTTCTTGCCAAAGCGGATATTGAGCAAGCGCGGAACAGAAGCACAGAGCGAAGCGCGGGAGGTGGGTTATGACCGTTATTCTAATTCTCGTGACATTTGCGATTTTCCTCACCATCGATTATCTGCGGGAAGAGAAGCGAGTGGAGGCGCCCGTCGAAGCACAGCCGGTCAAGATTCCGGCGCCGCGTATGGTGCCGAGATTCATTTCCGGATTCGAGCTGCCGGAAAACCGGCGCTACCATCCGGGACATACCTGGGCGGTTGAAGAGACACCGAACCTGGTGCGGGTAGGTTTTGACGATTTTGCCGCCCGGCTGCTTGGAAGGATTGACCACATTGAGCTGCCCAAGCGCGGGCAATGGATCCGGCAAGGACAGCGGCTGGCGACCGTATTCCGCGATGGCGTGAAAGCTGAGTTGCTCTCGCCCGTCGAAGGAGAAGTGACGCAAATCAACGAAGCTGCTCTTGGCGACACTTCCGTAGCTGGCCGCGATCCTTATGGCCAAGGCTGGCTCGTTTCGGTGTACTCCCCGGATGCCAAGACGAGCTTCCGCAACCTGCTGGGCGGGAATCTGGCCCGCTCCTGGATGGCAGAGGCGGCTGCGCGGCTGTTCGGAAGAATGCCGGCGCTGGCTGGCGCGGTGGCGCAGGACGGCGGCCTCGCCGTGCACGATCTGACCGCTGAACTCCCCGACCAGAAGTGGGGAGACCTTACGCAAGAATTCTTCCTCTCCTAACCTCCGGTTTCGAGAGGCCGGAACCCGGCCGGCCGCCTCAAGGGTGAGCCGGCCGGGTTCTTTTTTGTCGCGCCGTTTCGTCGGGCTGGCGCGGGGTCGTGCACGACATCACGCCGAGTGGTGACGAGAGTCACCACAATTATCCGCCGCTATACCTAAGCTGATCTCGACGCGAGGCGGTTCTCGTGCGTGTTGAAAAAGTCCTCGGGTTCAGTCCAGAAGGCCTCCGGAACGAGCCTCACCCGCTGAGTTGTACATCATTGATACCCGCCATGTGCCGCGGCATCCAGCGACAGAGTCCTGGCGGGGCCACCGATTCCCTGCAACTGATGAATTTTCTTACTCGCCTGCGTGCGGCGCGGGCGGGCCGGAGAGCCGTTGGGGGATTTTATGAGCAAAGGAATCCTATACGACGCCACGTTGTGCATCGATTGCAAACTGTGCGAAAGGGCTTGCGCGGAAAAGCACGGCCTGCCCTATAACGAAACGGTCGCCGCCGAGGAAAAGCAGTCCGCCCACAAACTCACCGTGGTGATGGACAAAGGCGACAGATATATGCGGCGGCTGTGCATGAACTGCCAGGACCCGACGTGTGCATCGGTGTGCCCGGTGGCCGCACTCCGCAAGTCCGCCGAGGGGCCGGTGACTTACGACGCCTCGCGGTGCATCGGCTGCCGGTACTGCATGTTGGCCTGCCCGTTTTCCGTGCCCAAGTATGAGTGGAACAAGGCGCTGCCTCAGGTGCAGAAGTGCGACATGTGCGCGGACCGTGTAGCCCAGGGGTTGCCCACCGCGTGCGCCGCGGCGTGCCCGACCGGCGCGACCAAGTTTGGCGATCGCGACGCGCTGATCGCAGAAGCCCAAGACCGCATCGCCAAGAATCCCGAACAGTACGTGCACCACATCTATGGTCTTACCGAGGTCGGCGGCACCTCGGTGCTGCTGCTCTCGAGCGTTCCATTCGAGGAATTCGGTTATCCCGTCAAACTCGACAACCAACCTCTGCCGATGTTGACCTGGCACGTCCTTTCCGAGCTTCCCCAGGTGGTCACCTTCGGAGCGGCACTGCTGGGCGGCATCTGGTGGATCACCAGCCGGCGTCAGGCAGTGGCGGCCGCCGAAGCCAAGTCCGGGGAATGAGGAGCGAAGACATGGCCACATTCAAATGGACGTTCTGGAAAGCGGTTCTCGCCGTCGTGCTGCTCGCGGGGGCCGTTGCGACCGTGCTGCGCTTCTCGAAAGGCCTGGGAGCCACAACGAATCTCAGCGACGCATTCCCCTGGGGTCTGTGGATCGGGTTCGACGTGATGTGCGGAGTGATGCTGGCCGCCGGCGGGTTTACGCTCACCGCCACGGTGTACATCTTCAACCTGAAAAAGTTCAAACCGATCGTACGCCCGACCGTGCTCACGGCCTTTCTGGGCTACCTGTTGGTGGTCATCGCTCTGCTCTTCGACCTCGGCCGGGGTTACCGCATCTGGCATCCGCTTGTGATGTGGAACCCCCGTTCCGTGATGTTCGAGGTGGCCTGGTGCGTGACACTTTACACGACCGTGCTGGCGCTCGAATTCGCTCCGGTGATTTTCGAGCGGCTAAGGCTGGAAAGGCTCCTGCACATCCAGAGGGCCATATCGATCCCGCTGGTCATCGCCGGAGTCATGCTTTCTACGCTCCATCAGTCGTCGCTAGGCAGCCTGTATCTGATCGTGCCCGGCAAGCTGCATCCCTTTTGGTACACGCCGTTGCTTCCACTGCTGTTCTTCGTTTCCGCGATTTGCGTGGGGCTGGCCATGACCATCTTTGAATCGAGCATGAGCGCGCGCCACTTCGGCAAGCAGCTCGAGATGCCGCTGCTGATTCGACTGGGCCGCGCGCTTTTGGTTGGATTGATCGTCTACTCCGTGCTGCGGTTCCAGGACCTGTTCGACCGCGGGGCGCTCAAGCTGGTCACCCGCGGCGGCTGGGAAACCGGGCTGTTTCTCCTCGAAATTGCCATGGGGCTGATTGCGCCCATCGTCCTGCTGATGTTTCCCAAAGTACGCGAGTCCTCGGGCGGGCTCTATATCTCCTCGGTGCTG
>JASHRU010000158.1 GCA_030037225.1 Candidatus Acidiferrales bacterium | reverse complement strand
CGCCAACCACCTCCACGCGCGAGTCGTTTGCCGGACTCATCCCCCCGCAGTCCCTGCAGTGCCAAATCGGAATCCGGTGGCCCCACCAGAGCTGCCTCGAAATGCACCAGTCCCGGATTCCCTCCAGCCAGTTGATCAGAATTTTGCGCTGGTTGTCGGGCACGGTGACTATCCGATTTTCCCGCACGACGGCCAGCGCCGGTTCCGCCAGTGGTTTCATCTTGCAAAACCACTGAGTGGAAATCCGAGGCTCCACAACGGTTTTGCACCGCTGGCACACGCCGACTGAGTACGTGTGCTCGTCAATGCGTTCGATCAGCCCCTGTTTTTCAAGATCCGCCACGACCCGGCGGCGAGCCTCCTGGCGGTCCAATCCCGCATAGGTGCCCGCAGCCGAATTCATCTTTCCGTCTTCCGAAATTACTTCTATCTCGGCAAGATTATGCCGCCGGCCGATTTCGAAATCGTTTGGGTCGTGCGCGGGAGTGACTTTTACCGCGCCCGTCCCGAATTGAGGATCCACCAGCGCATCCGCCACCAACGGAATCCTTCGATTCATCAGTGGCAGCACCAGAGACCTGCCCACCAGATGCCGATAGCGTTCGTCCTCCGGATGCACCGCGACTCCGCTGTCGCCCAGCATTGTTTCCGGACGCGTCGTGGCAACAACCACGAGCTCCGCGGACCCCTCCACCGGGTACCGGATCAGCCACAACTTGCCGCGGCGCTCCTCGTGCTCGGTTTCCAAATCGCTAAGAGCCGTCATGCAGCGCGGGCACCAATTGACGATATACCGTCCCCGGTAAATCAATTCCTGGCGGTACAGCCGCAGGAAGGCTTCCAGCACGGCTCGGTACAAGGGCGGGTCTAGAGTGAAACGCTCGCGCGACCAATCGCACGACACGCCCAGCCGAATCATCTGGTTCTTGATCGTTCCGCCGCTTTGCGCCTTCCATTCCCACACGCGCCGCTCGAATTCCTCACGTCCCAGGTCGGCGCGTTTCAATCCCTGCTTGGCCAGTTCGCGTTCCACAACCACCTGGGTTGCAATTCCGGCATGATCCATTCCCGGCAGCCAGAGCGTGCGAAATCCGCGCATACGGTGCCATCGCACCAGGATGTCGATCTGGGTGTGCTCCAGCATGTGGCCGATGTGGATCGAACCGGTCACGTTCGGCGGGGGTATCACAATGGAGAATGTTGGGGAGGAGCTCTCCGGCCCGGCCACGTAAAGCTTTCGCTCGAACCACTCGCGAGCCCACCGCAGTTCGATTTCCTTGGGTTCGTACGCCTTTGGGATGTCACGCGTCATGTGAATAAGCTTATGAATATACGAGCCGCTGTGTAGCGCCGTCAAACCAACGCCTGCCGCGCGGACAGAGAAGGGAGCTAGAGGCTGAGGACGGATGGGCTTCCATCGGTGAGTGCGGCGCCATAGACGCGGCGAATGATGCGGGGCGAAATGAGGTATCTGCGGGGTTCATGGAGTCTCCAAGTGTTTAGTGGTTGGGGTTTAGGGGTTAAAATCCGAGCAAGGCAAGCAGGGAGACAGGAACCCGAAATCGGCGGATTGGCTGAGACGGGTACGAGAGGCTCGAACTGCAATTCCTTTGCTTTAACTACGAAATATCGCCCCCACCCCCCTATGTTATGTAAGTGCACATTCTAAATAACTTAGGCTAGAAATAACTGACGCGGATTGAAAACACGAGACTTTAAGTAGCTTTAGAATGTGCAGATACAAGGGCCTCCGAGCGGGCGTTGAAAACAAAGGTGTTACGGCCGCGCAGGATGCGAGGCTCGCGTAAGTGCACATTCTAAGACACTTAGCTTGAGATCGTTGGTGAGTGCCTCGGATTGGTCCGGCGACGATCATCGAAATTAAGCTCCGGATATATTACCACAGCTCGGGACTATTGTCAATAGGTAAATAGTATGGAAAATGGAAGGGCGGGGGTAAAAAGTGCTCTTTCGAAAGCGGCGACGTTGCGTGGCCCGGGAATTCATTTAAATCTTGCCGTGATGAGATCGAAGTATTGGGTCCCTTGCACAGGCAGCTCCCGAGTCCCGAACCATCGGGATCGGGAGCCTGAGCCACCCGGCACGCCGACCCATTACTATCACGGGCCTGCGCTTGACACTGGCGCGTTCTATGGGGATATTGGAATGGATGTTGCGACGGGTTTTCATCTGCCTGGCAATCGTGATTGGCGTATGTCTGGCGGGCGCCGGGTTCCTTCCCGCAGGGACCGGGCCATACACGGCGGTTTATGGGCCAGCGAGCGCCTTACGTGCCTCGCGCGCCATTTTTCTTTTGGCGGTGACCATCTCCTTCCTAGCGAGTACGGTGGCCCTACTCGTCGCCTTCGTGTCGTCGGCTCTTCCCATCCGTGGCCAGAACGCTGTGATTTCACCGCTTCGTTCGACGTCAAAATTGGCCAGCCTGCTTCGCTGCTGATTCCGCTTCAACCCTCGACCGGATCCCAGATTTGATCAAGAAGGTGCGACGCCCATCCGGGCGCCGATTTTCGGTCTGCTCGTAATCCCAAATTCCCTATTTGGAGGAGATGATGAAAGAAGGAAAGAGAATCTGGTTTAGCCTCGCGGTTGCGTTTCTAGTAGTGATCTTCACAACGGCCTGCCATCACGAAGTCGCCAAGGCTCAGCCCAACGTGCCGGCGCCCACGCCCGCGCCCACCGCGGCGATTTCGGCCGATCCGGCCTTCATCCAGCACGGCCAGTCCACAACGCTCTCCTGGCAGACCACCAACGCCAATGACATCAACATCCAGGGCCTGGGCACCGTGCCGTCCACGGGCACCCGGAGCGTTTACCCGGCCGAATCCAGCACGTATCTCCTCGTGGCCAAAGGCGCAGGCGGCGAGGGGACGGCTTCGGCTCGAGTCACGGTGAATTCTGCCGTCGCATCCTCCTCGAATCCCGGGGAGTCTGAAGAGCAGCTCTTTGCCGAGACCGTAAAGGACGCCTATTTCGACTACGACCGCTTTAACATCCGCCCTGACGAGATGACGCAACTCGAGACCGATGCCCGATTCCTGAACCGCTATCACGACGTCAAGGTGGTGGTGGAAGGCCACTGTGACGAACGTGGCTCAGAGGAATACAACCTGGCGCTGGGCGCCAAGCGCGCAGCAGCCGTCCAGCAGGCCCTCGTGCGGCTCGGAGTCCAGTCGGCGCGCGTCCAAACCATTAGTTACGGCAAGGAGAAGCCGTTCTGCACAGCCTCGAACGAACAGTGCTGGCAGCAGAATCGCCGCGGCCACTTCACCGAACGCCAATAAAGCCATACCCCCCCCGGCAGGGGCGGACGCGCCTGCGCAACTAATCGGCTCCGGCCGTCAGTCTGGTGCTGACGGGCAGCCCGTTTCGCAGGCAGTCACTGGTCCGCCCCTCCCATCTCGATGGGCACCTGAGACTGCGCGGTTGGATAAGCTTACGGCGCACCCGGACGAGGGTGGGTCCGCAAACACTTCTCCGCGCGCGCCACATTTTCGACGCCGTTTGTATGCTCGACCTCGTTGTCGGGGAGGGTTATTCCAGCTTCTCGAGCTCTTTCTGGATCATTGCTTCGACGATTGGCCGCACAATCTCTTTCGAAATCTTCTCAATGATGTAGGGGTCGAGTTGTGCGAGGACACGCTCGGAAATCGCCTCCACCATCTCCCGATCGGCTGGCCGCGGAACTTTTATGGTTGGCGGAATTGTGCGCACAGGTTCCGAAGGCCGGGGCTCCTGCGGCGGGGCGGCGGGTGTGGCCTGAGCAGGCATTGCCGAAGAACCCACCTCGGCTGCAGCCACCTGCGCGCGATGCCGCGCAAGAATCGTGTCCGCAGCGGTAATCGTCTGATCTATCGCAGGGCCCGTCAGGGGTGAACCTGCCGCAGCCTCTGAGGCCTCCTCTTTGGCAAGAAACTCCTGGTTCTGCGCTGAGACGCGCGCCGCGATCGCCTGTGCGCGCTCCACTTCCTCTTGCAGGATGTGCTTCGGCAGTTCTGAAGTTTCTTCGAATTCACTCGCGCCGGCACCTCCCGCTCCGGGGGGCGGCGGAACGGAGAATTCGGAAGCGGGGCTAACCTCCTCGCTGGCAATCCCGCGCATCATGGCCGGCGCGGGAGCTGGCGGCGTCAAAAACCCCTCCGTGCCCTCATGTTCCAAGCCGGGTTCCGGCGCCCCTGCAGGCGCCTGGCCGCCCGCGGTTGATGCAGCCCACCCAGACGAGCTCGACACAAGATCCTCCGCCGGACCGATGCTGTGCCCGCTCGACTCGGCGTGCTCGTCCGTAATCAGCTCCATCGGCTCGGAGTGCCCGAAGTCAACGGGAATCGGCGGCATTTCCGGGTCTGGTGTTTTCGCCTCTTCGCGAATGCCGCCGAACCGAATCTCGGCTTCGTCCTGCTCTTCCTCGCCCTCGACTTCCTCTATGTCCCCGGCCTCCTGCTCCTCCTCTTCCCCGGTTTCCTCCTCTTCGGTCGGCTTGAGCATGTCTTCGAAGGCCAGCGGGCTTTCCTCACCGTGGAAATCGACCACCGAAGGCGGCACGGCAAATTCTTCTTCCTCCGCATTCTCCGGCGTAGTCAGTGCGCTATCCCGCTTGAGGATGTTTGAGATATCCGTTGCGCTCAGCTTGGCGGTCTCTTCCATGACAGGTGGAGGCGCAGGCTCGTGCAAATCCAACTTGAACCCTTCCGCACCCGCCGGAGCGGCGGTACCTTCGGGAACCAGACGCTGCGTGCGATCGGGCGGCGAGACGTCCGGCCGGGGAACTTCCACCGTTCCGCTCCGGCCGGCCAACGCCGGGCGAGGAACTTCCACGGTTCCGGAGCCGGCACGCGTGGAAGGCTCAGGCTCCAGCCGCTGTGTTCTTTCCGCCGGCGGGGGCTCTGCCGGAGCCGGCATGCGCAGCGTACCGGTAGGTGAATGCCCTCCAAAACTTACATCCTGAGTCCGCTCGATGTCTTCCGTTGCAGGAGCGGCTTCGGCCGCCGGTGCCGCTGCCGCCGTCTTGGCGAGGAGCGATTTTACCAATTCGATGAGCGGCTCGGGCGGCACGAAAGGTTTTTTCAACACGGCGTCGGCGCGCACGCGTTCGACCTCGCGCTCGTCTAATGGGTCGAACGCGCCCACCAACAGCACTACGGGGACATGTGCGAATCGGTCGTCCTTTTTCACATATTCACAAACTTCGTATCCGTTGCGAACAGGCATGAAGATGTCTGCCAAAATGAGGTCGGGCACCGACTCAGCCAGCTTGCGCACCGCGGCCTCGCCGTTGCCCACGGCCACGACTTCGACACCCTGATCTTTCAGGGCCATCCCGACCATCTTTTGGATGTTGCTGTTGTCGTCGGCTACCAGGATTGTGGACACAATCCACCCCGTCTCCGCGGGCGTGGGCAAACCCGTCCGGAAACTGATGGTAGATTCGTAACACCACAGAGGCGAGGAGTCAACCACCGATACGCGGCGGGTGCCGCAAGGGACAGAGCGGGAGGCCAGTCCCGGGGGCCCCATACTTCGGGTTCTTAGCGCCGCTCTTTGTTTACCGGTCGGCGGTCACGCCCAGCCGCTTCATCTCTTCGGAGTAATACTTCCGGTACAGGATGTCCCACTCGGCGCTGCCTTCCGGAATGTCCTTCTTTTGGGATGAAATCTTCTTTCTAACGTCCGCGTCCATCTTTTCTTCCTCGCGGAGAAATCCGGTGAGGAGGGCTACGATCTTCTGGCGGATCGTTTCGCGGTCTTCGATGAACTCGACATCGTCACTGGCAACAAAATGCTCCACCACCGCATGGGAAAGCCGCACGACTTTTTCCCGGCTCAGTCGCATCACCGGAGGATCAGCTTGCGGTCGCGCGCGAGCTGGCCCTTCACCTTTTTGTACATCTCCTGATACGACGCTCCTGTTTTCTTCATCTCGTCAGCGTATTGCGTCAGGATCTGCCGTACCTCTTCGTTGAGGCGGTCTTCGATCGAAAGTTCCTCGTCCATTGCCGCGCGCACGCGCGCGACGAGATCCGGTTGGTTGGGAGTTTCTATCATCTCCTCCTCCACCAAGTGGCGTACCGTTTCACGCGCTATATAGGTGATGAAATCGCGTGGCAGCAGCATTTCCCGGCGGCTCCCCCTCGATGCGCGCTTCCCGAGTGAGTCATTGCGCGCCCATTTTTACTTTAACCGCCGTGTGCGGCGGGAGTCAACCTGCGTTCGCCACGTTTATTCTTGATCCCAGACTTGCTCTCACGAGTGTCCAGCCGTGTAGGAGTACTGCGCGAGACCGATGTAGATTGCGGGGAGGACAAAAAGCTCATGATGTCGCGCGCCGCTTCTGGAAAATCGTTCACTATGCCGCGGCGTTGACGCTCCTTACCGGTTCCGGTACGATTCAAAAGTGGGGCGGTTAGCTCAGCGGTTAGAGCATCCCGCTTACACCGGGAAGGTCCACCGTTCAAATCGGTGACCGCCCACCATCAGTGGTTTTAACGACACGCGCGGGGCCGTAGTTCAGCTGGTTAGAACGCATGCCTGTCACGCATGAGGTCGCGGGTTCGAGTCCCGTCGGCCCCGCCAAATCCCACAAACCCGCAATTCTTACTTCGGTTGATTCGCCGGCCGTCGCTTCGCCTTGATCAGCACATCGATCGAGTCCGGCCGTCCATTCCAGAACTCCAGCCGTATGCGCCCATCCGGCATCTGCGATACCTTGGCAGGAATCGAGCTATCGAGCAGGTACCATCCCTCCGGCAGCACGACCGCATTGCGTGCGCGCCCCAGGCTGCGGTCGAACACCAATTCCTCGCCTTCCAGACGGTAGCTTGCCGGAGCCGTGTACGTTTCTGAGATCCGCAGACGCACCGATTGGCCCCCTTCCACAGCAGGGAAGGGAATCACCACGACTTGCGCCGCCGGATCGACCTGTTCACCCGTATCCAACTTTGCGGCTGTGAGTTCCGCCCCGGTCATTAACTTGGTCTCCAGCGTCTCGCCTGTGTCCAACACGTAGGCGGAGGGCTCGGATACGGTGCTTCCATTGCGCACGACATTGAAGTATTTGTCAGCCCCCGGGCGGGATTCCGTGTAGTCGTGATACAGGCGGAACGAGTGCGTCTCCGGCTGCCGCAAAAAGTAGACAATGTCGCGGTCCTGCCGGGCCCGTTCGGAAAGCCTCGCCCGTTCGCTCTCCCCTTCGAACGGCGCCTCCCAGCTTTTTGCAGGGCCCGGCGTTCGCGGCTCGGCCGCCGCTCCTGTCTGCGCGCTCGGCCTGCCTTTCACCACCAACGGCGCGGCCGCACCCATGCCATTCATGAAGCTTATGGCAATCCTGCCGTCCGGCTCTGCCAAAACCTGCGAAGGAATGTTGCAGCTCACCAATTCGTATCCGGCGGGAAGCACGACGCTGTTCCGAGGAACTCCCAGGGGCCTGTT
>JASHRU010000157.1 GCA_030037225.1 Candidatus Acidiferrales bacterium | reverse complement strand
CGACGATATCGCGGCCGCGCTCGACCAGATCGTCGGCGCGTTCGCGAAGCTCGCGGGCCTTGCGCTGCGCGTAGTCGCGGCCTTCGTCGGCGCGACGCGTGAGATAATCGCGCGTTTCCTCGCCGGACTTGGGCGCGAAGAGAATTCCGAGCAGGGCACCGATTCCCATGCCAACGAGGAAGTAACTGACCTTATTTCCACCGTTATCACTCATGGTAAACCCCCAGAGGGCCAAGCTAACACGCTCGATAGGTGGATGCAAGCAATCGAGGGGTGCGCGTTCCACAGGAGCGAATTCGGTACTGTGTTGGAGTTCAAAGTTGACCGGCGGTCAGATTTCGAAGGGAAGTAAGGAAGAAGGGAGGCAGGGAAGTTAAGGAAGCAAGGAGGGGAGAAGGAAAACCTCGGCCGCGTGAGCAACAAGCACGGCTACCGGGACGGGTGGAAATGAGCGGAGAGTTTTTGGGCTTGGGAGCGGCCGACGACGGCTTGCAGTTCTTCGAGCGAGGCGCGCTCGACGCGTGCAGCGCTGCCGAAATGGCGCAGCAGTTTTTCGGCGGTTCGCTGGCCGATGCCGGGCACGTCGAGGAGCGCAGAGTGGCGCTGGCGCGCGCCGCGACGGCTGCGATGGAAGGTGACGGCGAAACGGTGCGTTTCGTCGCGGATGAGCTGGACGAGCTGGAGGATGGGGGAATGGCGGTCGAGCTGGATGGGCTCGTTCTCCTGGCCGTACACGTAAAGTATTTCCTCGCGCTTGGCGATGGAGGCGAGCGGCTGATTGATGATCCCGAGGCTTTCGAGGGCCTGGGCGGCGGCGTGGAGCTGGCCGACGCCGCCGTCGATCAGAATCAGGCCGGGCAGCGAGCGCTGCTCGTCGCGCAGCCGGCGGTAGCGGCGCTCGACGGCTTCGTGAATGCTGGCAAAGTCGTCGTTGCCGGAGACGCCGCGGATGATGAACTTGCGGTACTCGCCCTTGCGCAGCTTTCCGTCTTCCCACACGACCAGGGAAGCGACTTTGTCGGTGCCCTGGATGTGGGAGACATCGAAACATTCGATGCGGCGCGGCTTTTCGGTGAGGTTGAGGGCAGCTTCGAGCGCTTCGACGATGGCTTTCGACGAAGGGCGGAGGACGCGGAAGCGCTGGTCGAACGAAAGCTTGGCGTTTTTCTCGACGAGCTCGACGAGGGCGCGCTTGGGCCCGCGCTGGGGGACGACAATTTCGACGCGATGGCCGGCGCGGTCGGTGAGGATTTCCTCGAGCAGGGCGCGGCCCTCGAATTCGATGGGGACGTGCAGGAAGCGCGGCTGGTAGGCCGAATCGAGATAAATCTGCTTGAGGAGGGCGGAGAGAAACTCTTCGGGCGCGAAGGCATCCTGGTTTTCCCAATAGAAATCGCGGCGATCCACGACGCGGCCGCCGCGCAGATGGAACAGATTGACGCAGACGAGCGGCGGCTCGGCGTACCAGGCGAGAACGTCGGTATCGTCGCCCATGGCGGCGGCCATCTTCTGGCGCTCTTCTACTTCTTCGAGGGTAGCGAGCAGATCGCGAAGTGCGGCGGCTTCTTCGAAGCGCTCGTCATCGGAGGCGCGCTGCATGCGCTCCGTGAGGCCGGCGCGGAGCTCGGATTTGCGGCCGTCGAGAAAGAGGCGGACGTCGCGAGCGGCGTCGGCGTAGCGTTCGTCGGTGACCAGGCCGGGAACGCAGGGCCCGTGGCAGCGGTGAATGTGGTATTCGAGGCAGGGGCGTTCGTGCGCGCGCGTGAGGTCCACCGTGCAGGAGGGCACCTTGAACCATTTGTGGATGAGCTTGACGATGCGGTAGGCGAGGCTGGCCGGGAAATAGGGGCCAAAGTAGAGCGAGCCATCTTTTTTGAGCCGGCGGGTGACGTACACGCGCGGATACTTTTCGCCGGCGGTGAATTTGATGTAGGGGTAGGTCTTGTCGTCGCGCAGCAGGATGTTGAATTTGGGCTGGTACTGCTTGATGAGATTGTTTTCCAGAGCCAGGGCCTCGCGCTCATTGTCCACGACGATGTAATCGAGGCCGGCGGCATCGCGCATGAGAGCGGCGGTTTTGGGCTCGAGGGTGCGGGCATCGGCGAAGTAGGAACGGACGCGCGAGCGCAGCGAGACGGACATGCCGACATAGAGGACGGTTCCCTGCGCGTCGCGGAAGAGATACACTCCGGGCTGGGGAGGAAATGATTCGGCTTTTTCCTTGAGGTCCACGGCGCGGAACCGGCGCACTCCGGTGGTCCGGAGCAACAAGGATGATAGCAGAGCGCATCCCAACGGCAGGGAAGCCATGAAATACGGCGCAAGAATTCTCGCGGCAACGGGTGTGGCCGCGGCGTTTCTGGCCGCATGGATGCGGCCGGCGACGGCACGCGGGCAGAACGGTCCGCCGAGCAGCTCGCAGGAATCGAGCTCCAGCACCAAAACTCCCTCACAGCCGAAGGGGACGCAACCGGCCCCGGCAGCTTCGCCGGACGGGAGCGATCCCGTTTCGCGGCGGATCAACAACAGCGCGCCAGCGGAGCACGACGTGGAAGTGGGGCAGTACTACATGAAGCGGGAGAAGTACGACGCGGCGATCGACCGGTTCGTGGAAGCGACGAAGCTGATGCCCGACTACGCGCAGCCCTACAAGCTGATTGGCGAGGCCTACGAAAAAAAGAAATTCCTGCCCGAAGCGCGGCAGGCCTACCAGAAATATCTGACCTTGAAAATTTCTCCGAAAGATGCTGCCGAGATCGAGAAGCGCGTGGAACGGCTGGACGGGGAAATCCAGGACCAGGAACGGCGGCGGGCAGAGGCGACGAAACCGCAGGGCTGAGGCAGGGCGGAGGGCAGTCTTTCGGACTGGCCTAGTTTTTGAGCTCAAGCGGAGAGATTGAGGCTGCCTCCTGCAAGACGGCGTCCTGCTGGCGGCGCACGGCAGCCGCGGCGGCCGCGCCCAGCCGGGCTTCACTATCCTCCCGGACTCTGGTAATGGCATCGTGCTCGGGGCCGGGCTTTGCCTGGATCAATTGCTCCGCATGGAGAAAACAGGCGAGGACCAGGCGCTCCGGCTGGCCGCGACGAC
>JASHRU010000156.1 GCA_030037225.1 Candidatus Acidiferrales bacterium | reverse complement strand
AGAGAACGAACCATGACTCCACAAGATCCAAAGAACGCATACCACCGCCGTTCGCGTCGCCGCGTTGACGCATCCGGCCAGGATGCGCGCCTTTTGCGTCCCGACCAGCGCGGGACGTCATCCCGAACCGGGTCTATCGGTGAGGGATCTGCCTTTTCTGCACTCGCCACTCGCCACCAGCCACTAACCACTGTCTTGTCTGCGGCCCGCTGGAATCTTGAAACCGCAGAGCGTATCCTTACGTACCTTGCACTCAGACGGACGAGTCCTCAGGGTGGTTTTCGTCGGGGATCTCTGACTGCATCGGGGGGTAGCCCATGAGGTCATTAGGGAAAGGCAGGATGCTGCGCGCTCTGGCTGGCGTCGCAGTCCTGATCGCTGCGGCGCCTTATGCATCTCGCGTCGCCGAGCGCGCCGCTCGCGCCGATGAGCCGCGCTTCTTCGCAATCAAAGGCGCGAAGGTCGTGCCCGTCTCCGGCCCCGCGATCGATGGCGCAACGGTGGTGATCGCCAAGGGACTGATCACCGCAGTGGCAAAGGACGCGCCCATCCCTCCCGAGGCCTGGGTCATTGACGGCAAAGACTTGACCGTCTATCCGGGCCTTGTCGATGCCCTCAGCGACATCGGTCTCGGCATTCCCGAAGCTCCCGCGCAGGGGGCGCCGCGCGGCCGCGCTGCTGGGCCGACGGTTTCGCCCGAGATGATTTCCAAAGGGCCGCAGGACCGTCCCGCCTCCACTCCCTGGGAAGATGCGGCGGATGCATTGAAGCTGGACGACAAGAAAATTGAAAACTGGCGCAGCGGCGGCTTTACCACTGCGCTGGCCGCGCCCAAAACAGGGCTCCTTCCCGGTCAGGGCGCCATCATTGATCTGGCCGGGGCGCGTCCGGGCGATCTGGTCGTCAAGCCCGATGCCACGGTGCAAGTCACGCTGAACGGACCGGGCGGATTCTTCGGTTTTCCCGGCTCGCTCATGGGCTCCATCTCCTACATCGAGCAGGTTTTCCTCGACGCGCAGCAGGACGCCGAGGCGCAGCGCATCTACGGCAGCGCTGTGCGCGGCATCGAGCGTCCGGAATACGACCGCGTCCTCCGCGCCCTCGAAGACGCTCAGAAGGCCGGCGAGCCCGTCCTGCTTCCTGCCAACACCGCTCCGCAAATCCTTCGCGGCCTCTGGCTCGCGGACCGCATCCACACCGCGCCGTTCCTCTACGGTGTGCAGCAGGGCTACGCCCCCGGAGTGGCCGAGGCGCTGGCGGCAAAGAAGGCCGTCGCGCTGGTCAACGCAAAGTGGCCCGAGAAAGAAAAAGATGCCGATCCGGATGCCGAAGAGCCGCTGCGCACCTTGCGCTTCCGCGATCGCGCCCCCAGCACACCCGCCGCGCTCGAAAAGGCCGGAGTCCGCTTCGCCTTCTACGACGGCGGCCTCACCGGACCAAAGGACATGCTGAAGAACGTGAAGAAGGCGATTGACGCCGGGCTCGCTCCCGACGCCGCGCTTCGTGCGCTCACGCTCTCGGCCGCCGAGATTTACGGCGTCTCCGACCGCCTGGGCAGCATCGAGACCGGCAAAATCGCGAATCTGGTGGTTACCGACGGCGACCTCTTCAACGCGAAGACCAGGATGAAGTTCGTCTTCGTGGACGGGCAGAAGTTCGAAATCAAAGAAGAAGAAAAGCCCAAAGAGGCTCCCAAGGGCGACCTCACAGGAAAGTGGAGCATCACGATTTCCAGCGATCAGGGGCCCATGCAGGCCACTGCCGATCTCACCATGGCGTCCGGCGGGAGCGTTACCGGCACAGTCACGCATCCGTTCGGGACTTCAACCATCAAGACGGGTTCGCTCAGCGGCAACACCTTCTCGATCACCATCACCGTCGATGCCGGAGGAGGCGCAAACGATTACACCTTCTCGGGAACGATCGAAGGAAGCACGATCAAGGGTTCCGTCAACGGCCCCGACTTCTCGGCCGAGTTCACCGGAACCCGGCCGTCCGGCGGTTCCGCGGGGGAGAGCGCCGCGCCGCGCTCTCAGGAGGACGACCATGAATAGGCTCCGGCTGCTCGCTGTTTTCTTCCTTGCCGCCGCGGCGGTGCCCGTCTGCCGCGCGCAGGACTCCGGCGTCACGCTCATCAAAGACGCGACTATCCTCACCGTGACCAAGGGAACCATCGAGCACGGCTCCATCCTGATTAAGGACGGCAAAATCGCGCGCGTGGGGAAAAACATCAGCGCGCCCGATGGCGCCACCGTGATCGACGCCACCGGTATGTACATCATGCCGGGGATCATCGACTGCCATTCGCATATCGCCGTGGAAGGCAGCGTCAACGAGGGCAGCGTCGCGGTTTCTTCCATGGTCGGCGTCGGCGATGTCCTCAATCCCGACGACATAGAGATTTATCGCGACCTCGCCGGTGGCGTGACCGTCGCGCACGTCCTGCACGGCAGCGCCAATCCCATCGGCGGCCAGAACCAGCTCATCAAGTTGCGCTGGGGCAAGACGGCCAGCGAGCTCAAGTTCGAAGGCGCTCCGCTCAGCATCAAATTCGCCCTTGGCGAAAATCCCAAGCGCAACAATTTCAATCCCCCGCCCGGCGTTCCCCAGCGCTATCCCGAAAGCCGCATGGGCGTCATGGACGTCATCCGCCAGGCCTTTGTGGACGCTCGCGAATACAAGAAGACCTGGGACGAGTACAACCGGCGCGTCGCTGCGGGCGAGAAAAACGTAATCCCGCCCCGCCGCGACCTGAAGCTCGATCCCCTGGTCGAAGTCCTGGAGGGCAAGCGCTGGGTGCACGCGCACTGCTATCGCGCCGACGAGATGATCCAGCTCGTGCTTCTCGCCGAGGAATTTGGGTTCCACATCCGCACCCTCCAGCACGTTCTCGAGGGCTACCGCGTGGCCGACGAAATTGCCGCCCACGGCGTCGGCGCCTCCACGTTTTCCGACTGGTGGGCCTACAAGGTCGAAGCCTACGAGGCCATTCCCTACAACACCGCCATCATGACCAGGCGCGGCGTGATCGTCTCCATCAATTCCGACGACGCCAACGAGGCCCGTCACCTGAACCAGGAAGCGGCGAAGATGATGAAATACGGCGGCCTCACCGAGGACGAGGCCCTCCGCCTGGTCACCATCAATCCAGCTATCCAGCTGGGCATTGAAAAGCGCGTCGGCTCGATCGAGCAGGGCAAGGACGCCGACCTGGTGATCTACAATCACCACCCCCTCAGCGTGTATGCCGTCGCCCAGAAAGTGTTCATCGACGGACATATGTATTTCGATCGCGACAAGGACCTTGCGCAGCGCGCCGTGAACGATAAGGAGCGCAAAGCGCTCATCGAAAAGGAAAAGAAGGCTGCGGAGGCCGAAAAGAAGCCGGGCGAGGGCAAACCAGGAGCCGAGAAAAAGCCGGGCCCGCCCGCCGGGAAGGAAGAAAAGCCCAAAGAGCAGACCAAGCCCCCGCAACTGGACGCGGTGGCCACCGGCGCGCTCGACTGAGGCGGGAATCCAACCATGCGCATACCCCACATCTTCCACAGCAACACTCTTCCGGCGCGCCTCGCGGCCTTTGGATTTACAGCGGCCTTCGCGCTCGTTTCCATTGCCGTCGCCCAGGAAAAGCCCAAGGCCAAGTTGCCCGATGCCGGCAAAACCTACGCCGTCCGTGGCGTGAAAATCACCACGCTCGCCGGACCCGTCATCGAGAAGGGAAACATCGTGATGCGCGACGGCCGCATCGTCGCTATCGGCGCCAACGCGGCGATTCCCGCCGACGCCCAGGTGCTCGACGCCGCGGGGCTCGAGGCCTATCCCGGTATGTTCGACGCCGAATCCCAGATCGGCCTCCAGGAAATCGGCGCCGTGGCCGCCACCGTCGATTCCCGCGAACTCGGCGAATTCAATCCGCAACTTCTGGCCGCTACTGCCGTGCATCCCGCCAGCGAACACATTCCCGTCACGCGCGCGGCGGGCATCACCGAGGTCGTGACTGCTCCCACCTCAGGCTTCGGCGGTGGAAGCTCGCTGATCCTTGGCCAGGCTTCCGTGATCAATATGGACGGCTGGACCCTCGAGCAGATGCTCGTCCGTCGTTCGGTGGCCATGGTCGTTAACTGGCCGGACTTCAATACGCGCTCGTTCGACTTCAATACCTTCAGCGTGCGCGAGCGGTCCTTCACCGAAGCGAAGAAGGAATACGACAGAAAGGTGCAGGAGCTCACCGATTTCTTCGAGGAAGCCCGCCATTACCAGCAGGCCGCCGAAAAAGGTTCAGCTCAGAATTTCACGCGCGACCTGAAATTCGAAGCCATGATTCCGGTCCTGAAAGGCGATTTGCCGCTCCTGGTCCTTGCTGGCCGCGCGCGTGAGATTCGCGGCGCCGTCGAGTTCTGCGACAAGCAGAAAGTTCGCATGATCCTTGCGCGCGGTGACGATGCCTTGAAGGTGGCGGACCTGCTCAAGGCCAAAAACATTCCCGTGATTCTGGGCCCTACTATGGAGCTCTCCCAGAATGAGGACGATCCCTACGATAAGTTCTTCACGCTGCCCAGCGATTTGCAAAAAGCGGGTGTCCGGTTTGCCCTCGCCACCTTCGACGTGGAATTCGTTCGCCGCCTCTCGCAGCAGGCCGGCAACGCAGTCGCTTACGGCCTCTCCCACGAGGATGGGGTCAAGGCTGTCACGCTCTTTCCCGCTCAGATTCTCGGGCTCGACAAAGATCTGGGCACCCTCGAGCCCGGCAAGTTGGGCAACATCATGATCACAAACGGTGATCCGCTTGAGCTTCGTACTGAAGTGAAATACCTCTACATCAACGGGAGGCCAGTTTCCACCGACAACAAGCACAAGTCGCTTTACGAGAAGTACAGCAAGCGTCCCTAGGCCGGCGCTGAACTCTCGACTCTACTCGACCTTTTTCCAGGAAGTGTCTGGGGGATAGGGGATCTTGTCACTCGCCGCGCTGGCTGAAGCTGAGCCGAGATCTTTTTGATATGCCTCGCCGCTCTGATTCACCAAAAACGACATGACGCCGGACGAGCGGTATTCCGCAGGAAACGCAAAAAGCGCAAAATCGCTGCCGGGACTGGCAGAACCTGCAAGCAGCAGTATTCTGTAATAGTAACCGTGGTACGGCTGGCGGCTCCCGGCCTGCGAACCCTCTACACCTGCGTGGGCCAGATACGGCCCGATAGGACTTTTTCCCATCTCTTCAGTAGTCTGCCAGTAAAGGCCGTCGTGCTTGCCTTTGGAGCTCACGAATTTGTCGGTGTATCGATGAACTGCGGCAAAGTAGTCTTTCTCCGCGTCCCCGAGCGCGCGGCAAACCTGGATTGCTTCCATTTCGTTTCTGCCGATTCGGCGATAAAGAATCTCCTGCCGGCCAAGCTCCGCGTCGAAGTACCAGGCACCTTGGTATTCAACTATCGGAATCGGAGCCGGCCAATTCTCCGCGCCCACGTAAAGCGCCACAGTTCCGTCCGGCTCCGTTACCAGCCGGTGCATTTGATCGTATCTCTGTGCGAATTGTTGGTGCCGTGCTTCACGCTCCTTGGGATCATCGGCCCACCCAATGGCCTCCTTCGCGCCAGGACC
>JASHRU010000155.1 GCA_030037225.1 Candidatus Acidiferrales bacterium | reverse complement strand
TGGAGAGGAATTTGTCGTCGAGAATGCGTTCGAGAACTGCCGCATCGTGCTTGTTTTCGGCGGCGATCCATTGCTGTTCGAGGTCGAGCACCTGTTGTTTGGCAGCGGCGGACGGCGGCGGGGAGTTTGCAGGCTTCGTGGATACCGCAGATGCGGCGAGAGCAGCGGCGAGCAGCGTGCAGAGAAGTTTTCCCGTTTGTTGACGGCTCATGGCGCCCTCCTGCCGGACGATGTGAATGAAAAAGTACAGGCAGAATCCTAGCGGGGCAAGGGGAACGGCTGAGGGAGACCAGGGCAAGGCGCAGAAACGCGAAGCAGATCCCCGCCGCGGCGAGCCCTAGGACTGCACCCGTTCGACTCGTTGACTCGCTCAGGGTCAACACCTTGGTCAGGTGTTGAGTGCGCGGACGGGATCGATGCGGGTAGCGCGCCAGGCGGGCAGAATCGTTGCGCCGAGGGCGACGACGGTCAACACCGCCGCAGACGCGGCGAAAGCGAACGGGTCGCGCGGGCTCACCTCGTAGAGCAGATAGCCGAGCAGGCGCGTTAGCGCAAACGCGGCAGCAGCACCGATGGCCACTCCCAAAATGGTCAATGCCAAACTCTTTCCCACGACCAGTCGCAGCAGTTCCCGCGGGCCGGCGCCGAGAGCCATGCGCAGTCCGAGTTCGCGCGTACCCTGCGAGACGGCATAGGACATCACGGCGTAGAGACCGATCGCGGAAAGCACGAGGGCGAGCGAGCCGAACACCGTAAGCAGCGTGACAGCCACCTGCGGCGCGGCCATCGAGCGGTTGACCACCTCGCGCATGGAAACGGCCTCGTACACGGGCATGTTCTGGTCAAGGGCGCGGATTTCGCGGGCGAGCAGCGGGGTGACGGCCTGCGCGGGAATGGCGGTGCGGACTTCGAGCGTGGCCAGCATGCCGAAATTCTGGCGCAGCGGAACGTAGAAGAAGGCCTGCGGAGTCTCCATGAAGTTGAAATACTTGGAAAGCCGGGCGACGCCGATCACCTGGAGCCATTTGCCGTTGACCTGGAGACGCCGGCCGACGGGATCGGCGCCGCGCCAGTACTTTTCGACCATCACCTGGTTGACGATGGCAACGAGCCGGGAATTTTCGTCGTCGGAGCGCGCGAAGTCGCGGCCGGAGACGAGCGGAATCCCCATGGTGGCGAAATAGCGGGGGCTGACCTCGCTGAAGTTGGCGGTGGGCTGCTCGCCGCGGGGAGGTTCGTAGCCGTCCACGGCAATGGGTGCGGAGGAGTAGGCGAGAAAGGTAAAGGGAACGCTTCGCGACCAGGAGGCGGACTCGACGCCAGGGAGCGACTGGACGCGGGCCAGCAGATCGTCCTCGAAATTTCTGGCGCGCGCGGCGCCGTAACCCACGGCGGAAAACCGGAAAGCAGTGGCGACCACACGGCCGGTGGAAAAGCCGGGGCTGGCGGCGCGCAGGCGCGCGAGACTCTCAAGGACCAGGCCGGCGCCCACCAGCAGCAGGAAGCTGAGCGAAACCTGCACGATCACGAGGCTGGAACGGAACCACGCCTTGCGGCGGCCGCCGACCACGCCGGAGGATTCGGAGCGAAGCGCGTCGGTGATTTCCGCGCGGGAGCTTTGCAGGGCGGGAACGAGGGCGAACAGGACGGTGGAGAGGATGCACACACCGGCGGTGAGGGCGAAGACACGCCAGTCGAGCTGGCCCGCAAACCGGAAGGAAGTGGCGCGCGGGGGAAGCAGGTAAACGAGCAGGTTGCGGCACCAATAGGCGAGGACGAGTCCTGCGCCCGCGGCGAGGAGCGAAAGGATAAGCGCTTCGGTCATCACCTGCTTGAGCAGGCGCGCGCGCCCGGCACCGAGCGCGAGGCGAACGGTCATTTCGTGGCGGCGGCTGAAGGCGCGCACGAGCAGAAGATTGCCGACGTTGGCGCACGCGATCAGGAGCACGAACGTGACGATGGAAAGCGCGATGCCGAGCGTGGGGCCGAGCGCGCCGGCGTTGTTGAAGGGCGTCTCCCAAAGCGGGTAGAGCTGGACACCGCGGCCGCGATTGGTGCCGGGATATTCGGCTTCGAGGCGCGCGGAGACGGCGGAGAGTTCCTGCTGCAACTGGGCGCGAGCGACGCCGGGCCTGGCGACGACGAAGCCTTCGATCCAGCGGGCGCCGCGGTCTTCGAGTTTGTAGGCGCCGCCGTAATCGAAGGCTTCCTGCATGGAGATCGGGACCCAAAACTGCCAGGCGTAGCCGACAAACGTGCCGTAGAAGCCTTCGGGAGCGACGCCGACGATGGTGTGCGGCACGCGATTGAGCATCTGCGTTTTGCCGATGATCGCGGGATCGCCGTGGAAGCGCTCCTGCCAGAACTGATAACTGATTACGGCGACGGGATGGGCGTTGCGGCCGATGTTTTCCTCGGGCGTGAAGCCGCGGCCGAGGGCCATATGCAGGCCGAGCGCGCTGAAATAGTTCGCGGAAACGACGCTGCCGAGGACTGTTTCGGCGCGGTCGCCGACGGAGAGCGTGGCGCCGCAGATTTTTTCGGCTATGAACGATTCGGCGAGCGAGGAGCGTTTTTCAAGGTCCTGGAAATCGGGCCAGGACATGTCGTCGCGGTCGGCACCGCGCAAAGTGCCGACGATGGCGGCCATGCGCTCCTGGTTGGCGACGAGCGGATAGGGACGCAGCAGTACGCCCTCAATCCAACTGAACACGGCGGCGTTGGCGCCGATGCCAAGCGTGAGACACAGCACGGCCAAAATCGAAAAGCCGGGATTGCGGCGAAGCAGGCGTGTGCCGATACGCAGGTCCTGCAGAAAATCGGCGAACCAGCGGCTGACCCGGGAGCCGCGCGCGGCATTCTCGACCTGGGGAATGGTGAAAGCCTCCGTAGCTGTAGAGAGTACGACTACAGAACGAAAACGGTTTCGACTGAAAAGAGGAAGCAGGGAAACAGGAGGCAAGGAAACGGGGAGAAAAGAGGAGGTACGGAAGCAGTAGAGGCGATAGAAAGGCCGCGGGGCCAGCGCCGCGCGCGAGTGGGGCATCCCGCAGTGGCGGGATCGTGACCCTACGAGGAGGAGTTCATGAAGCGTTCGACGTCGGCGATGTCGCGGGTGCGGGCGTAGGGCGGGAGGGATTCGAGAAAGACGGAGCCGTAGCGCATGCGGGCGATGCGATCGTCGAGCAGGACGAGCACGCCGCGGTCTTTGCGCGAGCGGACGAGCCGTCCGAAGCCCTGCTTGAGCGCGAGCACCGCTTCGGGCACCTGATATTCGAGAAAGGCGTTGCGGCCATCTTCGTTGACGGCGCGGACGCGGGCGCTCACCACCGGGTCGCTGGGCACGGCAAAAGGCAGACGGTCGATGATGACGCAGGAGAGCTGCTCGCCGGGAACGTCCACACCCTGCCAGAAACTCGCGGTAGCGAAGAGCACGGCGTTGGGAGTGGTGCGGAAGCGGTCGAGCAGCGCGGGACGCGGCGCGGTGCCCTGGAGCAGCGTGGGGTAGGCCACGCGCGGGCGGACGCGCTCGTAGATTTCGCGCATCTGGTTGTAGCTCGTGAACAAACAAAAGGCGCGACCCTGGGTGATTTCCAGGATGCGCATAATCTCTTCAGAGGCTTTGCTGATGAACCGTTCCTCCCGCACGTCGGGGATCGATTGCGGGATATAGAAGATGGCCTGGCTGGCGAAATCGAATTCGGAATCGAGCACGCGTTCGAGCGATTTTTCGACTCCGAGCCGCTGGCGGAGAAAGTCGAACTTGCGTTCGACGGCGAGCGTAGCGGACGTAAGCACGACGGTGTCGAATTTTTCAAACAGGCGCTCGCGGAGGATGCCGCTCACGTCGATGGGCGTGGCGGCGAGAAACACGGTTTTGCCGCGGCGCTCGTACCAATACACAAAACCCTTTTCTTTGCTCTCGATGAGAAACGCCAACTCTTCGCGCAGCTCGGCGGAGCGGCGAGCGATTGCGGAAACTTCTTCCGGGCGCGAGGGGAGGACGGCGAGTTCGCTTTCGAGGCCTTTGAGCGCCTTCTCCAAATCGCCGTAGGCCTGGCCGTTGCGTTCGAGGAAGGCTTCGCGCTCGGCGGGCGGAAAATCGTAGCGGCCCTCCTTTTCGGGGAAGCATTCGAAGAAGGATCTCGCTTTTTCGCGCAGGCGCGTGACGCGGCGCAGGAGCGCGGGCGAGCCGATCTGGGAGGCGCGGAGGGATTGTTCGGCGTCGCGGGCCAGCTCGTCGAAGCGATGGCCCGAAGTCTTGCGGCCGAAGTAGTCGCTGGCCACGTCTTCGATTTCGTGGGCCTCGTCGAAAATCACGGCGGAATATTCGGGGATGATGCTGCCGAAATCGTCCTGCTTGAGCGCGAGATCGGCGAAAAACAGGGCGTGATTGACGATAATCAGGTCGGCATCGGCGGCACGCTGCTGCATGCGCGTGATAAAGCAGCGCTCGAAATCGGGGCATTTTTTGCCGGTGCAGGTGTCGCGGCGGGCGTCGAGGCGCTGCCAGAGGCCGGAATCGTCGGGAAGAAAGCCGAGCTCGACGCGGTCGCCGGTCGAGGACGCTTGCGACCAGTCGCGAATCTGGCTGAACCAGTCGATTTCTTCGAGATTGGCGAGCATGGGCTGGCCTTCGAGCTGCGCCACTTTCTGGAGGCAGAGAAAATTTCCGCGGCCTTTCATGAGCGCGGCTTTCAGGTTGGGGGCGAAATGCTTCTGGATGAAGGGGACGTCTTTCTGGAAGAGTTGCTCCTGGAGGGCTTTGGTGGCCGTGGAAATCACCACGCGGCGGCCGCTGCGGAGCGCGGGGATGAGGTAGGCGAGGGTTTTGCCGGTGCCGGTGCCGGCTTCGACGATGGCGTGACGGCGCTTCGTGAAGGCTTCTTCGACGGTGCGTCCCATCTCGAGCTGCGAGGCGCGGAATTCGTAGCCGGGATGGCACTGCTCGAGCAGGCCGCCCTGGCCGAAAATGTCTTCGAGCGAGATTTCAATCGGCGGCTTGGCGGCCGGCGGCGCGGCCTTCGCGGATGTTTCGGGCGCTGCTTTGCGTGCCATCGAGAGATTCCGACAG
>JASHRU010000154.1 GCA_030037225.1 Candidatus Acidiferrales bacterium | reverse complement strand
CAGTAACTTACTGTGTGCAAAGAACTTGAGAGGACTGTTGCAATTTCCTGCGGTGAGATAAGGTATGGAAGGGCAGTTGCTCCCTTCTTAGTACAGGACTTGTGTGATGCGAGATGAGTCGGCTGGATTGTGGGCCGACACTTCAGCGCCCTAACGAGGCCAAGGTCATGAGGGCATATTCAACTCGGCGCGGTCAGGCGTGCAACAGGGGTGGTGGCTTTTCACTGATCGAGCTCCTCATCGTGGTCGCCATCATTCTGATTATTGCGGCGATCGCCCTACCGAATTTCATGCGTTCGAAAATCGCGGCGAATGAGTCCGCCAGCGTGCAGAACATGCGCAACATCACCACCGCGAACGTCGTCTACTCATCCACCTATGGGGCTGGTTACGCGAGCACCCTGGCCACGCTGGGACCGCCTTCGGGTAGCGCCGAGCCCTCATCGGCGAACGCGGAGTTGATTGACGAGGTTCTGGCCACTGGAACGAAGAGTGGATATACCTACACCTACACTCCCGGCACTCCGGTCAACGGCGTGATCGACTCTTTCCAACTCACATCCAGTCCTGTGACTCCGGGCGTGACGGGGATTCGCTACTTCTACACGGACGATTCGGGTGTCATTCGGCAGAACACCTCCGTTCCAGCTACAGTCTCCGATCTGCCCATAGGCAGTTGATTCGATTTCTCGCGTAGGCTTCTCTGTCTGACTGGTTCGAGCCTCTTCCCGTGGCCGGGTCCGCAGGTTTCGTTTCCGATTCTCGATCTCTCCCTATCCTTCATCCTGTGGTCCCGTAACCTTCTCGTCTGGCCCCCTTAGCACGCATCTGGTATCCTGCGGTTCGCGGGATGGCTAGAACTCTCGCCCTTTCCACAGACGGCGAAGGATACCGCAGCCAATTGCAACAAGAGGGAAATGCTCCTGGAAGACGCGGCAGCGCCAAGGAGCTCGGTTGCCGGAAGTATGCTAAATAGCCCAGCGTCAGTGGTTTCCGGATTGCAAATCGAGATGCCAGATGGCAGTCCAATTGCGATTCCGAGTACAGGAGGTCGTCCGCGGAGGGCCCCCGGTCTCGCGATAAAGGCAAGCACCGCGCCATCCTCGCAAACCGGGTTCTCCGCTTTCGAACTCGTAGGTATCGTGGCCATCATCCTCATCATCGCGGCGATCGCCCTGCCCAACGTGATCGTTCGTTCGCACATGATCGCCAACGAGGCTGCGGCTGTGGGCTCCCTACGCACCATCAACACCGAGTGTGTCACCTACTCCGGTCTCTACCACATTGGCTTCCCTTCGACACTGGCAAGGCTCGGGCCGGCTGGATCAGTCAGCTCCACTTCCGCGCAGTTGATCGATAGTGTCTTGGCGGGCGGTGAAAACAACGGCTATGCGTTCACGTACGTTCCGGGCGCTCCGGTTTCCGGCGTAATCTCTACATACACACTTAGCGCCTCACCGATCACTCCCGGGCAGACCGGTCAGCGCTTTTTTTACACTGACCAGTCGGGTGTGATTCGATCGAATTTATCCGCTACCGCGACGGTGTCCGATGCGCCAGTGCAGTAAGTTTCCAAACACACAGGCCACTGGCGCCCGGGTGGGGGCCCACACCAGGAGCAGTAGGAGCGCCCCGCCCACTATCGGGCCAGGGGCCAAGGTGGAGAGCGCTGGAGGGTTCTCTTTGATTGAGCTCCTCATCGTTGTGGCCATCATCCTGATCATTGCCTCCATCTCGATCCCCAACCTGCTGCGTTCCCGCATGGCCGCCAACGAAGCCTCGGCGGTCGGTTCTCTGCGAACCATCAATACGGCCTGTATCGCGTACTCCACCACATTTGGTGGGTTTCCTTCCACCCTCGCCAATCTGGGGACTTCCGGACCCGCCAGTTCCACCGCCGCGGATTTGATTGATAACGTTCTTGCCGGTGGAATCAAGACGGGATACAGCTTCACGTACACAGCAGGCCCGCAGGCTGGCGGCTTGATACCCGTTTACACGCTCACCGCAAGTCCCCTTGTCGCGGGCCAGACCGGCCAACGATATTTCTTCACGGACGAATCCGGAGTCATCCGCTACAATCTGTCCGCGCTGGCCACCGACTCCGACCTGCCCCTGCAGTAATCTCAGCCTGTTCAGGTCCGTGACTCGCGAACATCCTGCCGCGACTGCCTGAAGCGAACTCTCTGGACCCGCTCTCTCTTTGTCGCTAGAGGAAGTTTGAGCCTTTTGCCCCGCCTCGCGCTACTTCGAAGGCGAGACGGCTTTCGGCGCACTCAGCAAGCGCAAGACGCTTTGTGCCTGTAGATTGTCCGGGTCGAGGCGCAGCGCCGTTTCTGCGTCGGCGCGAGCTAGCGCTGTCTCGCCTCGTTGGTAATGGATCACGGCCCGGTTCGACCACGCTCGCGCGTAGCCCGGCGACTCTGCAACCTCCCGATTCAGCACCTCGAGAGCTCCATCTATGTGGCCGGCCTGCATCAACAAAGCCGCATAATTCACGACGATGAAGTCGTAGCTGGGATTGTCGCGGTTGCTCATGTATACCGCGCGCTCCATCATCTGGCCGGCGGCGTCCAGATGGCCCCGCCACGCCTCGAGTAGACCGTAATTGGCGAGGACGTCCGGATAATCGGGATTGATCCGCAACGCCGTTTGGAACTCCGTCGCAGCCGGGTTCCACTGCCCGGATGCCATGTATTCGCCTCCCAAGCTGCTGTGCATCTTCGCGCTGCCCGGCGAGACTCGCACAGCTGCCGAGTAGAGGCTCAGATTGTCGTGCCAATCCTGGTTGCGCACGATGGCCCGCATGCCGAAAGCCGCAACAACCACCGCAAGAGCCGCCACCGCCACAATGCGTTGCCGCTGCCGCAAGCGGTTCCATCCAAGCGCTACGAGCAGGCAAAATCCTGCGGAAGGCAGATAGGCGAGCCGCTCGCCCATGATCGTTCCCGTCGGCATCAGAATGTTTGCCGTGATCGCAAAGCCGCCGAGATAAGTACCGCCCGCCAGGATCAGCCCGCTGCGTCGCTTCCAAACCGCCCAGATCCAGGCGCCCGCTACAGCCAATGCGGCGAGCAGCGCCGGCAGCGCATGGCGCCAGTCCAG
>JASHRU010000153.1 GCA_030037225.1 Candidatus Acidiferrales bacterium | reverse complement strand
ATAGACCATTCGTTCAACTCCGCAAACACACTGAGCGCTCGCTACTTCTACGGGAACAGCAACCAGAGCTTTCCGCTGGGAACGGGCGGGGGGAACAACATACCGGAGACAAATACGGTGTCGCCGACAAACGTGAACCTGGTCTCGGTGAGTTTGGTGAGCGTGGTCTCGCCGCACCAAGTGAATGAAGCGCGGTTCGGCTTCAACCGGTTCCGTGAGGGGTTCTTTTCTCAGAGCGCGGGACTCATCGGGAATCCGGAAACCTCGCTGGGACTGGACACGTGCCTGGGCGAAGTGACCGGTATGGCCGTCGCGGACTGCGGGGCGGCGGCACTGGCGACAGCAAATCCCAAGGACTACGGGCTGCCGGAACTGGAGATCGGAGGTTTTTCCACACTGGGCAGCTCGAACTATTCGAATCCGCGCAACCGCATCGACCGGAATTACGAGTTTGTGGACAACTTCTCGTGGA
Organism: Candidatus Acidiferrales bacterium; assembly: GCA_030037225.1. GTDB lineage: Bacteria > Acidobacteriota > Terriglobia > Acidiferrales > UBA7541 > JOPF136. Next base: position 25,456 of record JASHRU010000153.1, on the reverse strand, counting down.
AGTTCGCGAAGAACGACGTGAAGATGGGCTGGGAATACCGGCACACGTCGGTGGATTCCCTCCAGGATCTATTTTTCCGCGGCGAGCTGGAATTTGACGATCTGAGCGACTTTCTCGGAGGGAACGTAGATGGGGGCACGATCAACTACGGCACGACGAGGCGATACTCGCATCAGGATTCCAACTCGCTGTTCATCCAGGATTCCTGGCAGCTAATGCCGCGGCTGACCCTGAACGCCGGAATCCGCTGGGACTATTACGGAGTGATTCGCGAGGGCCTGGACAGCATCAGCAGCTACAATCCGATCACCGGGCTGGTGCCCATGAACCAACCCTACAAGCCGGACTGGAACAATTTTGCTCCGCGAATCAGCCTGGCGTGGGATCCATTCGGGAACGGCAAGACGGTGGTGCGGGCGGGAGCGGCCACCTTCTACGATTCGTTCTCTTTTGACTACTTCTTCGGCCAGCTATTTGAGAACACGGCCAACCTGGGCCCGGCATACAACGCAATTGGCGCCGACCCCGTATTCCAGAGCTTCGCGGTAGGGGGGCCGATTACGCCGGGGGTGCCGGTGTTTGACACGGCGGTTTCGGCGAGCTGTTCGCCCTATGTGCCGTCGCTGAGCTGCGACACGGGCAACGCCTCTACTGTGGGCCACCTAGTGACGCCCTATGTGAACACGTTCACGCTGAACGTGCAGCAGCAATTGACGGCGAACACAGTGCTGCAAGTGGGATATGTGGGAACGCAGGGAAGAAAACTGCAGCGGCTCATCGACGAGAACCAGCCAAGTCAGGCGGCGATCACGGCGTACGATGTTACCGCAATTGCTGAATCTCCCACCACGGCCGCTTGCCCCGGGGCCGGCATGGCAAACGGCGCGGGCGTTCCCCTCTCGTGCTCCATCTACCCTCTTACGGTACCCCGCAACTACAACAACGAGGGCCCCGGGTACCTGACACTGCCCGGGCAGGATGACGAAGCTGCGGTGATGAGCTCGCTGGCACCGTCGACGCCGTACGCTTTGGAGCAACTACAGACGAGTGCGCGTTCGAACTACAATTCGCTGCAAATCTCGCTGACGCAGCGGAATTGGCACGGGTTCACACAACAGATCAACTACACCTGGTCCCATGCGCTCGACGATGCGAGCGATGGACAGGAATTCGTACCGCACACGGCCCAACCCAATGACAGCACAAATCCGCACGCATCGAACTACGGCCCGTCGAACTACGACGTACGGAACCATTTCGTCTGGACGCTGGAGTACGCCTTCCCCAAGGCCCACCGGCTCGGACGGCTCGGAGAGGGATGGATCGTATCGAGCGTGGTGACGATCCAGAGCGGGCATCCGTGGGAATTGGTGAACGACGAAGATGACTATGACGGCTCCGGGGAGTTTTATGGCCGGCCGGACATGGTTTCGCAGCCGGTCTACAACTTCAGCAATCCTGCGGATTTCCTTAACGTGGGATCGTTTGCGGTGCAGTGCACATTGAGCGGGCAGGGAGCCGCCGCGCCGGATGGCCTGGGCTACCTGGCGCAGGATTGCCTCTCCGGGACGCGGCACTTCGGAACAGAAGGCCGCAACGCGCTGATCGGGCCGGCATTCCGCCAGTGGGATTTTTCGCTGGTCAAAAACACGAAGATTACGGAGCGGACGAGCCTGCAGCTCCGCGCCGACTCTTTCAATCTGCTAAACCATCCGAACTTTTCGAATCCCCTGTTGCCGTCGTTCTTTGACGGGCTCGCGGGATACCCAATCAATCCGACCACGGGCCGCTTCTCGGGGTACTTCCCAATCGTGGCCACGATTGATACCGGAATCGGGAACCCGATATTGGCAGGCGGCGGACCGCGCAGCTTCCAGTTTGCGGCTAAGTTTATCTTCTAGACTCTTAGCCTTCCGCGCTGGGCGAAAAAGGCGGCCGAATCCCTCCCTCAAAACGCGAAAACTCAGGTGACCTGGACGCCGCGGGATCAGGCCGAAGCGCAGGAAGACGAATACTTTTCGATGGGCAAATTTCTGCACTTTCCTCTTGTGGGCGAGGTGTGTGCAGGGGCGTCCGTTGCCTCCAACTATTGATTCACGAGCGATTTGCAGGCCAACTGCCTCGCGCCTGGTTTGGCGCGTGGATTGCGAAACAGGACGTCGGATCCGCCAACGCGGGTTCCGCAAGACTCAATGAGGGGGCCTGTCCACTCTGCCGCTCGCCGGCGGCGGTGGGCAGCGCCCTCCTCGCCAACTCGCGTTCCACAATCGCTGCTTCCATCCTGATTGCGTAGCCCCGTCCGGGTATTCCGTGAACAAGAAGTCCCTTTGCCCGGTAAAGCGCACTGACTCCTAGACCTGAACCTGCGTTGTTCGCAAGATTGGTAACTAGCGTGTTCTGGATTTTGGAACTTTCCGGTGCGTTGCGCGGAATGGAAAATAGACGTGTGCTGCGTGTGTGCACAGGATAATGACTGCGGCGAAAGGATACGAACTCAGATGAGATCGAAGCTCTGTATGGCGTTTTTGGCCGGCGCGCTGGCGATTCCAACGTTGTACGCCCAGGGGCCTGGGCCGGATGGAGGGCAGGGCGCTCCGGGCGGCTCAGGAGGCGGTCCAGGGGCGCAGCGGCATAGAGGGACCGGCGGGCCGGAGGGCGGTTGGCGCGGCCAGGGCGGCTGGCGGCATGGCGGCGGACGAGGGATGCGCGGACGGCATCGTGGGCGTCGCGGCCGTGGCGGCGAATTCGGCCTGGCGCGGATTGCCGCGAATCCGGAGATGCGCGAGAAGCTGGGGCTCACCGCGGAGCAGGTGACGAAACTCAACCAGCAGACGTCGGAATTCCGGAAGACGAGCATCCGGTCGCGCGCGGACTTGGAAGTGAAGCGCGTGGAGATGGCGGATCTGATGCGGACGGAAAACCCGGATCGCGCGGCCATCGACCGGAAGCTGGACGAAATTGGCGCAGCCCGCGTGGCGCAGGAAAAGGCGCAAGTGCACTACCGGATGGCGATGCGCGACGTGCTGACTCCGGAGCAGCGGACAAAGCTGCGGCAGATGCGCGAGGAAAGACAGAAGCACGGGTTCCAGGGTCGGCCGGGGGGACCACCGCGCGGGCCGAGAGGGGAACGTCCGCCTGCGCCCAACCAGGAGTGACTAGCGCAGGAGGCGGCGCAGCGAATCGCGCCCGCTCCGGTTGTGCGCCCGGGTTCTTCAGTGAGAGCAGGCAGCGATGCCTGGTCGGCGCAATGGTCGAATTAGTGGCAATATCGTAAGGCTGTGACTTCACACCGCCAGTTACATGGTTCCGCTCGGAAATGGGGAAGCGCATTGGTGTGCGCGGTGGCGCTCGTGGCGGGCGGCGCGGCGTGGAGCGGGCAAGAAAATCCAAAGATAACGGTAGAAGCGAAGCTTGTGACCGTCTACGCCACGGTGCGGGATAAGCACGGGAAACTGATATCCGACCTGCCCCAGGGCGATTTTTCCCTCGAGGAAGACGGACGCCCGCAGACGATCCGGTTTTTCGAACGCGACAGCAGCGTTCCGCTCTCGCTCGGCCTGCTGGTGGATACCAGCCTGAGCCAGCGAAATGTGCTGGGGGAAGAGCGCACGGCGAGCCAGTCGTTCCTGGACCACCTGCTGCGCGAGGACAAAGACAAAGCGTGCATCATCCACTTTGACTATGAGGTGGAAATGCTGCAGGACCTGACGTCTTCGCGGTCGAAGCTGGAGACAGGACTGGATCTGCTGGAGATTGCGCGGCCGGAGCTTTCGCGGCGGAGCAGCAGCGGCGGGAGCGGCGGAGACAGCGGCGATAGCGGCAGCACCGGAGGACAACAGAGCGGCCACGGGCATTCACGCTTTGGCGGGGGAACGTTGCTGTACGACGCGGTTTACCTGGCGTCTGGCGAAGTGATGCAAAAGCAGCAGGGACGCAAGGCGGTGATTGTGCTGACCGATGGTGTGGACCGGGGAAGCCGGGAGACCTTGGAGATGGCGGTGGAGTCGGCGCAACGCGCTGACACGGTGGTGTATGGAATTCTGTTTGAGGGCGAAGAAGGACAGAACTACGGAAGGGGAGGGTATGGCGGGTATGGCGGGCGTCATGGCGGCCGCTCTCCGCAGCAGAATCGTCCGGATGGAAAGAAAGTGCTCGAACAGCTCGCGGGCGAAACCGGCGGGCGAATGTTTCAGGTTACAAAGAAACAGACCGTCGAACAGATCTATGAACAGATTTCAGAGGAGCTGCACAATCAGTACAGTCTGGGATACGCGCCGGATCGGGAGAATCCGGGGCCGGGATTCCACAAAATTCAACTGGTGACCAAGGACAAAGACCTGATTGTGCAGGCGCGGTCGGGATACTACTACCAGCCCTGAGAAGATCGAAAACCGAAGATCGAAAAACGAAAAATGTCTGGCCCTGCTCGCGGCCGCTCGGGTTATGACCCCATTGCGCGCGGACGGAATGCAGCGAGAGCATGTGACCCCGCATCCGTTGTAATATGGGGCAGCGGGCAGGCGCGCGGCGCGCCACGGGCTAGCCCGGTGAGGTGTGAGTCCATGCGAAGGAAAAGCATCTGGGGAATAGCCTTTCTAGCTGGAGCAGCATTGATTCTAGCCCTGAGTGTGTCGGCGGATACGCTGAAGCTGAAGGACGGGCGCGTGATTCACGGGCAGTACATCGGGGGGACGGCCGACGCGATTCAGATGAATGTGGACGGGACGGTGCAGACGTACGACGTGCGTGACGTGGTGAGCCTTTCGCGGGATTCCGGTCCGTCGACACCACCGGCCGCCGCGGCAGCTCCTACAGGGGCCCCACCACCGCCTCCGCCCGCGGCTGCTGACGCAAATCTGCCGGACGCACCCGCGCCTGCTCCAAAGCCGCTGCCACCGCCTCCACCTCCGGCGGCGGATTCCTCAAAGGTTACGGTGCCAGTGGGCTCGCACATCCTGGTGCGGATGATCGACAGCGTGGACTCGGAAAAGAACCATGTGGGAGACCACTTCCGGGCGTCACTGGAAGCCAACCTCGAGCAAGACGGATACGTTCTGGCGCGGCGCGGGACGGAGGTGTTCGGGGAGCTGCAGACGGTGCAGGGCGCCGGACACCTGACCGGCCACGCGGAGCTGCGATTGCAGCTTACCGGCATGACGATCCACGACAGCCTGGTTCCACTTGTGACGGGAGACTATGACGTAGCTGGAAAAGGCCGGGGCGGGAATACGGCAAAGAAAACGGTTGGAGGGGCCGCACTGGGCGCGATCATCGGCGCCCTGGCCGGGGGCGGGCGAGGCGCGGCCATCGGCACGGGGATCGGCGCTGCCGCGGGAGCGACTGCGAATATCGTGACGAAGGGCGAGAAAGTGAAAATTCCGAGCGAAACCGTGCTCGATTTCCGCATCGACGCGCCGCTGGCGCTGAACCCGGAGGCGCCCGCACCCCGCTGAACGCAGGCCGGAGGCGCCCGAATTCGCCGGATGAAACTCGATGAGTCATGAGACCGGCCTGGCGGTCCCACAGAAGCTGACGCCGCCCGTAGCCCGGCGCGAGCCGCGCGTGGTGGAACTGCACGGCGACCGCCGCGTGGACGAGTACGGCTGGATGCGCGAAAAATCCAGTCGGGAAGTGCTGGCCTATCTAGAGGCGGAAAACGAGTATGCCGACGCGGTGATGGCGCCGACAGCCGGCCTGCGCGAGAAGCTCTACGGCGAAATCGTGGGACGGATTAAACAGACGGACCTGACTGTTCCAGCGCGGCAGCGAAACTACTGGTATTACACACGGACCGAGGAGGGGAAGCAGTACAACATCTGGTGCCGGCGGGCAGGGAGCGAAGATGGACCGGAAGAGGTGCTGCTCGACGGCAACGTACTGGCGCAAGGACACGAATTCTTCGCGCTGGGCGGTTATGACGTGAGCGACGACAGCAGGCTGCTAGCCTACGCCACCGATTTTACCGGATTCCGCGAATATACCCTGCGAGTGAAAGACCTGAGCAGCGGCAATCTCCTGCCCGAATCGATGGAACACGTCACCGGCCAGGCGTGGGCCGCCGACGGACACACGCTCTTTTATACCGTCGAAGATGATGCGAAACGGTCCTATCGGCTCTATCGGCACCGACTGGGGGAGACGGCGGACACGCTGGTGTACGAGGAGAAGGATGAGCGGTTCCGGTTGACGGTGCTGCGGAGCCGCAGCCGCGCGTTTGTTTTTCTGGAATCCTCCAGTCATACGGCATCGGAATGGCGGTATCTGGCGGCAGAAACGCCCGACGGCGAATGGCGGATGGTTGCGGCGCGCCAACCGGAGCACGAATACGACTTGGATCATCACGGCAACCGCTTCTATATGCGGAGTAACCGCACCGGAAGGAATTTCGCGCTGTTTTCCGCGCCGACGGCCGATCCGCGAATGGAGAATTGGACGGAGGTGATTGCACACCGGCCAGACGTGATGTTGTGGGGAGTGGATTTTTTTGCTGGCCACTCCGTTGTGTACGAACGCCAGGAGGGCCTGCCGCGCATGCGGGTGACGGATCTAGCCACCGGGGAGTGGCACCGCATCGAGTTCCCGGAGCCGGCCTATTCAGCGATGCCCGGAGAGAACTTCGAATTCGAGACCGGGACATTCCGGTTCATGTATGAGTCGTTGCTCACGCCGCGCTCTATCTACGACTACAACCTGGCGACGCGGGAACGCCGGCTGCGGAAGCAGACAGAGGTGCTGGGCGGATACGACCGGACAAAGTACGAGACAGAGCGCCTGTCGGCAGTGACCGCGGACGGAACTCGAATCCCCATCTCGATTGCGTACCGGCGCGGACGGGCGCGTGACGGGACGGGCCCGCTGTTTCTGGTGGGCTATGGATCGTACGGTTATCCGCTGCCCGTGAATTTTGCCTCGAATCGCGTGAGCCTGCTCGACCGCGGATTCGCCGTGGCGCTCGCGCACGTGCGGGGCGGGGGAGAGATGGGCAAACCCTGGCACGATCAGGGGCGGATGCTGAACAAGCGCAACACATTTACGGATTTCATCGCGGCGGCGGACTTTCTGGTGGCGCAGGCATATGGGCCGCGCGACCGGCTGGTGATTCACGGGGTGAGCGCGGGAGGTCTGCTGATCGGTGCGACGCTGAATTTGCGTCCGGATTTGTGCCGCGCGGCACTCATGCACGTGCCGTTCGTGGATGTGATCAATTCGATGTCGGATACGTCGCTGCCGCTCACCGTGGGCGAATTCGAGGAGTGGGGGAATCCACAAGACGCGAAGGAGTATGCGTACATGCGGACGTATTGCCCGTACACGAATCTGGCGCCGCGGGAGTACCCGGCAATGCTGGTGCGCACGTCGCTCAACGACAGCCAAGTGATGTATTGGGAGCCGGCGAAATACACGGCACGCCTGCGGACATTGAAGATCGATTCGAATCCGTTGCTGCTGAAAACAAACCTAGCGGCGGGACATGGCGGGGCCTCCGGGAGGTACGATGCGCTGCGCGAGATTGCTTACGATTACGCGTTTATGTTGCGGGAATGCGGGATAGACGAGTGAGCGCCATCTCACTGACGGCGGCGGCATGCGCGGATTCCGGCGGCTAGCCTTTGGGCGCGGCAGGCGACACGAGTTGGATGAATTCGGGTTCTTCGTGGAGGAGCTGCAGGTCGGAATCGCGCTTAGCCCATTCCATATTTCTGTACCCCGCGGCTACTGCCTTCTTGAGGGTTTCCAGGGCTTCTACCTTCCTTCCCAGCAACCCGTAGGTGCACGCCGCGTTGTAGATCGTATTGCCATCGTTGGGACGCAGCGCGATGGCGGTTTCGAGGTGGCGCACGGATTCTTCGGATTCCCCGGCCTGGGCAAGCCGGTTGGAGAGCAGGATTCGGGCACGGACGTCCTCAGGACTGAGCTCGAGCTGCTGTCGAAGAGCGCGCAACATCAACTCCTCAACGCGTTGAGCTTCTTCCAAGCGGCCGAGGCGGCGCAGGGTCTGTCCGTAGGGTATGTAAACGTTGTAGTCGTCGCCGTTGGCTTCGATGGCGCGATTGGCGAACGTCGCGGCTTCTTCCCAACGGTCGGAGGCGAATAGCGCGCGCCCGAGGACGTTCCAAGCACCTTCGCAATCCTGCTTTCGTTCAATCGCCCGAAGGGCGGAAAGGTACGCTTCTTCCCACTTCTTCTGCGCGTAGAACATACGGGCGCGGCTGGCGTTGACTTCGGCGAGTTCTGGAGCAAGAGCTGTAGCGCGGTCGCAGGCCGCTTGCCCCTTCTCGAGCCATTTGGGCGACTGGTCGCGAAGCTCGAAGACCAAACCACAGACGGTGGCGATCCCGGCGTGCGCGAGGGCGAAATTCGGATCGAGCTTAATGGCCTGCTCGAACATTTGCAGGGCGTAATCGAGATTCTCGCGGCGCGTGTAGTTCCGGCCGCGGAGGTAGAAGTCGTAGGCCTGGGCGTTTTCGGTGGGCTTGCGGGCCATGACCTTCTCTTCCTGAGGGGAAAGTGTGATGCGCAGGGCCTGTGCGATGCTGCGGGCGATTTCCTCCTGGATGGCGAACACATCATCCATCTGGCGGTCATAGCGTTCCGACCAAACAGAGACGCGTGTGGCGATTTCGACCAGCGTGGCGGTAACGCGGACGCGGTTTCCGGCGCGGCGTATCGAACCCTCGAGAACATATCCGGCGCCGAGTTGCTGGCCTACTTGAGGAGGGGTGGCCGTTTTATCGCGGAAGGGAAGGATTTCGGAGCGAGGGAAAATCTGGAGTTGGCCGATCTTGGAAAGCTCGGTGATGATGTCTTCCGTCATACCGTCGCGGAAGTACTCGTCTTCCTTTGCGCCACTCTGGTTCTCGAAGTAGAGGACGGCGACGCGTTTCACCCCGGCCGGTGCGGCTTGAGCGGCAGGAGACGCAGCAGATTTTTCAGCGGCAGCGCGGCGGCCCGTATCGAGGTCGCGTTTGAGACGTTTGAGGTCCGCCTTCAGCTCCGCGGCCGTCTGGCAGCGGAGATCGCGGTCTTTCTCCAGGGCCTTGTTCAGAATGGGATCGAGGCCGGCAGGAATTCGCGGATTCGCCTTGGTCGCCGGGGGAGGAGTGGTATTCAAGATTCCGTCATAGATGAGCGCCGGTGAGGCGCCCGCGAAGGGAGCCGTTCCCGTGGCCATCTCGTAAAGAACAACGCCCAGGGAGAAAAGGTCCGAGCGGGCGTCAATCTCCTCGCCGCGGGCCTGTTCCGGCGACATGTAGGCTACGGTACCGACCGATGTGCCCGGGCTGGTGAGCGAGAGCGTAGCGTTGGCTTTGGTGAGTCCAGCAGTCACGTCCAGGTCCCGCGGGTGGTCGGGGCGCGAAGAGTTCAGCTTGGCAAGGCCGAAGTCGAGGATTTTGGCCTGTCCCCGCTCGGTAACGAATATATTGGCGGGCTTGATGTCGCGGTGGACGATGCCCTTGGAGTGAGCGGCTTCGAGGCCGTCGGCGATTTGAATGCCCAGTTCGATAACTTCCGCGGGATCAAGGGGCTTGCCCTCGATGCGATGTTTCAAAGTTTGGCCTTCCAGAAGCTCCATGACGATGAAGGCCTTGCCCTTGTCGTCGTCGATGTCGTGGATCGTGCAGATATTGGGGTGATTGAGCGCGGATGCGGCGCGGGCTTCCCGGCGGAAACGTTCGATGGCCTGTGGGTCGTGAGCAATGTCGTCCGGCAGAAACTTGAGGGCCACATTGCGGCCCAGGCGGTTGTCCTTGGCGCGGAAGACTATGCCCATGCCGCCGCCACCGAGTTTTTCAAGAAGCTGATAGTGTGAGATGGTTTCTTCCGCCATGCGGCAGTTCTCCGGCCCGCCAGGTGCAAATCATTCGGGCGCACCGTACTTTTTCATCGTTCGCGCGGGCTGTCAACTTGGCTCGAATGAGGGGCTGCGGAAGCCCACTTGCGCCGGCAATCGGGATTTGTAAGAATACGCCGCGGCACGACCGCCCATGCCGAAAGAACGGCCCAAGGTCAACATCGGCGAAGTGATCCGGAGCTACCGGGGCGAGCGTGGTCTCTCGCAGGGCGACATCGAACGCCGCACGGGCCTGCTGCGCTGCTATCTCTCCCGCGTCGAAAACGGCCACACGGTTCCCTCCCTCGAAACCCTGGCAAAAATTGCGGAAGCGCTGGACATGAGCCTGGCGGACTTCTTTCCCAGCATGGAAACAGCTCGGGAACGCGAAGCGAAGAAGGCGCTGGGAGAGCTTTCGGCGGATGAAATCCGGTTCCTGGGAGAGATCAAACGGTACAGCACGACCCTTTCCGATGAGAACAAGCGGCTTGTGCTGGCAATGATCCGGAAGATGGCGACGGTAGTTCCTGCCCAAAGAAAAGCAGCGGCGCGTCGAGTATCGTTCTAGCGTGCACATTCCCTGAAAACTGAAAGAGATTGGGTTCGATAGGCGAGAGCGGAATCACCTTGTGCCGCGGGAGTGACGCTTAGGGCTTACGGCCGTGGCGGGAGGGGTCAACGATGGCGCGAAAAACGTGGCCGCGGCCGATCAGTGATTCACCGCAGTGAGCGGTTACTTCAAAGCTCAGGAACCGGCCGTTAGCTCCCTCGTAACGCGCCCAGACGCGGACTCTGGCGCCCGGCGTGCAGGCCTTCAGGTGGTCCACCTCGATCCGCGTGCCCACGGTAATCTCTCCGGGAGCGAGGTTCGGCGCCACGGCCTTGGCCGCGGCCACTTCCATCATTCCGATCATGGCGGGCGTGGAAAGGACGGGAGGGAGGCGGGAGTCGTGGAAGGCGATCGTGTACTCCAGTTTTACTTCCTTATCGAAGGAGTGCTCGAGGCCGATGGGGAGCGAGGCGGGGTCGGTAGGCATGGGTGGGCGCGGCGTCAGTGCGAGACGGCGTCGAAGGAATTGGGGCCGGGCGCGGGGCGGAAAAAGCTCTGAAAAATCTCGCCGAGCGTAAGACCCAATTGGGACCAAAGTCGTCGCTTTAGCGTGCGGTAATCCTGCGAGCCGCTGAACAGATCGCGCATAAGCGCGCAAAAGGCCGGGCTGCGGCGGACGAATTGAATCATGCGTGTGGTGACCGCGCCGCCCATGAAGTTCCCCGAGAAAAGCCGGCGGGCGGCGTGCACGGCGAATTCGAAGTCCGCGGCAAACTCCCGGCGAACCCTCGCGGGATAGGATTCGGGGCGGCCTTCGGCGATAGCGTCGGCAAGCAGATGGCCGGAGCGGAGGGCATAATGGAGGCCCTCGCCGGTCAGCGGGTCCACCCAGGCGGCGGCATCGCCCACAAGTCCCCAGTTGCGGCCAACGACGGGACGGCGGCGGAGCGTGTCCACCTGGGGCGAGGGAAGAACATGACTGTAAAAGCAGGCGCCGTCCCATGGGATTTGCTCGGCATCGAGAAAACGGTGGAGATGTTCCTTCATGGCCCGCGTGCCGCCGGGAGTGAGCCGGCCGCAGATGCCGACCGAAAGATGGTCCGAGCGGGGGAACGACCAGATGTAGCCGGCGAATTTAGAAAGAAACTTGACCAGGATGCGGTCGGAGGCAACGGGAATAAAATAGCCGACCGTAATGTCGAGATCCTGCTGCTTGAGCGGCGTCGTACCGGGGAGCAGAGGGTTGCGGGCGCCGGCCGCCAGAACCACGAAATCCGCGCGCGTGTCGCGGCCGCCGGCGGTGAGCCGCACCGCGCCGCCTGAGGTGTCCACGTGGGTGACGCGTGCGCGGACCAGTTCGCAGCCCGCGGCAGCGGCGCGATCGAGGAGCAAGCCGTTCAAGACCTTGCGCGAGTAAATTACGATGGGACGGTCGAGAGAGAGCAGAGCGCGCTTGCCGGAGCTGGAGACGAGCTCGCACGCCTTGACGAACTTCTTGGGCTGCGGGCCTTCGCTCAGAAAAGGGTAAGCGCGGAGGGCCTTTTGGGTGAGCCCGCCGCCGCAGGGTTTTTCCCAGGCGAGGTGCTCATCATAGATAGAGACGCGAAAGCCAGCTGAAGCCAATCGTTCGCCGCAGAGGGCTCCGGCCGGGCCACCACCCACGATGGCAATTTCATGCATGAAAGAAGACGGGTTCAGGCGAGCGGAAATGCGGCCGCCAGGAACCAAGCGCCGAGTATAGCATCGAAGACGGCGGCGGCGAGGACGGAACCGGTCCGAAGGCGCAAAACGTCAGCCCCCAGGCGCTGGCCCAAGGACAATCCCGCAAGGGGAAGCAGAAAGATAACCGGCAACAGCGCGTCGCTTGCTCCACACCAGAAAGCAAACAGCATGCTCCCCCACAATATCGCTCGGAGACCCAGGCACAAAAGCAATCGCGCCGCGCCTCTGGATGAACCCAGCGGGGCCGCAGCGCCGACGGCACATTCTTCCGCAACACCGGCGGGGAAGAGGGCGACAAACAAAATGGGGAGGCGTGTCCAACGAGCCGAGATGGGCCACAACTCCGCCAGCTGCCAATTCATCCATAGGGCGACCGCACATACCGAGCCCATGGCCCAAAGCGCAGCCGCTATGACTGCGGAAAATTCCGATCCTGCGGGAAGACGGTTGACGGGCGAGGCATACCCAAAGCCGATGGCGAGGATCAAGCCGCTCAAGAGCAGAAAGGACGCGAGATAATCACCGCCATAGAGCTGCAGCCGGGCCATCGGCATCCAGAACCTCAGCAACAGGGTCGAGAGAATCCCCACGGCGCACCACGCGAGCAATGCGATTCCCGGCCGAGCGCCCTTCGAGACATCGGGGAGGACGTGAAGACGGAAAATCTTTAAGCAGAGGACCAAAGCTGCAGGAAGCATCAGTAAAATGCCAGCCAGACCGAGCAGCGCTGCGTGAAAGATGCGCAAAGGAGATTCGATCCAAATCTGGATGGGTAGTAAAAGGCCCACACGGCTTGTCGTTTCCTGTTGCGGTGCGCTGTGTCCGGGCGTTTCCGAAGCGCGAACGGAATCAAGGGCCCAGTGCACCATGTCGGCTGCGGCCGCGGGGCTGAAAATGGGACTGGTGTGGGTTTGCCAAGCTATGCGGAGCAGGCGGAACGCGCGATCCTGTGCGAAATCCTCCGCTGAGTCGCGCTCCGATCCTTCCTCGGCAGCCAGTTTTTGTTCTGTGGCCAGGACGGGGGGCATGTCGAGTTGGGGTGCAACGAGCAAGAGGTTGCCGGGCAGGTGATTCGGGCGCACGAGCGGAGCAGTGGCGATGGAAATGGTTCCGGCAGATTTAAATGCACCTGCCAGACGCACAACAAGGGCTCCGCCCATGGAATGCCCCAGCAAGACCGTCCGGATTGGGGAAATCTGTCCCGAATGCTCGAGGGAAGCGAGGAGTCCACGAGCGCAAGACTCGGAAACTGCAAAGGAAAAGGGTGCGCTGTCCCGGCCATGTCCCGGCAGGTCCACCAGGAACACTCTAAAACCGGCGTTTGCGAACCTGCGGCCAAGCGGGAGCATAACCAGCCGGTTCGCGCCGAGCCCATGGAAAACTACGAGCGAGCCAATAGGGTACTGGGGCTCGAGGACGCGGACGGGAGCGGCCGGACATGCGGGGCCTCCAGCGATGGATAGTTCCCGCTGCGAGTCGGATGACGCACCGATCCAGAGGGTAGCAAGTGCCAGCCACACCAGACCAGAAGCGGCAAGCGTGAGTTCAACGCGCTGCATTCAACGTTTCCGCTGCGAAGCGCGTGATAGGATTTCGATGGCCGGCCGCGGATTGCGGCAGGGGAGCGGCGAATTGGGAAGGGTGGTTTCGCAAGCTGAGTTGATTCTCCACGCGGAACGCGAACGGCGCAACGGGCGTCGCGTCGTGTTCACGAATGGATGCTTCGATCTGCTGCATCCAGGACACATTCGATGCCTGGAGGAGGCGCGGGCGCTCGGCGATTTGCTGATTGTGGCCATCAATTCCGACGAAAGCGTGCGACGAGTGAAGGGCGCGGGCCGGCCTGTGGTGCCCGAGGCGGAGCGCGCGGAAGTGCTGGCGGCGCTGGCGGCTGTGGATTACGTGACTGTATTCGACGAGGAAACGCCACGAGAAATCATCGCGAAGATTCTGCCGAATGTGCTCGTCAAAGGCAGTGACTGGGGGCCGGACCAGATTGTCGGGCGGGAAGAAGTGGAGGCGGCCGGCGGACGGGTGGTATCGATCCCGCTGGAGCCGGGATTTTCAACGACCGATTTACTGGCGAGAATTCATGGACTTTGAGGCGCCGCGGCGTGCATTTTTTCAGGGTTTTCCGGAGCCGCCGGGAGAGGCAGCAGATACGGGGGACGAGGTGCGTTCGGGCCAAACAAGCACCACGAGCAGGGCGATGACTATGCCAACTGCGATTTCGGAGAAGCGGTGCCAAGCCACGATCCACGGCGATTCGCTGCGAGGTATCAGCATCACGACGGCGAGCGCGATGCCCGAGAACCGGAAAGCGCTGCGGTCGAGATGCGCGGCAGCAGTGAGCAGGCCAAGAAGGAAGACTCCTACAGCGAAAATGTACACACTGTGGCCGAAACAGATGGCGAGGACTGCGCCCGCGAACGCGCCGAGCGCGTCACCGGTGAGCCGGAGGACGGAAACAGAGAGGGCCGCGCCGAGAGTGGATTGCAATACGACGATGGTTGCGATCCCGCCCCAGTAGAATTCGGGAAGGTGGAGTGCTCGAGAGGCGAGTAGGGCCACGAGAGAGGCAATCGACGTTTTTGCCGCGTGCTCCAGAGACCGGCGGTTCAGGCCTGAGGGGTCGAGCGTGATCCATTGGGGCATGGCGTGTGCCTCGCAGCTTGGATTCTACCGTCAATAGCGTCCGCTCCGACGCACCGACAAGACGCGTGCTAGAATAATGGAGATTTTGCCGGGCACGCGCCTCGAGTATCGGCCGAAGGACATCCCCCGGGTTGTAAGAGACCTGGGAGGGGATTGTATCGCCCGAACCGGACCGGTTGCCTTCCATCCGTGCCCCATCCCGCCTGGGGTTTACCCCCCGTCATGATTTTCCCAATTGTGAGCGAGATTCTCGGTGCGGTCGGACGGCACCCGGCCGTGGAATCGGCGGTCGATGCGCTGCGCAGGGGGGTGTGGGAGTCAAGGATTGGCGGGCTCGCGAATGCAGCGAAGGCGCTCGTGGCGGCTCACGTGGCGGCGACGCTGCAAAGACCGGTGGTCGTGGTGACGACCACAAACGAACGTGCGGATTCGCTGGGCCGGGCGGCGCGCTATTTCTTGCAAGCGCTGGGCCGGCGGCAGCCGGAGGAGACCCAGATCCTTCCAGCACTCGATGTCACCCCGTGGGACCTGCGCCCACCTCATCCTGAAATCGCGGAGGAGCGGGCAGCGACTCTCTGGCGAATGACCACGGGACAGGCATCGATTGTGGTGGCGCCCGTGGCGGCGGCCCTGAGACGGTCTTCCACGGCGGCAGCCTACCGCGAACTGGCCCGGACGGTAGCGGATGATGAGGAACTGCCGCTCGAGACGCTGGTGGAGTTTCTGCGGCGCGCCGGATACCAGCGCGAGCAGACGGTGGCGATGCCAGGGCAGTTTGCCGTGCGGGGAGGGATTGTGGATGTATATCCCCCGGAGAATGACTATCCAGTCCGCATCGAGTTGCTCGGGGATACGGTCGAATCGCTCCGGCAATTCCATCCGGAGACACAGCGGTCCGTACAGCCGGTGGAGCAAGTTACGTTGCTGGCGCTGGTGGAAGACGACGAGGCCCCGCGAGCCGCAAATATTTTTCCATTGCTTCACGAGCCAGTGATTTTGCTCGACGAGGCGGAGGAAGTGGCCGAGGCTGCGGATGAGTTCCGCGTGCGAAGCCACCGCGCCTATGAACGGCGCGGGCCAGGAGCTCCGCAAACGAATTTAGATGCGTTCGTGCTGAGCGATCAGGAATGGATGTCGGCGGTTGCGGCGCACCCGCGAGTGGTGATGGAGCGGCTGAGCATGGAATCTGCGGGCACTGCATGCGGGGGGGTGCTCTGCCAGCCGACGCAGCGCTATCACGGGAATTTGCCGGCGTTTTTGAACGAAGCGCGTGCAAGGCTCGCCGGGGGAGAACAAATCCTGCTCTCGTCGTCCACGGTGGGAGAGACGGAGCGGCTGGCAGAAATCTTGCGGGACGCAGAGTTGCCGTACCGCGTGGGTGAGTCAGGGGATCTGCCCTCCGCATCAGCGGCCGCCGAGGAAACATTCGCGGGAAACTTGCCCGCGATCACGCTCATCCGCGCACCGATAGCAGAAGGTGTGGCCCTGCCAGAGTTGCGGGTGGCAATTTATGGGACCGCGGACCTCTTCGATCCGCAGGCGGCCGGTGAAAGCCCGCGGTCGCGGGGCGGGGCACGGCCGATGTCGGCCGTTTTTGCAGGCGATTTTGCCGAACTGCAACCGGGTAACCACGTGGTGCATGTGGATCACGGGATCGGCCGCTTCGAAGGTCTGCGGCGAATGGAAGCGACGGACGGTACGCGTGAGTTTATGCAACTCACCTATGCGGACGAGGCACGGCTCTACGTTCCGCTGGAACGCATGGATTTGGTGCAGAGATACAACTCGCTGGGCGGCGCGGAGCCGGTTCTCGATCGCCTGGGCGGGACGGCGTGGGCGCAGCGCAAGGCGCGCGTCAAGAAGTCCGTGGCGCAGATGGCCGAAAAGCTGCTGCGCCTGTATGCGGAGCGAAAGGTAGCCACAGGACACAGCTTTCCGGCCGATTCGCCTTGGCAGCGCGAGTTCGAGGATGCGTTCGAGTTTGAGGAGACGAAAGACCAGATGCGCGCGATTGAAGAAGTAAAGCGCGACATGGAGAGAGAGCAGCCGATGGACCGGCTGCTCTGCGGGGACGTGGGCTACGGGAAGACGGAAGTGGCGATGCGCGCGGCGTTCAAAGCCGTGGAGGATTCCCGACAGGTGGCCGTGCTTGCGCCCACCACGGTGCTTGCCTTCCAGCACTGGGAAACGTTCCGGCGGCGGATGGCGGCATTTCCCATGCGGATCGAATTGCTGAGCCGCTTCCGGACCAGGGCGGAGCAGAAGGCCGTGCTCGGAGATCTGGAAGCGGGAAGAGTGGACGTGGTGATCGGCACGCACCGGCTGCTGTCGAAGGACGTGAAGTTCCACGACCTGGGATTGCTGGTGGTGGACGAAGAGCAGAGGTTTGGCGTGGCGGCGAAAGAACGGATGAAAGAACTGCGTCGCGAGGTAGACGTGCTGACGCTTTCCGCCACGCCCATCCCCCGGACGTTGCACATGTCGCTGGCGGGGCTGCGGGACATGTCGCTGATCGAAACGGCCCCGAAAGACCGACTGGCGATCCAAACCGTACTGGCGCCGTTCAGCGAAGCGCTGGTGGGCCGGGCGATCCAGGAAGAGCTGGCGCGGGGCGGACAGGTGTTCTTTGTACATAACCGGGTGGGGTCGATTGATTCGATTGCACGCCTGGTGAAACGGCTGGTGCCTGAGGCACGCGTCCTTGTTGGCCACGGGCAGATGGGGGAGCGCGAACTGGAGCGTGTGATGATGCAGTTTGTGCGTCGCGAGGCCGACGTGCTCGTGGCGACGACAATCATTGAGAACGGGCTGGACATATCCAACTGCAACACCCTGATCGTGAACCGGGCGGATCGCATGGGTCTGGCGGAGCTTTATCAATTGCGCGGGCGAGTCGGACGGTCGAGCGTACGCGCCTATGCGTATCTGCTTGTGCCGCCAGACGTGCCCCTCTCGGGAGAAGCAAAGCAGCGGCTGGCAGCGCTGCGCGAATTCAGTGATTTGGGCGCCGGATTCCGCATTGCCGCGCTTGACTTGGAAATGCGCGGGGCGGGAAATCTGCTAGGACGCGAGCAGCACGGGCACGTGGGTGCGGTGGGATTCGAAATGTACTGCCAGATGCTGGAGCGAGCGGTGAGCGAGCAGAAGGGTGAGACTGTGAGGCCGGAGCGGCGCGCGGCAATTCAATTGGGATTGGACATCCGGATTCCGGAAACCTACATCCCAGAGGAGGCCCTGCGGCTCAGGACTTACAAACGGATTGCAGCCGTCGCTTCCGAGGAACAGGGCGCCGACATGCTGCGCGAGCTGGCCGACCGGTTCGGGCCGCCCCCGCCGCCCGTGGGGAATCTGCTGGACTACGCGGTGCTCAAATCGCAGGCGGAGCGGGTTCACGTGGAAGCGATCGAGAGAAAGGGGAGCCGGGTAAGCGTCCGATTCTCCGACGAGGCCAGCCTCCCGCCGGAGCGCGTTGTGGACATTGTGCGCGCCCGCAGGGACTTGCGGCTCGAGCCGGGCGGAATCTTGTGGATGGAGACGAAGCAGGACGGCGCGTCGATAGTACAGGGGCTGAAAACGGTGTTGCGGCATCTGGAAGGCTCGCGCTAAACTGAGGCGTGACTCCGGGAAGCAGGGATCCATGAAAAGAAGCGCACCACGGTGTGCCCGCTTTTATGTACTGGTAGCGGCTATCCTCTGTGTTTCCAATGCGTTGTGGGCACAAGAGGAGAAGGGACGCGTCGTCGAGGAGATCGTCGCGCGCGTTAACAACGAGATCATCACCCTTTCCGAATACCAAAACGCGGAGGCTTCGCTCGAGGACGAGACGAGGCAGGACTGTCCTACCTGCAGCCCCGACAAGTTCCAGGAGATGCTGAAAACGCGGCGGACGAACCTGCTGCGCGACCTGATCGACCAGTCGCTGCTCGCACAGAAAGGGAAGGACCTGGGACTGAATGTCGAGGCGGACGTCGTGAAGCGCCTGGACCAGTTGCGGCAGCAGTACGGCTGGAAAGACATGGACGAGATGGAAACGCAGCTACGCGGGCAAGGGATCTCGCTCGAGGACTATAAGAATACGCTACGCAATGGATTCTTGACCCAGGAAGTGGTGCGGCAACAGGTGAGCTCGCACATCCAGGTGACCAGCGATGAAGTGGAGAAGTACTACCAGCAGCACCAGAGCGAATTCAACCAGCCCGAGCACGTGGTACTGAGCGAGTTCTTCCTTTCCACGGAGAAGAAGCCGGAGAGCGAGATTCCCGGGATCGAGGAAAAGGCGAAGGGATACCTGACCCGAATCCAGCGGGGCGACAGCTTCGAGGAACTGGCCAAGCGGTATTCGGAGGGAAGCACAGCCAAGGACGGCGGATTTCTGGGCGCTTTCGAACGGGGGCAGCTATCGAAGGAGATTGAAGACAAGGTCTTCAGCATGAAGAAGAACGACGTGACGGACGTGATCCGGACGAAGACCGGCTTCCTAGTCCTGATGGTGATGGAGCACTACGACGCAGGCATCCAGCCTTTGGACAAAGTGAGAAACGAGATCGAAAACCGGTTGGTGTACGAGCGGACGCAACCGGAGCTGCGAAAGTATTTGGCCACTTTGAGGGAAGAGAGCTACCTGATCGTCAAGCCGGGATACACGGACACCGCGGCCGTGGCGGGGACGCAGATCGTGGAAGTGGATCCGGCGGCTGCACCGGACGCGAAGGCGGGCAAGAAGTCGAAGAAGTCGAAGAAAGATAGCTCCGCCGACGCGGATCCAAAGCCGGCGGGGAGCGGACCTTCCCAATGAAATCGCCCTATGTATCCGAACTAGGTGCCGATCAGTCGATCGTCACTTACTTCCTGGTGTGCGGGAAAGAGATGTGTTCTTCGGCGAAGGGGCGGAAGTGGCTGCAGCTCGAACTGGGAGACAAGACCGGCGTCATCTTCGGAAAGATGTGGGACGGGTTCGAGAACGCAGCGGCTTCGGTGGCGCCGGACGACGTGGTAAAAATCCAGGCGCGGTCGAAAACATATAACGGAAAACTTGAACTGACGGTGGAGAAAATCCGGCGTGCGGAGCCGGAAGAATACGACCTCGATGATCTGGTCCCCCATACGGAGAAAAGCATTGCGGAGCTGAAGAAGAAGCTCGGAGCGTACGTGGCCGCGGTGCGCAATCCCTGGATCGCGCGGCTGCTCGAAGCGGTCCTGGACGATCCCCGGGTCGCGGGGCGGTTCGAACGGGCTCCTGCGGCGAAGATGATGCACCACGCATACGTCGGCGGCCTGCTCGAGCACGTAGTCAGCTTGTGCGGCTTGTGCCGGTTGATGGCTGAGCATTACCCCGAGCTGGATGGAGACATCCTGATTGCCGCGGCCGTGCTGCACGATATCGGCAAACTCGATGAAATGGCGTACGAGCGTGCCGTGCAGTACACGCCCGAGGGAGAGCTCCTCGGACACATCCTGATCGGGTACGAACTGGTAAGCCGCAAAATGGATGGGATCGAAGGGTTTCCCACGGAGCTGAGGACGCTGGTGCTGCACCTGATTGCCAGCCATCATGGGCAATACGAGTTCGGATCACCAAAGCTGCCGATGACCCGCGAGGCCGTGGTGTTCCATTACTTAGACGAGCTGGACTCGCGCGTGGGCGCGATGAGGCGGGGTCTGGACGCGCCCGCGGCGGAAGGCGAGGAGATCTGGACAGGCCGCGTCGCAGCGCTGGGCAGGCGTCTTTTGCGCACAGATCGTTATGGCTTGGGAGCGGTCATGGCAGAGCCAGGAGGCACGGGCGGACGCGCGGCGATGCCCGGACCTTCCGGAGGAGAGAAAAAATGACGGAAGAGACGATCGCTCGCGTGCACGCGATGCGGAAATCGCTGCTGGACCTGGCGCCGTTGGAACTCGACTGCATGAGCCGGCTTTGGCAATTGGGCGAGGGCACGGTGCGGCAGATCCGCGACAATCTGGCGGCCACGCGGCCACGGGCTTACACCACGATTCTCACCATCATGGACCGGCTGGCGCACAAAGGATTTGTTTCACGAAGGAAGGCTGGACGGGCTTTTCTCTATCTTCCCAACCTGACCCTGGACGAGGCGCGCGGGCGTGCAATTGCGCGCGTAGTGGAGCACTTCTTCGAAGGCTCTTACGAAACGATGGCCAACTATCTATCCGGAAAACACATGGCGACGTTGCGGGCCGCGGCGAGCGGCGTACGCAACCCGGAGCCCGCTACCCGGTAGCACCCCATGCTTCCCGCTGCGCTTAGAATCCGGGAGATCTGTATCCGGCCGGCGACGATCCTCGCCCCGATGGCGGGGATTACGGACACGGTTTTCCGCCGGGTGATTCGCGGGCTGGGCGGCTGCGGGCTGATTATGACGGAGTTTACGAGCGCGGAATGCGTTGTGCGTGATTCGCGCCGGTCGCAGCGCTATCTCTATTTTGAGCCGGACGAGCATCCCATCACTGGGCAGTTGTTCGGAGCGAATCCAGAATCGATGGCGGCGGCGGCGCGAGCAGTGGAAGAGCTGGGCTTTGACGCGGTGGACATCAACCTCGGCTGCCCGGCCAAGAAAGTGGTGAAATGCGGCGGTTCCGGGTTGCTCCGAGATTTGCCGCTGCTGGAGACGGTCTTGCGGGCCGTGCGCGGGGCCATTCGCATCCCGCTGACGGTGAAAATCCGCGCGGGGTGGGACGAAAAGACAATCGTAGCAGCGGAAGTGGCCCGCATGGCGGAGGCAAACGGCGTTGAGGCGATTGCGGTGCATCCGCGGACGCGGATCCAGGGGTTCGAGGGGCGCGCAGATTGGAAGATTATCCGCATGGTCCGCGAAGCGGTGAAGATTCCGGTGATTGGGAACGGAGACGTACGCACGCCAGAGGATGCTGCGCGCATGGTGGCGGAGACAGGCTGCGACGCGGTGATGATCGGACGGACGGCGGCGACGAATCCATGGATTTTTCGCCAGATTGGCGAATTCATAGCGGGTGGAACGTACGAGATACCAACGGAGGCCGCACGGCACGAGCTCCTGTTGGATTATTTTAGCCGGCTTGTGGAAGCGGAGACGCCCGATGCGCTAGGCAAGATGAAGCAATTCGCGTGTTGGTTTACGCATGGCGTCCGGAATGGCGGCGAGTTGCGGCGAGCCGTGCATATGGCCAGGACGACGAAGGAAGTCTTCGAAAAGGTCGAGGTATTCTTCCAGGGCGTGGCAGCGTAGCCGACCAGCAAAACGGCGGTATCCCCGAAACGATCTAAGAAACGCGAAAATACCGGGGCTTCGAATCGGAGTCGTTGCCGGCATAATTGCCCTCGGGGAGCGCGTTGCTCAGATGTTGTCGAGGCGCTTCGGTGCTGCGAGCAGATTGGTAAATCCCAGGTCGCGGCCGCGTTTCATTTTGGCGATGTAGATAATTTGGCCCGCATGATGCGAGAAATGCTCGGTGACGTTGAAGACCGCGTATAGGCCCGTAACGCGAAAACCCTGGATGGTATGCACCCGGAAGAGTACATCGCTAGGGAGACTGCGGATCACGCGAAGGGCTTCGCGGACGGTCTGCCGGAGCCGGCGGATGAGAACGCGACGAGGCAGCGGGCCGCGCTCGGCGAATTCCTGGTCGCGCACCCGCACGTCGGCTGCGCCGCCGAGCCCCGAAATAATCCATTGCCGGACATTCCCGCAAAGATGCAGCGTCAGATTTCCGGCGCTGTTGGAAGCGGAGTTCGGCCGCCACCAGATTTCCTCCTGATTCAGCTCCCCCAAACAACGCACGATGCGGGGTAGATAGCGCTCAAGGACTTTCTGTGCTGTGGCGAGATACAGCCTGGCGGTTTGTCCATTTCCGGGAGCGTCCCGGCCCTTGCGCGCAA
Source organism: Candidatus Acidiferrales bacterium (assembly GCA_030037225.1). GTDB lineage: Bacteria > Acidobacteriota > Terriglobia > Acidiferrales > UBA7541 > JOPF136. Next base: position 2,827 of record JASHRU010000153.1, on the reverse strand, counting down.
TAACGGTTTTGGCTCGTCGCATTCCGATCTCCCGGGCGCAGATCTCCGCAGTTGGGCGGGGCCATGCAGAATAACCTGGGCCTATTAAACCCTCGTCGCGACGCGCAGTAAAGATAGCAGACGCGAAAGAGATCTCAAGTCGGTACAAGATCGGCGACGAGGCAGGAACTTTGCGGCCAAAAGGTGCTGGGCCTGTAACGGGCGGGGACGAGAGATTTATATGGAGCGACAGAGCGATGACTCCAGCGGATGTATTGCCGGGCTTTCCGGAATCGGCCAAGCCCGCGGCGAGCAATTCAGCCCGGGGAAATGCGGACCCGGGCGTGATCGCCGTTCCCGGAGCGAAGTTTCGAAGATTTCTCGAGGCGCGGATCAAACCGAGGGTCACGGACGGCTCGATTTTTCCCGATTGCCGAGGCCTGCACCTGCAACAAGGAAGAGCAAAGGTAAGGAGGGAACCTACGGACTGCCAGCAACTGGGTGTGCGGAAAGTTGGAGATGGAGGAGGATGGTGACCGGGCCGTCGGGCGGGGCATCATGCCTGGGCTGACCGGAGTAATCCTTGGACCAGGGCCGCGCTGGTCGGAACGAAGCTGCTGTTGTGATGGCTTTCCCGGGGCAGATTATGCCGCTGTAATCCTTCTCGCCGTCCGAGGCAGGGGAGGGCTCACAGTGCTCATCCTGAACCACAGCGGGCCAATAGGAATCGAGAATGGCACCGGGCAGCTTGGGGAAGTCGTCCGCGTGGATCGTGGCGCTCACAACCAACTCGGAATTCTTCTGGAGATACGCAGTCAAGAATTCCGCCCGTGGCGTGGACAGCACAAAGGTCACAGTGGCCGAATCCCGAGCGGTCTCGGGGTCCGTGTAGGTCTGTGAATTGTTGCCGCTATTCCAAGCGATGGGGATCAGTTCGCGGGCGACGTGCGTGATGCTCAGTTGGCCGGTGAATGCCAGGCGGCCGTCGCGGCGGACCCGCGTGTGCACACAGCGGAATTCCATGGCCGTATAACGCAGGAGGGGGGCGACGACATCCGGACGCAATGTCCCATCCGGAGCGAGCAGCCGGCTGCCCTCGCCACCCGGAACCAAGGAAAAATGGAGGCTGGAGGCGTCGGGTTCGTCCAACGCGAGAGTCAATTTGCCTGCCAACCGGGCGACGCCGACATTGACGATAGCCGTGGTCTCCGTGTCTCTCCCCATCCAGAGCGTCGCGTAAGAATGCTCGGCGTCGACCTGTGCAAAAGGTGACTGAGCCACCGCATTTGGGGAAATCAAGGCGGCCAGGGCAGACGCGACAAACAGAACTGAATTGCGGCGACACACGGCGATGATGCGACCGCAAGTGCGCTCCGAACGCGTTATGCGGCTCCCTCGGACCCAACACTACATTAGATGAGGCGCTTGCGGCAAAGTTTCTCGCCTTCGTGGACCAACTGGCGGTAGGCCTCGCGCCGGGTCAAACCGCGCTCACGCGCAGCGCGTTTGAGTGCGGCGTTGCGCGCGAGCCCCTCGGAGCGCATTAGTTCGGCGACACGGACGGAGAGAGGAACTTCGGAGCCGGGAGGATGTTCGCCGGCGGGGGCGCGCGCGATTCGTTCGACCGGCGCGCCGACCACGAGAGTGATTTCTCCGCGAACAGCCACGGAAGCGAAATGCGCGGCGAGATCTGGCAGGGGAGCACGACAGAATTCTTCGTGGATTTTAGTCAGCTCGCGCGCCACGCAGGCCTGCCGAGGGCCGAGGATTTCCGCCCCGTCGGCAAGACTCGCAGCCAGGCGATGAGGAGCTTCGAAAAGCACAATGGTGCGGCCTTCGGTGCGCAGGAGCTCAAGTGCGCGGCGGCGTTCGGCGCGGCGCGCGGGCAGGAAGCCCGCGAATAGGAATTCGCTGCAGGGTATGCCGGAAGCGGAGAGTGCCGCGAGGACGGCGGATGCGCCCGGGAGCGGGACTACGCGGATGCCGCTGGCGATTGCGGAAGCGACAAGGCGGAATCCAGGGTCGGAAACGAGCGGCGTACCGGCGTCGGTGACGAGCGCGCCCTGCTCGCCTCGATTGAGTGCGGCGGTCAACTCGAGCGTGCGCTCCCGTTCGTTGTGTTCGTGGTAGCTGATGAGGCGCGTGCGGATCCCGTGACGGGCGAGGAGCGTGGCGGTACGCCGCGTGTCCTCGCACGCGATCCAGCGGACCTCTCGCAGGATACGGAGGGCCCGCATCGTGATGTCTTCCAAATTTCCGATGGGAGTGGAGACGATATAGAGCACCGCGGCAGGTTCGGCAGACGATGCCGCGGGTGGCGAATTGGATTCCCTGCGGGGCATGGGCCTCCGAGCGACATGCTATACTACGATTTTTGCAGGTACCGGGAGGGATTGTTCGTGCCTTTGTACGAGTATTTGTGCTCGAAGTGCGGGCACCGCTTCGAGAAAATCGAAAACCACACTGCCTCCGTCACCAAGAAGTGCCCTAAATGCCGAGGGAAAGCAGAGCGCGTGCTTACGCCCCCGGCCATCCAGTTCAAAGGGTCCGGCTGGTACGTGACGGACTACGCCGGAAAGTCAGCGGGCGGGGATTCTAAGAAGCCCGGGGCCGCCAGCGCCGATTCCGGCAAGACCACTTCGGCTAAGGAAACGGCACCGGCGAAAGAAACCAAACCAGCTAACAAAGAGAGGTCTTAGCAGCAACCTAGAATTTCAGCGACTTCAGGTAGGCGCGGAAGGCGGAGCCGAGTTCTGGATTCCGCAGGCCAAATTCTACGGTGGCTTTCAGGAAGCCGAGTTTGTCGCCCGCGTCGTAGCACACTCCCTCATAGCGGAAGGCCCACAAG
>JASHRU010000152.1 GCA_030037225.1 Candidatus Acidiferrales bacterium | reverse complement strand
GCCCAAATTGGGAAAACCGGTGGCGTTGAGCGTGGAATCGAAGACGCCGTTGGCGGTGAGAACATAGATGTTTCCCGAGGAATCCACGGCGGCCGCGCCACCGCTCATCCAGATGGAGGGGCCGAGGCCATTGGCGTTGGGAGCGAGATTGAAGATGATGCTCTGCGCCAGCGTGGATTCGTTGTAGCCCATGATCCACGGCGTGTAGGGGTGGTAGTCGCAATGCGAAGACCACATCGTGTACACGATGCCGTTGAGGAGGAGGAGTCCGGGCCGCTCCTTGTACTGCGAGGGATCGAAGGTGGTGGTCCCGCTGGCGGTCGGGTAGGTGGCCTGGATCAGCACGGGACTGCCGGTGAGCTCGGCGCCGGTGGTAAGGCTGAGGGCGTGCAGGCGTTGGTGGTAATTCCCGCTGGCGTCCACGGTCATGGCCACGACGAAGATCACTCCGTTGGGACGGTCGATGACCGGCGTGGAGGTGACGCCGATTTCGGGCGACACCTGGCCGCATCCGCGGTTGTCGCTGGGCGTTTCGCCGTTGGCAACGGAAACGTTCCAAAGCGTCGCGCCGGTGTCGGAATCGAAGGCGTACACCAGGTCGTGCTCGGTAGCCACGAATACGGTGTTGTGCGCGGTGCCGGCGATATTGAGCTGCGAGAGATAAAGCGGCTGGGCGTCTACCAAGCCGGTGACGGAAAGAATGCGCTTGAGGCCGAAGGTATTGGAATTCACGTTTGAGGTGGTGAGCAGAGTTTCCGTGAGATTTTGCCCGGTGCGCGCCAGATCGTTCTTGTAGGTGGTGACGTCGGTGCCGGCCGCGACGACGCCGGTGAGCGTCAGCGTGACGGTGTTGCTGGTGGTGGTGCCACCTAGGTCGGTCACCGCGACGCTGAAGGTGTCGCCGTTATCGGCCGCGGTGGTGGGGGCAGTGGTGTAGCTGGACGAGGTCGCTCCCTGAATGGCCGTGCCGTTTTCGTACCACTGGTAGGAAAGCGGGGAGTTGCCCGTGGCAGTGACCGAAAACGTGGCCGATTGCCCCGCGGCCACGGTCTGATTCATCGGCTGCGAGGTGATGGCGGGCGGCTGTGGCAGCGACGTGCCTCCGCCGCCGCTCGCAGCCGGCGAGCTGGACCCGCAGCCCGCGAAGGGAAGGACGGACAGGAGCAAAAAGCCCGCAGCAACAGACCAGCCCCGTTGCATCTCCATCTCCTCCGCGTCCGGCGAGGGGTGTGGGCGTCCGTTCCGGACGGTTCGCGCGGAGACAATACCCCCGCCGCGATCGAAACGCTGGGGTGCTGCTATTTTAGCAGGTCTCGTCGGCAGTCAATCCTGTCCGTGCGGACAGGTATTTGCCGAGGCGCGGCCCGCCGGGTTCACTGGTGCGGCTCGAAGACGAGCGGCAGCCCGTTCTTTGTGTTTCCGATAATCACGATTTTCGCGTTGCTGCTGGCGGCGAGCTTTTCCGTGGCCTCGATGCCTTTCCATTCGAGCAGGGGCCCGCTGATGCCCTGCGCCACGATGTGCTGGAAGTCGGAAATTCCCTGGGCTTCGATGCGTTTGCGCTCGGCTTCCTGTTTTTCCTTTTGCAAGACGAAGCTCATGCGCAGCGCGTCCTGTTCCGCCTGCTGCTTGGCCTCGATGGACTGCCGGAGCATAGCGGGAAGCTGCACGTCGCGGAGCAGCACGCTTTCAATGATGATGCCCTGCGGGGTGAGCGTGCGGCGGAGCTCCTCTTCGATCTTCTGGCCCACTTCCTCGCGCGCGCCGGTGTAGAGGGCGCTGGCGTTGTGCGTGGCGGTGACCTCGCGGATGGCGGAGCGCAGGTTGGGCTCGACGATGGTTTCCACGTAGCCCGTGCCGATGCCCTGATAGACCGCGGCGGCGTGGCCGCGATCGAGATGGAAGACGAGCGTGGTCTCGAGATGGACCATCAGCCCTTCGGTGGTAGGCACATCAGCCACCTCTTTGCGCGACTGGGTCTGCACGGACATTTTGTGCACGGCTTTGAGGGGATTGATGAAGTGGAGACCTTCCGGCAGCGTGTCTTGAATGTCCACTTTGCTGAACAGAGTGAGCACGCCCACGTGGCCGGTGTCGATCTGCGTGGCACAGTTGAACAGCACAATGAGGCCGAGCAGGATGACGGCCACGGCGATCCAACTGCCACCGGAGAACAGTCCAGTCCTGCGAACATATTCGACTGGATCATCGCCGCCGAATTTGACCATGGAATCACCTCCCGAGGGGACAATGGGCCCAGGGGCCCCTGGTAACCCTACCACAACCTATTGGCATCTTCTGCTTGACACTACTGTATTTCGTGTAGAGAATCCGCCCAGTTTTGGGCCCCGCCTGCCCGCAGGCGGGCCTGCCATCGGCTCTTTTTCAGGGGATTCGCCGCGCTACGGCGAAGGGAGAGACGAATGCAGTACTTGCCCGGCTGGACCGTGCAATGCATTAATCCCGTGTGTGACGCCCGCGGCCACTGGATCCGCGTGACGGAAGTGAGCGCGCCGCAATGTCCGTGCTGCGGGGCTCCGCTGCAGAACGTGCCGCCGCCGCTCGCACCGCTGCGCCTGCGGCCACGTCCGCTCAGCGCCTACCGGCCGCGCCGTCTGATGCGTTAGAAGAGCGGGCGTCTCAACCGCCTGCCTGACGCCTGCCCGCGAGTGCGGGTGTCTCCTGCCTGATGTTCTGCCTGTCGAATGGACCCGCCGGAGTTGTGCGCCAAAAAAAAGGCGGCCAGGGGGGAGCTGGCCGCCGGGGGTGGACATGGGGGAGGGACTCGTTGAAGATCGATTCTTCGGTCCGTTACCGCGGACTCAGAAACTCCTTTTTCCGCCAGGTGTGCGCCAGCTTCAGTGGCGGCTGCCCTATCCTGCTCAGCAGGAAGAGCGCGAGGCAGATGCTCAATCCAACCGCGAGGATCATCTGCTACTCCCGGCGATGGCGTCTGCTCGTTCGCATCTACCGCCCGCCGTCAACAGGGAGGATCGCAAAACGAGTCCGCAGGGTCGATAGCGCAGGGGTCACATTTCGAGTGGTACCAGGGTACCGGAGGCGCCGGAGGGCTCGCGGAGGGCCGCGGCAAGGCGTTATTGCTGGCGCGGGGAGTTTGGGCCGTGATAGCCTTAATCAATTCCGCGCGGCCTGCCCCGCCACGGCGGGCAAGCTGCGGTAGGCAGGCGCCGGGACAGGGCAATCCCGGCCGCGCGACGGCCTCTGACCCAGTCCTGACCAATGAACGCAACCGCCTTACGTGTCGACCGGCTGAGTATCCAGGAGAAGGTGCTGGATATCGCCCAGCAACTGCTGGACGAACTGGGCAGCCATCGTGGACTGGAGGAAATCCGCAGCGCGGCTCATGCAGAGAGCGTCCAGACGCTGCACTTGGAGAGGGATCTGGGGCTGGGCAGCCTGGAGCGGGTGGAGCTGATCGTCCGCGCCGGGGACGCCTTCCACATCCGGCCTCCTGACGAGCTGTTCGCCGACGCCAATACGGTGGGCGACGTGATCGTGGCGCTGGAGCTCCAGCTCGGCCAGTCCCGCAATGGGTCCGCCAGCGACATACACACGGGATTTTCTGAGAGGGAAAACGCGGCAACGGCGGCCGAACTGGGCCTGGACGCCGCAGAGACGCTGCTCGACGTGCTCCGGCGGCGGGCGCGGGCGGAGCCGACGCGTCTCCACCTGCGGCTGCGCGAAGACAACGGGCAAACCTCCGACATCACTTACGGGGCACTTTTCGACCAGGTGTGCGCGTTCGCCCGCGGGATGGAAAACCTGGGCGTCGAACCGGGAGACCGGCTCGCCATCATGCTCCCGACGTGCACGGATTTCTTCCACGTGTTTCTCGGCGCTCAGATGGCGGCTGCCATACCCGTGCCGATTTATCCGCCGGTTCGCGCCGACCGCATCGAGGAATATGCCGCGCGGCAGGCGGCCATCCTGCGGAGCGCAGAGGTTTCGACCATCGTGACGTTCGGCCGGGCCGAGAAAGTGGCGCGGCTGCTGGAGCCTCAGGTGCCGTCGCTGCGGCGGGTGACCACCGCCGCGCAAATCGCCACACTGGGCGGCCGCCCCGGACAGCTTTCGGGCGCGCGGCGCGTCTCCAGCTCCGACATCGCCTTCCTTCAGTACACGTCCGGTTCAACGGGCGACCCGAAAGGCGTGACGCTGACGCACGCGAACCTGCTGGCCAATCTGCGCGCGATCCTCGCCGTGGTGCAGATGAACCCGACGGACCGCGCGGTGAGCTGGCTGCCGCTCTATCACGATATGGGCCTGATCGGGGCGTGGATGGGCCCGATGTACGCCGGGGCGCCGCTCTCGCTGATGTCGCCGCTGGCGTTTCTTTCGCGGCCGGAGCGGTGGCTGTGGGCCATCCACGAGCATCGCGGGACAGTGACCGCGGCGCCGAACTTCGCCTATGAGCTGTGCGTGCGGAAGGTGCCCGAGGAGCGCATCGAGGGCCTGGACCTCTCCTCCATGCGCTACATGCTGAACGGGGCCGAGCCGGTGAATCCCTCGACGCTCGAGCGGTTTGCCGGGCGCTTTGCGCGGTACGGATTCGATCACCGGGCCATCATGCCCGTGTACGGCTTGGCGGAAAACTCCGTGGCGGTAAGCTTCACGCCGCCGATGCGCGGGTGGAGGGTGGACTGGCTGGACCGCGCAGCGCTGGAGAATGACGGGCGAGCCGTTCCTGTGGCAGCGTCTGCGTCCCGGGGGTTCGGGACGAGCGCCGGGCGCAATGGCGACGCTCTCACGGCGGACGCCGGGGTGGTGGGATTCGTTTCCGCCGGGTTTCCAATCCCGGATAATGAAGTGCGCATCGTGGACGATTCCGGGCAGGACGTGGCGGAACGCGTGGAAGGGCGGCTTTGGTTCCGGAGCCCGTCGTCCACTTCCGGCTATTACCGCAACGCCGCAGCCACCTCGGCCCTGATGCGCGAAGACGGGTGGCTCGATTCGGGCGACCGCGCGTACTTCGCCGACCGCGAAATCTTCATCACCGGGCGGGCGAAAGACATCATCATCAAAGCGGGACGGAACCTGTACCCGCACGAAATTGAAGAGCTGGCTGCAGCAGCGCCGGGCGTGCGGAAAGGGTGCGTGGTCGCGTTCGGCATGGTGGACGAGACGAGCGGGACGGAGCGGCTCGTGGTGGTGGCGGAAACGGCAGAACGCGATCCGGCGCGCCGCGAGGAAATCGCCGCGGGCATTCGCGAGCGCGTGGCGGAGGGCGTGGGGATGCCGCCGGACGACGTGGAAATGGTCGCCGCCGGAGCGGTGCCCAAAACGTCGAGCGGAAAACTGCGGCGCGAAGCCACCAAGGCTCTCTTCCGCGAAGGCCGGCTGCACGAGGGGCGCCCGCCCGCGTGGCTCCAGGTGTCGCGGCTGGCCGCGCGCTCGGCGCCGAAGCAGGTGGCGGGACTGGCTCGCCGCACGGTGGAAGCGCTCTACGGCGTGTACTTCCTGGTGATGGTGGGCCTGCTCGCGATGATCGTGTGGGCGGAGCTGCACATTATTCCGAGCCGCAAGCTGGGCGCGCGAATCAGCCGCGCGCTCAACCGGCTGTTCTTCCGTCTGGTGGGCGTTCCTATCGAGCTGGTGGGGCAGGAGCATCTCGACGCGCTGGCGACGCGCTGGGGCGAATCGTCGCGCGGAGGACTGCTGATCGCGTGCAACCACGCCAGCTATACGGATGCGGTGGTGCTGCTGGCGCTGCTCGGGGCCTATAAATACCGCTTTGTGGCGAAGCAGGAAGTAATGTCGTACCCGTTCATCGGCGGAATCCTGAAGAAGCTGGGAAATTTCTCATTCGTGCGTGAAAGCCGCGAGGCGCGGCTGAAGCAGGCGGACGCGCTGGCGGAAGCGCTCGCGCACGGCGAATCGATCCTGATTTTTCCGGAGGGCACGTTTACGCCTGCGGCGGGGCTGCGGCCGTTCCAGCTTGGCGCGTTCAAATCGGCGGTGACCAGCGGATGCCCGGTGCTGCCGATTTCACTGCGGGGGACGCGCCAGCTACTGCCGGACACGGCCGTGCTGGCGAAACCGTCGCGGGTGACGCTGACGGTGAGCCCCCCGATATTCCCCGACGGGGACGGATGGCAGGAAATCCTGCGGCTGCGCGACGAGACGCGCGCGGCCATCGCCGAACATTGCGGCGAGCCTTTGGTGTGACGCCTAGCCGGATGCCGCAGCTTCCGCTAGCAGTTCGCGGGCCGTGGTGATGGCGTAGTAGGGATATTTCTTTCGCAGCTCGTCCGAGCCGCCTTCTTCCCGATCCACGAGGCTGATTACGGCGGTTACCTTCATGCCTTCGCTCTCCGCAGCGGCGATGGCATCGAACGTGGATTTTCCGGTGGTGCAGACGTCATCCACGATGACTACGTTTCTCGCCGCGCCCGGTTCGATGCCTTCGATGAGTTTCTGGCGGCCATGCTCCTTGCGTTCTTTGCGGACGAGGAAACCGCGAATCGGGCGGCCTTCGAGATAACTGATGGTGACGACCGCGGAGACGATGGGGTCGGCACCGATGCTCATGCCGCCGATGGCGTCGGCGCGAATGCCTTTCCCGGCGAGCAATTCGAGAATGGCGTGGCCGATGAGCACCGAGCCTTCGGGATCGAGCGTGGTGAGCCGGCAATCCATGTAGTAATTGCTTTTCTTGCCGGAGGAGAGCGTCACTTCGCCGCGAAACAATGATTTCTCGCGCAGGCGGCGGCGCAAGCGAGCCAAGTAATCCGTGGGAATCTCCACGGGCATTCATCGCCTCCTTGGAGTGCGAGTCATTGTAGCGCAGGGGTGCGCTCTCCAGGCTCCAGACCTCAGGGGTTAAAACCCTCGAGGTCCCAGCCGAACCTCTGTCGGAGCTAAAGCTCCGACCCCCTAAAAAAGACCAAACCTGGGGCTCAGCAGGCTAGAGCATTTCGAAGATTACGGTGATGAGTGTCTCGACTTCGACGGGCTGACCGTTGAGCAGAGTCGGCCGGTATTTCCAAAGAAGAACGGCATCCCTGGCCGCCTGGGCGAGCACGGGATGTCCACGGACGATTACGGCGGACTCGACGCTGCCATCGCGGGCGATGATGGCGCGGATGAGGACGGTGCCTTGCAATCGGGCCTGCCTTGCGAGGAAGGGATAGACCGGCTGAACTCGCGTGATGAGCCTGGCTTCCTGAATTTCCGAAGGCACAAGTTTCGGTTTGCGGGGCGGCTGTTCAACGGGCTGTGGAGGCGCGGGTGGGGCCGGCCGGCCGCTGCCGGACAGGCCGATGCCTGGGAGCAGGCCTAGCGAGTCGCCAGGGCCCAAACCGCCCGGGGTGTCCGTGATTGGCCCGATGTCGGGCACATCAGCGGAGTTCGAGGTCACTTCCTGCGGTTTCGGAGGAATCCTGATCTCGGCGGGTGCGATGTAGCGATTGAGTTGGAAGTGATGCACCGAAGCGGGTCGCGGGCGCTCGGATTTGGGAGATTCCGGAACGCCTCTCCAGGGCGGCAGCGGGATGAGACGGGCGATCATCAGGCGGTCTGCCGAAGCACCGAGCAGCGGGCGCAACATGAGCAGCCCCAACAAAATGACCTGAATCAGGATGGCAATGAGAATGGTACGGCGGCGAAGCCGCCGAGCCTGGCGGCTGTCTTCGTTTTTCTGTTCCAGCAAGCAGCGAGAAAAGCGGTTTGCAGGTTCCATCGGCGCGCCTCCTCCGGCGTTGAGGCACGAGTTGCAGGAGTGCCGCGCGATGCAGGCCCTCCCCGCCACGGCGCGGGCAGGCTCGCCCTGGCGAGCAGGCTTCGGCAACAGCCCCTGACAGACTCGTGCTCCCGTTGTGGGCCCCTCGCGGGCCCGCTTCCGAGTCCTTACCGGACTCGTTTTTGGGAAGGTTGCGCAGCCTTGTGATTATGGACACCGACAGGGGAGGGTGGGTTCCTGGCAAACTGAATCTGCCGGGAGGATGTACTTCTCGGGCAACTCAGGGGGGTAGGAGTGGCCGGCGGAGGATCGCTGGCTTTATAAGATGCTCATATTCAATGACTTAGAGACGAAACTTTTGCGAAAAATCGAGCAGCCAATGTGTTGCGAATATGCAACAATAGTGGGCTCTGCGGCATCTATCTAATCGAACAGAGAAGACATAGGCAGGAGGCTATTTTCCATGTCGGTTCGTTCCGCCGAGACAGTCGGCGTTCGTTACACGGGCTGGGCCGCGCTCCATCGCGACCCACTGGAGGACCCGGTTGTGTATACCTGCCCGCATTGCGGCACTCAGGGCCAGAAGCAGGCTCGCCGGTCGCGTGCGGAGTACCGTTTTACAGACGGGTTTCTCCAGGATATGCAGGGGGAGATGACGGCCTGCAAGGGCTGCCACCGGCCGCTGCACCTCGCACCGATCGTGCTGGTGCACGATCAGGACGAGCAGAAGCGCTTTGAGGCAGTGTTCCTGCCGGAAGCGCTGGTGAGCAAGAACTAAAGAACCGCGGCGAAATCTCAATGAGGAGAACGCCGGTTCCGCAGGTGCGGGACCGGCGTTTTTCTTTCCTATCGTGAAGCGGGGAAAATGGGCCGCGATCCGCCGCGGCGGGTCGTGCCCCTGCGGCTACCCCATCCAGTCGAGATCCACTTTCAGATGATTCGCTTCCAATTCGGCGCGCACGCGCTCGAATGCATCGTCCACCGTGTCGGCAAACTGGAGCAGCCCGTAGTCGGATTCACTTATGGTTCCCCAGCGGACCATGGCGCGCCAATCGAGCACTTCATCCCAGTACTTGCGGCCGTAAATGAGTATGAGGTTGCGCTGCGGGAGCTTGCCGCTCTGGAGCAGGGTGAGCATTTCCCACAACTCATCCATGGTGCCGAACCCGCCGGGAAAAACGATCAGGGCCTTGGCGAGCTGCGCAAACCAAAGCTTGCGCATGAAAAAGTAATGGAAGTCGAAATTCAGCTCCGGGCTGATGTAATGGTTGGGATACTGCTCGTGGGGGAGCTGGATGTTGAGGCCGATGGACTTGCCGCCGGCTTCGGCCGCGCCGCGGTTGGCCGCTTCCATGATGCCGGGTCCGCCTCCCGAGCAAACCACGAACCGGCGGGGCTTCTCGCCGAAATTGACGGACCACTGGGTGATCCGGCGGGCCAGCTCCCGCGCCTCCTCGTAGTATCGCGACATTTGCACGGCGGCGTGGGCCTCGTGGAGCCTGCGGAGATGCTCGCGCTTGGCGTTAGCGCCGCGCGGGGAGGATGTGCGCTGGAGGCGCTTGAGCTGCGCTTTGGAATGCTCCATCGGAAACATGCGCGCCGAGCCGAACATCACGATGGTATCTGCCACGCCGGCGCGGCGCAGGCGCGTGAGAGGGTCGAGGTACTCCGCGAGGATGCGCAGCGGACGCGCCGCGGCGCTCTCCATGAACTCTCCCTCCTGGTAGGCGGGCTTGGTCTCGTGACGGATGGGCCGGCGGATCATCGTCTCTCTCCCCAGAAATCTTGTCGGGCGCGCACCGAGACATTCTAGCGGCAGCGCGGAGCGCCGCGAACGAGCGCGTGCGGCGCAGTTTCCTGCCGGGCAGCGCGCGCAGGCGCGGCAGGGGAATCGGCTGGACATGGGGCGGCCGGGAGCACAGACTGATGCCGAGAAGTTGCCGCGCCGGAGCGAGATAACCTGCGGCGCGGCGTCCGCGTCACAATTCCTAGAGGGAGCGAAAATGCATCGCGCTGGATGCTACCTGATTCTGGCCGCCGCGCTCGGCTTCGCGGCCGCCTCAGCGGCAAACGCGCAGGCGCCTCCGGGCCCGATTCCGCCGCCGGCTCATATCCAGGAACCACCAAAAGGGGCAGTACGCGTGACGGTGGATTGGGTGTCGACTCCGGTAACAGTGCGGAATTCCAAGGGTGAACTGGAACTTTCGCTGGGGGAAAAGGATTTTCGCGTGGTGCAGGACGGAGTGGAGCAGAAAATCGAACACTTCGATGTGGGAGGCGATCCGCTTTCGATCGTCATCGTGGTGGAGAACAGCAGCCGGGTGGACCCGCTGCTGCCCGCCGTGCGCGCCACCGGAATCATTTTCTCGCAGGACGTGATGCCGGGAGACGTACAGGCCGCGATTGTGAGCTACGACGACACACCGAACCTCGTCCAGGCGTTCACGCCGAGCGGAGACGCCATCGAACGGGCCATGAACCACCTGCCGGGAGGGCTATCGGGCGCGGCGCTCTTCGACGCGCTGTCGCGGGGCGTGGATATGCTATCGCGCCAGCCGCGAGAGAGGCGACGCGTGATCCTGGCGCTGGCGGAGCCTGTGGACACGGGGAGCGAGACGAGACTGGGAGAGGTGCTGCGCGCGGCACAGCTCGAGAATGTGGCCATCTACAGCGCGGGACTCTCGACCACCGCGGCCGAACTGCGCGCGGAGGCGCGCCAGAACCCGTCCGCATATCCTCCGGGAATCAGCCCCATGCCCGGCCCTCCTGGAATTCCTCAAACGCCTTCGACCATGCAGATTGAGAACACGTCGGCGGATCTGGGCGCGGCGGCGGTGTGGGCGATCCAGCACGTGAAGGACAAGGTGAAAGACAATTTCCTGGAACTGGCCGCAGCAGCCACGGGCGGAGAACACCTTTCCGCGTTCAAGGACCGCACCATCGAGAGGGTGGTAAGCCAGATCGCTGGCGAACTCCACGCGGAATACACAATCGGGTATCGTCCCGAGGCCGGCAATGAACCGGGCTTCCATCGAATCAGCGTGACGGTGGACCGCCCGGGAATGAAAGTGCACGCGAGGCCGGGATATTACCTGGAGTGATCTGCCGCGGCGCGGGCGCTCTCGAACCCGCGGCTATTCGGGCCGCTCAAGCTTTGCGCTTCGATGGGGCACGGGATGCCGTGCCCCTACGATTGGAGCAACAACGCCGGCAAGATGCCGCCGGTACAAATGGAGCCTCAATTGAATTCGCGCTTCGGCGGCTTCTGTTTTTGCCCCACGCGTCCGGCGACAATCTCCGCCCTGGAATAATTCTCGCCGCGAATCGGCGCGCCCGCAGCGCGGCGCAGGATGGTGAGCTGGCCGGTGTGCTGGAGCGCGTCGGCCACGGGGCCCTGAAACAGCCGCTCCACGGTGGCATGGAGCTTCTTGCCCGAGGCCAGATATCTGTCGAACGCACGGAGGGAGGCGAAAAAACGCGCCACCTCCGCGTCCCATGCGAGCGGTTGCGCGTTTTTCCACTTTTCGTTGCCGCTGGCGATGGAGAGCGCCCAATCGAACAAATCGCCCATGTGCGCGAGAATCTGGATGGGCGCGCGAGCTCCTTGGGCAGCGCGGAATTCCGCGTAGGCCGGCGGCGCGCCGCGCACCGCCTTGCCGGCACGGTAGGCGAGAGTGGCTACAGCGTGACGCAACAGGCTTCGGCTGGAACCTTTGTGAGCGGGCATAAACCTCCCTGGGGTGCGCTAGACGATCAGGAGCCGCACCGATACCGCGTAAACCAAAAACCGAACCAGCCAACCCGCCACGTGCGCGACGGTGATCAGCGGGTGGACCTTTGTCCAAATGGCGTTCTGAATCAGGATGGGCAGCGGTCCCATGGCCCATCCGGCGGCGGCAAATTTCAACGTGGTGCTCCAGGCCTCCACGTGGAATCGCGCGCACACCAGGATGAAGGCGGCGCAGCTCACCAGGCTGACGGCTTGTGACCACAGGATGATCGCAGAATCCGGCTCGCCCGGCTTTTTCCTCCAGACCTCGGGATAGGCGAGGTATTTCTTGTGAAAAAGCACGCCCATGAAGAGCCAGTCGGTAAACATGGTGGCGACCCCCGCCGCAACGATGGCCATCAGCACGCGCGTGTAATTCATAGCGCCGGCTCCTAGGCGATGGGCTTCCAGAAGGAGGCTTCGCGCGTTTCCACCAGCGCGCCGCGATTCTCACTCCACATCTTCATGTGCGGCGTTTCCCAATGCTTTTGATGATGTTTCATGCTGGTCCAGATCTCGCGCAGCAGGAACAGGCCGGGAACGTCGGAGGAGGCATGCAGGTCGTAGGCGATGCAGCCGCGCTCGGCGCGCGTGGGGGCGACGAGCGCGCGCAGTTGCTTCTCCAGTTCCGCCTCGCGACCGGCACGGGCGCGCATGGCCACAATCAGCGTGACGGCGCCTTTGCGGGGGCGCGAGGAGGCGCTCGAGTCGCGAGGCGCGGCGAGCCTGTGGATTTTCCGTTTGCGGGATTCGCCCATCGGGGCGAGATTCTAACGCAGTTCCGGCCCTGCGGCAGCGCGTGGAGGCCAGTGGCCTAAAACGCGTCCTTACTTCTTGGGAGCGTCGCCGGCAGCCTCTTCTTCCTCTTCCAGGATGGCGGCGGCAGCGGCGATGCGGTCGTCGCCATCGAGGCGCAGCAGGCGAACGCCCTGGGTGGAGCGGCCGGCCTCGCGGATTTCGCTGGCATGCACGCGAATCACTTTGCCGTGCTCGGTGATGATCATGACGTCGGAGTCTTCGGTGACCTGGAGCGCGGCGATCACCTGGCCGTTGCGGTCGGTGGTCTTCATGTTGACCACGCCTTTGCCGCCGCGGGAGGTGATGCGGTACTCGGCCAGGGGCGTGCGCTTGCCGTAGCCCTTTTCCGACACGGTGAGCATCAGAGAGCTTAGCGAGTCCTTGATCTGATCGCCTTCGAGCTCGTCGAGATTCTGCGTGGTCTTCTTGTGCTTCTCGGCGATGACCTTGAAGTCCGGCTGGACGGTCTCCATGCTGACGACGTAGTCGTCCTTGGCGAGGTCCATGCCGATGACGCCGCCGGCGTTGCGACCCATGGCGCGGACTTCGGTCTCCCGGAAGTTGGTGGCTTGGCCGTCGCGGCTTGCCAGGAAAATCATCTGCTTGCCATCGGTGAGTTTGGCGCCGATCAGCTCGTCTTTGGCCTCCAGGCTGATAGCGATGATGCCGGTGGAGCGCACGTTGGAGAATTCGGCGATGGCGGTTTTCTTTACGGTGCCCTGCTTGGTGGCGAAAAAGACGTAGCGGCCCTCTTCTTCGAGGTTTCGCGCGGCGACGAGAGCGGTGAGCTTTTCGTCTTCCTGGAATTTCACCAGGTTGTTGATGGCTTTGCCGCGCGTGGCTGCCGCGGCTTCCGGAATCTCGTACACCTTGAGCCAGTAGACGCGCCCCTTGGAGGTGAACAGCAGGATGTAGCTGTGGGCCGAGGCGATGAAGAGATGCTCGACGAAATCCTCTTCGCGCGTCTTGGCGCCGATGCGCCCCTTGCCGCCGCGGCCCTGATGCCGGTAGGTGGTGGTAGAGGTGCGCTTGACGTAGCCGGCGTGGCTGACGGTGATGACCATGTCCTCGTCGGCGATCAGGTCTTCGAGCTTGATTTCCTCGACGGCGTCCACAATCTGCGTGCGGCGGTCGTCGCCGTACTGCTTCTGCACATCGCGCAACTCGGCGGCAATCACCTGCTTGAGCTTTTTCTCGCTGGCCAGGATTTCTTCCAGCTCGGCGATGCGGTCGCGGATGGACTTCAGTTCCTTGAGGATTTCTTCGACGGAGAGCTGGGTGAGGCGGTGCAACTGCAGCTCGAGGATGGCGTCGACCTGGACGGGAGTGAGGCCGGTGATTCCGGCAACGACGGGAGCGCCCTCGAGCGGGCCGAGCTTGTACTTGCGGCCGTCGAGCTTGACGCCCGCGAGCTTGCGGGAACGGCCGTTTTCCGTGATGGTGACTTCCTTGTCGGAGAAGAACTCGAGCAGGTTCTGCTTGGCCTCGGCGCGGCTGGCGGAACCGCGGATGATGCGGATCACGTCGTCCAGATGGTCGAGGGCGATCTGGTAGCCGACCAGAATGTGCTCACGCTCGCGGGCCTTGCGCAGATCGTAGCGAGTTCGGCGGAGCACGACGTCGCGGCGGTGTTCGACGAACTGGCGGAGGAGCTCGACCAGGCCCATCTCGCGCGGCTGGCCGTTGACGATGGCGAGCAGGATCATCCCGTAGGATTCCTGCATCTGCGTGTGCTTGAACAGATTGTTGAGGATGAGCTTGGGCTCTTCGCCGCGCTTCACTTCGACGACGATGCGCATGCCTTCGCGGTCTGATTCGTCGCGGACCTCGACGATGCCTTCGATTTTCTTCTCGTTGGCGAGCTCGGCGATGTGCTGGATCAGGTTCTTCTTGTTCACCTGATAGGGGATTTCGGTGATCACGATGTCTTCGCGGTCTTTCGATTTCTGCTCGATGGCGGCCTTGGCGCGCATCAGGAAGGTGCCGCGGCCGGTCTTGTAGGCCTGGGCGATGCCGTCGCGGCCGCTGATGTAGCCGCCGGTGGGAAAATCCGGCCCCGGAACGATTTTCATCACTTCTTTGAGTGATGCGTCGGGCTTTTCGAGGACGAGGATGGCCGCGTCAATGACTTCGCGAAGGTTATGCGGCGGAATGTTGGTGGCCATGCCGACGGCGATGCCGGTGGCGCCGTTGACCAGCAGGTTGGGAATGCGCGTGGGCAAGACGGTGGGCTCGGCCGTCGACTCGTCGAAGTTGGGAATAAAATCGACGGTTTCCTTCTCGATGTCGGAGAGCATTTGCTCCGCGATGCGCGCCAGCCGCGCCTCGGTGTAACGCATGGCCGCGGGAGGGTCGCCGTCCACGGAGCCGTAGTTGCCCTGGCCGTCCACGAGCGGGTAGCGCATGTTGAAGGGCTGGGCCATGCGAACGAGCGCGTCGTAAACGGGCGTGTCGCCGTGGGGATGGTATTTGCCGAGGACTTCGCCAACGATCTTGGCGCATTTGCGGTAGGGCTTGCCGGCGGTGAGGCCGAGTTCGTACATGCCGTAGAGGATGCGGCGATGGACGGGCTTGAGACCGTCGCGCACGTCGGGCAGGGCGCGCCCGATGATTACGCTCATCGCGTAATCGAGGTAGGACTTGCGCATCTCGACTTCGACGTCAACAGGAACCATCACCGACTGGTTTTTTTCATCCGCCATATAGGAAATGCTCCGTCATTCGAAATTCGAGAATCGGGCCCCCCCGCGCTGCAATCTTGCTTGGTAGGGGCACGACATGTCGTGCCCCTACGGGTGCCAACCGCGATGCCGGCCTAGAGGCCGGCGCTACATCTTCGCGGCCCGCGCGAG
>JASHRU010000151.1 GCA_030037225.1 Candidatus Acidiferrales bacterium | reverse complement strand
CGCTTCGTAGTATTCCGTCCGGCTCAGATCCTCCTCATTCTCGAGTTCACGAAAGAGCTTCCAGTAGTCCTGATTCGAGTATTGCTGCTTTTCCTGGTGCTGCTTGGAGAGGATCTCCAGGCTGCGCTCGGTGCCCTCCGGCGACCGGACTTTCAAACGGAGCCGCGGCTGGGGTTGCAAAAGGTAAAAGACATATTCGAATTTGCTGTACTCATCCCGCAGGACCTCGAATCCGTTTACCGTGAGGATCTGGTCCCCTCGCTTCAGTCCCTTTGCCTCGGCATCGCTTCCCGGCTTCACCCTCGTCACAAAACACGCGTCGCCGTAGATTTGCATCCGGAAACCGTAGCTCGTACGCAATGTGTGCGATGGGGGTATGAATAGGGTGTGCGAATCGTGCAGCCCGTCGACGGTCCACCCGATAGCCGTAAAGGCCTGCCCCAGCGATTGCGCGCTCTCAATCCTCTGCCGGGCTTCTTTCGCTCTCGCGTCCAGATCCACCCCGCGAAGGTTGGGATCGTAATAATGCTTCTTCACGTCCTTTACAACCAGATTGAGTATGTCCTCGGCTCGCTCGCGGTCGAGCGAGGAGAGAGTTTGGCCAAGCAATGCCGCACTGGTGATCGCTCCGGCGAGAACTGCAAATGTGGAGCTGCGGAGTTTCATGTTCGTCCGTCCGGCCGTGCATCCGGTCTTTGCCCGTGAACGTATATCCGGGGCTGTATATCAGTCAAGTAAGACACGGGACTCGCAGGATTACGGGACCCGGTGCCGAAACCCGTGCCGCGCCGCCTTCCCGGAAACCCTGTGCTATCCTCGATAGATCCCGATGAAGATTACGCGTGAGGACGTGCTGCGCGTCGCCGAGCTGGCCAATCTGGAGCTCACCGAGTCCGAGCTCTCCACCTACGGCGCCCAGCTCGCCTCCATCCTCTCTTACTGCGAAAAGCTGAACGAGCTCGACACAAAAAACGTCGAACCCCTCGCGCAAATCCTCGAGTCGGGGGCAGCCGGAGCCGACAAGGATCAAGCGCCCGATGGAGGCGAACGTCAGCACCTTCGCAACGACGCTCCCCGCGATGCGGGCATCATCCGCGAGGTCGTGCGCCGCGCGCCCGATGGCCTCGACGCCGAGCCCGCCTATTTCCGCGTGCCCAAAGTGATTGACCGATGAGCGCTTCTCCCAACGCTTCCGCCGGCGCCGCGCCCCCTGCCGGCTCGACCGCCTGGACCGTCGCCGGAATACGCCGCGCGCTCGAATCGCGCAAAGTCTCGGCACGAGAGCTCACTAAGGACTACTACGCGCGCATCGAACGCGAGAACCCCCGCCTCAACGCCTTCCTGGCTCTCTCTCCCGACCGTGCCTACTCCCAGGCAGATGCCATCGACGCCAAAATCGCACGCGGCGAGCCGCTTCCTCCCCTCGCCGGCGTGCCCGCCGCCCTCAAGGACGTGCTCGACACGCGCGGCACCGAGACCACAGCCGGTTCGCGAATCCTCAAAGGCTACGTGCCTCCCTATGACGCCACCGCCATCGAACGGTTGGACCGCGCCGGCGCCATCTTCCTCGGCAAAACCAACTGCGACGAGTTCGCCATGGGCAGCTCGAACGAGAACTCCGCATTCGGCCCGGTGCATAACCCTGTCGCCCTCGACCGCGTTCCGGGCGGCTCCAGTGGCGGCTCGGCCGCTGCCGTTGCTGCGGGCCTCGCCGTCGTCGCTCTCGGCACCGACACTGGCGGCTCGATTCGCCAGCCGGGAGCCTTGTGCGGCGTGCCCGGAATGATGCCCACCTACGGCCGCGTCTCGCGCTATGGCCTTATCGCCTTCGCTTCCTCACTGGATCGCATCGGCCCTTTCGCCAGCACCGTCGAGGACGTCGCCCGCGTCCTGGAAGTCATCGCCGGCCGCGACCCTCTCGACGCAACCTCAGCGGACCATCCCGTGCCCTCGTATTCCGCCGGCCTCGATGCGCCCGTAAAAGGCCTCCGCCTTGGCATCCCCGCGGAATATTTCGCTGAAGGCCTCGATCCCGCCATCCGCCAGAAGATCGAGGCGGGCATTGGCCTGCTCAAACAGCTCGGCTGTGTGCCGACTCCCATCGCCATGCCCCACACCGCCTACGCTATCCCCACGTATTATTTGATCGCGACAGCGGAGGCCAGCTCCAACCTCGCTCGCTTCGACGGCGTGCGTTACGGCTTGCGCGTCCCGGGCGCCACTCTCGGCGAGATGTACCGGAAGACCCGCGGCGCCGGCTTCGGACCAGAAGTAAAGCGCCGCATCATGCTCGGCACCTACGCGCTTTCCGCCGGCTATTACGATGCCTTCTACCTCAAGGCGCAAAAGGTGCGCACGCTGATCAAAGGCGACTTCGACCGCGCGTTTCAGCAGGTGGATCTGATTCTGACTCCCACGTCGCCCGTCACCGCCTTCCGTCTCGGCGAGCGCACGGAAGATCCCCTGGCCATGTACCTCGCGGACATCTACACAGTCACAGGTTCCCTCGCTGGGGTCACTGGCATCTCACTCCCATGCGGCAAGGTATGCGGAACCCTGCCCGTTGGCCTGCAAGTGATTGGGCCGCATTTTGAGGAGGGCCGCGTGCTCCGGCTGGCCCGCGCGTTCGAGGCCGCTGGCGGATTCGAACTCTAACCCGGGGCTTCCGCCCTGGATTGCTTTCTCATTTCGGCCCGGAGCCCGGCCGGGCCGGCTTAGGAATTCACAGTGAAGGATGTCGCCGCCATCATTGAGCTGCTCAATCGCGCTCACCTCGAGTTTGTCGAAGCCTGCGAGCAGATTCCGCCCAACCGCTGGAAAAAGAATCCCTCGAAGGGCGGATGGTCGGCCGGTGAAGTCGTCGTCCACCTAACCATGGTGGAATCCACGGTTTTGGGCTTCGTCCGCGAGGAACTCTCCAAGCGCGCCCAGCCGCACTCTCTCATCCAGCGTATTCATTTCCCCCTTGTCTTGGTCTCCCGGCGCCTGGTCAAGCGCAAGACCCCCATTCCCCTCGATTCCTCCCTCATTAAAGCCCGCCAGGAGGCGCTCGAGGCCTACTCCTCCGCGCGGAACCGTACCCTCAAATTCATCGCCGAACACTCTTCCCGCGACCTGTCCCCCTTCCGCCGCAAGCATCCCTTTTTGGGCAGCCTCAACCTCTACGACTGGCTGCGCATGCTGGCCTATCACGAAATTCGCCACACCAAGCAAATCCGGGAAATCGGAAAATCCTTCGAGAAATAGAGAAAAGTTTCACCGCGCAAACACGCTCGCGTAACCATGCGCAGCGACACTGGGGACGAGCAATATCGGGTCCGTGGCCCGTAACTCCCGGGTAAATCACAGCTTGCCGGGAGCGAAAGCGATAACGAGCCTTTGGTCATCGCGCTGGCATTCGAGTTGCTCAGAATTTTGCACCCGGCATATCTTGAGCTGCATCGCCGGAAGGATGGAATCACGCATGTTGCGGGTTCGCGCCAGCCAAAAACTCTTCACCGATGTGGAAGTGGCCGGCCTCTTCGGTGTGGCCCTCGACGAACTGCGTGAACTGGCTCGCGCAAGGCATCTCGGCATCCTCTCCCGCGCTGCGCAAGCAGCGGAAGCCGCAGGCATCACTGCCGGGCAGCTTGTGTTCACGCTCTCCGACCTCATGATTCTTTCCGTCCTCTGGCCTCGCCTTCAGCACTAACCCGCCTTCACGTTCACTCGCTTCGGGCATGGCTTTGGGGGGCTATGCCTGTCGGCACACTTCCATTCTTCCCTTTTCTGTTACATCCTTCCCGCTCCCGATGCGAACTATTCTGCGCGCCTGTGCTCTCATGCTCTCAACCGCCCTCTGTGCCGCCGGCCAATCCCAGCCCACCGTCCGCGTCATGCCTCTACCGGCCAGCATCGAAATGGACTCCGGCCAACTGCTGATCGATCGCTCCTTCTCGGTCTCTGTCACCGGTTATCGCGACCCCGCCCTCGACCGCGCCATCGCCCGGTTCGTTGTCCAGCTCTCCCGCGAGACAGGCATTCCGTTCTGGTCCGCTTCCGGTGGTCGAAGCCCCACTCTCCTGATTCATGCTGAACACGCCCGCGCAAATCCACAAAAGCTCGGCGACGACGAGTCTTACGCGCTCGCTGTCACTCCCTCCCGCGCCGAACTCTCTGCCCCCAATCCCATTGGCATCCTTCATGGCCTCGAATCCTTCCTGCAGCTAGTCGAGCCCTCCGCTTCCGGCTTCATCGTTCCCGCCCTCACCATCCACGACCAGCCCCGCTTCCCATGGCGCGGCCTCCTCATCGACGTCAGCCGCCACTTCATTCCTCCCGACGCCATCAAGCGCAACCTCGACGCCATGGCCGCAGCCAAAATGAACGTCCTCCACTGGCACCTTTCCGACGACCAGGGCTTTCGTGTCGAAAGCCGCCGGTTCCCTCGCCTCCACGGTATGGGCTCCGAGGGCCAGTTCTATACGCAGGCCGACATCCGCGAAGTCGTCGCCTACGCCCGTGATCGTGGCATCCGCGTCGTCCCCGAATTTGACGTGCCCGGTCACAGCCGCTCCTGGTTCCTCGGCTATCCCCAGTTAGCCAGCGGCCCCGGCCCCTATTCGCTCGAGGGCAACGCCGCGCCCGCCATGGATCCCACTCGCGAATCCACCTATCGCTTCCTCGACAGGTTTGTGGGCGAGATGTCCGGTCTCTTCCCTGATCGCTACTTCCACATCGGCGGCGACGAGGTGGACGGCAAGCAGTGGGATGCCAACCCCAAAATCCAGAAGTTCATGCGCGCTCACCACATCGAAGACAACCGCGCCCTGCAGGCGTATTTCAACCGCCGCCTGCTCAAAATCCTCGCCAAGCACCACAAAATCATGGTCGGCTGGGACGAAATCCTTCATCCCAACTTGCCCACCTCCGTCGTCGTCCAATCCTGGCGAGGCCAGCAGTCACTGGCCACTGCCGCGAGGCAGGGCTACAGCGGCCTTCTCTCCCACGGCTATTACCTCGACCTCATGTGGCCCGCCGCCCGCCACTACGCCGTTGACCCCATGAGCGATGCCGCCGCCGGTCTCACCCCCGAAGAAAAGAGCCGCATCCTCGGCGGTGAGTCCTGCATGTGGGCCGAGTGGGTCACTCCCGAAATCATTGATGCCCGTATCTGGCCCCGCAACGCGGCCATCGCCGAGCGCCTGTGGTCTCCGCAATCCATCACGGATGCGGATTCCATGTATGCCCGCCTGGAGTCTTTCAGCCTCCGCCTCGAATGGTTTGGTCTCACCCACACTTCCGCGCGCACCCTCATGCTGCGCCGGATGGCCGGAACCGAGGATGTCGCTGCTCTCGCCCTCCTCGCGGACGCGCTCGAACCCGTCAAGGACTACACCCGTTGGAAAGCGAACCCCCATGCGGACTTTCACGCTCCGCTCAATCGCATGGTGGACGCTGTCTATGCCGAGAACGATGTCGCTCGCCGTTTCCGCGATGCCGTCCAGGCGTACCTCCAAGGCGGCCATTCCGATGCCGCTCTGGAAGCGCAGATCCGCGCCCATCTCATCGCTTGGCGCGACAACGACGCGACCCTTCGCCCCCTGCTCAATGATCGCTCGCTACTCCAGGAACTCGCGCCCATTTCGGCCAATCTTTCCGCTCTTTCTGCCGCTGGCCTCCAAGCCCTCGATTACCTCATCCGCGGCGGAGTGTCGCCCGAGCCCTGGCGCACGCAGCAGCTCGCCCTCGCCACACAGGCCAAAGCGCCTGCCGCCGACATGCTCCTCGTGGTCGTCTCCCCCATCGAGCAGCTAATCGAAGCCACCGTCCCGCCAGCCTCTCCTCCCTCTCTCAGGTAGCCAAGGTCTGTGCTCCCGAGCCTGAAGCTTCGGGGTCGAGACTGACCGTGGTCTTGTTTCCCTCTTGCTCGCCAGGGTAAAATCACCATCACCGCCTTCTTGGTGGTTGATAACCACCATCCCCGTTCGAAATCCACCAGAATTCGCCCGTTTCTGCTCCTCGCCACCGCCTTAATCCCGGGGGTAACACTCTGGACCTGAATAGCTTAGACGTCGCCGGTCTCCAACCTCACTTTGGCCTCAATGCTGCTCACTCTTCTGCCTACCCAGCTTATGCACAAATCTGAAATCAGTGGGGCGCACGTACCTGAAATGTAGTAGCGAGCAATCTGAGTCAGTCCTAGTACCAGGCCCAGAGTGGCCGCCTCGTTTGGAGGAATAGAAATGACCAGGTCCAACTCTCTCAAGCTGCTCTTTACCCTCGCAGCCTCCTGTGCTTTTGCCGTTGCGCCAAGCCCAGCCTTCGCCTCGCACGGCGGACACGGTGGCGGCCATGGCGGTGGCCACAGCGGAGGACACGGCGGCGGACACAGTGGCAGCTCTCACGCCGGCAAATCCTCGGGAGGCGGATTCCACGCGGGCCGCAGTTCTCGCGGCTCGAACTTCGTGGGCGGATCTCGTGGCGGCTCGAGCAATTTCCGTGGCGGCTCGTTCGCGGGAAATTCCCGCAGTTTTGGCTCAGCTCGAACTGGCGGTTATTCCGCCGGCAGGAGTTCGTTCGGATCGGGCGCGAGCTCGGCTTACGGCTCTCGCGCCGCGTCGAGCGCGGCAGGCAACTGGCGTTCGTTTTCCGGCAGCCGCACCG
>JASHRU010000150.1 GCA_030037225.1 Candidatus Acidiferrales bacterium | reverse complement strand
TATCGCGCGGCGCTGGCGGAAACGTTCCGCGGGCGGGCCGAGGACGCGACGGAAGAAAACATCCAGGCGCGCGTGCGGGGGAACCTGCTGATGGCGCTATCGAATAAATTCGGTGCGCTTCTGCTCACGACCGGAAATAAATCCGAACTGGCGGTGGGCTACTGCACGCTCTATGGCGACATGGCGGGCGGGCTCGCCGTGATTTCCGACGTGCCGAAAACGATGGTGTACGCGCTGGCGGAGCATCTGAACGCCACCGGCGGAATGCTGGACAACGCGGATCAACAGGGCGCTGAGGGCAGGGAATTGATTCCACGCGCGTCCATCAAGAAGGCTCCTTCGGCCGAGCTGCGGGCGAATCAGACAGACCAGGACGCGCTGCCCCCCTACGAGGCGCTCGATCGCATTCTGCGGGACTACATCGAAGAGATGATGAGTCCGGATGAAATCGCGGAAAAAGAAAATCTGCCGCTCAGAATGGTGGAAGAAATCGCGCTGAAAGTGGACCGCAACGAGTACAAGCGTCAGCAGGCTGCAATGGGGCTGAAAATTACGTCGAAGGCGTTTGGAATAGGCCGCAAATTTCCGGTGGCGCAGGCGTTTCGAGCCAAGGCGCGCGCGAAAGTGCCGGCGGAGTCGTGAAGGGGAACGGTCGGAGCGTGAGGGGAGGGAATTGCCCGCTATGAAGAATGTGTGCGCGATGCTCTGCTCGCTGCTGCTCGCCGCGATGGCGGCCAACGGCCAGCAGCCTGCTCCCGGGGACCGGCCGGCCCCTGGGGACAAGCCTGCCGCGGAGGGAGCGTCGCCGGCGGTCGAGCGGCGCATCGAGGCCTACCTGCGCAACGTGTATGCGCTGGGGCCGAAGTTCACGGTGAAAATTGGCGAGCCGCAACCTTCGGCGGTTCCCGGTCTGCGCGCAGTGAGCGTGGAGATATCGGTGGAAGGGCAGTCGAACACGCTGACCATGTACGTGAGCGATGACGGGCGCTACCTGATGCAGGGTGAATTGGCCGACATGCAGGCCGACCCGTTTGCCAAGATGCGGTCGCAGATGGATCTTTCCTCGGCGCCCTCGCGCGGCCCGGCCACTGCCAAGGTAGTGCTGGTGGAGTATGGCGATCTCCAGTGTCCGAGCTGCCGGAGGCTGAGCGAGGTGCTGCGCGGGCTGTATCCGGATTACCCGCAGGTGCGATTTGTGTTCCGCGACTTCCCTCTCACGCAGATCCATCCCTGGGCGTTGACGGCGGCGACGGCCGGCCGATGCATCTATCACAAGAATCCCAACGCGTTCTGGCCCTACTCGGACTATATCTACGACCACCAGGATGCGATCAGCGCGGGGAACGTCTGGGAGACCGTGCTGGAGCGTGGTGTGGCGGCGGGATATGA
Source organism: Candidatus Acidiferrales bacterium (assembly GCA_030037225.1). Lineage (GTDB taxonomy): Bacteria > Acidobacteriota > Terriglobia > Acidiferrales > UBA7541 > JOPF136. The sequence continues at coordinate 4,234 of JASHRU010000150.1, read as the reverse complement.
CGCCGACTCCTTCAAGGCCTGCATGGCGGACCCGGCGATGAAAGCGGAGATCGACAAGAGCACGGCCGAAGGCATCGCGCTGAAGGTGGCAAATACCCCGACAGTCTTCATCAACGGGCGCCGGCTGGTGGGTGGAGACCGCGAAGCCCTGGTCCAGTACATCGACTACGAGCTCGCGCGGACCGCAGCGCCAGCGAAGCCCTAACGCAGTTCCCCTCCTCGCAGTTTGCTCGGTAGCAGGGACGGTCCCACTCCCATCGGCGGAGAAGGGAAGCTCGCGCACGCGCAATATTCGCCAGAGGGCGAAATATGAAGAAAATGGGCCTGATTCAGACCGACATTCTAGTTAACATAATATATCTTATCGGACCCACATTGTCAAGAGAAATCTGCATCCCAACCCAACTTTTTTGCCTCCGAGGCCTCCCAGCCGCCCCTAGGGGCTCCTTCCCGTTTCACCGGATAGCGGAGCGGACCACGAAGCCGGCCGCGAAGCCCAAGGCTACCCATTTGGCAGTCCGGACGGTACGCGTCCAGACGCTGCCTCCCTTTGCTGCTTTTACGGCGGCGTCGCGTTCCTTTGTTAACGCGTCGTTCTGGGTGTGTTGGTCTTGCGCATCCTTCTGGGCGGCGGCAAGCTGCGCCTGCGATGCGCGGCAATCTTGGACGAAGTCGAACAGTGGCTTCAGGTCAGCAGAAGGTACGAGGGCGCTGGGAGCAGCCACTTCCCCGGTCTTGTCCGTCGTCGCCGTCTGTGTCTGAACCGCGAGTGTTCCTCCGCCTGCGATGGCTGGTTGAGTCTTTCCCTCGGCTGGGCTGCCGGCCGGAACGGTGGTGATGGGCTGAGGCAGAGGCGGGAGGTATTGAGGAATCTCCCGGATCACCTGCTGGGGCGTTGTGACGGTGGCCTTCAAATCGGCGATCTGCTTCAGCGTGTCGGCGAGCTGCTGGGCCCGATCCTGTTCGCGCTTTTCGGCCGCAGCGATGATGGAATTCTGCGAGGTTATGGTGGCAGACATTTGCATGCGGTCGTCGCGCTCTTCGAGCCAGGAGCGGAAGCCGACGGCGCCTGCGCCTAGCGCGATGAGCACGGCCAGGGCGGCGATGCGGCGTTCGGCGGTACCGAGCAGCGAGCTGGCTGCCTGCGTGATGGGGCTGGCGGTCATGGCGCGAACCAGAGGCGGAGCCGGCTGAAGACGACGCTCACCGCCGTGGCCACGAGCGCGGCGAGCATTCCGGCGGCGCCGCGGATGCGCGCGAGTTTTTTTTCGTGGTCGTGCAATGCCCTGTCGTGTTCGTGGAGCGTCCCGTTGATGAGCTCGAGGCGCTCGAGCATGCGTTCGTGTTGCGTTTCGATGCGCGCGAGACGGTCGATCACCTCGACGCGGAAGTCGTCGAATTTTTCATCGAAGAACGAATCCTGCATGATGGTGGGCCTAGGGAGTCAGATGGACACGGCGCCGAGCGGGCCGAACATTTGCGTGCGCTTCGTGGTGAACGTGCCGATCGATTGCATAGCCGGAACGGGCGGCGGCGCGGGGCCGCCGGAAGTGGACGAACCCGGAGCCGGAGTTGCCGTGGGCGTTGTGCTCGCGGCCGCGGCCGGCTGGTACGGCACGCCGAAGGGAAGACCGGGCGGCTGCAGGCCGGATTGCAGCTCGAATCCGTTCGTCCCAGTATTCACGCCGAAGAGCGCGTTGGCGAGTCCGACGCCGATGGGGCCGAAGAGTGGCATCGCTGCGCCTCAGAAAAGTCCCATGGCGGCAAGGCCGAGGCCGCTGATGGGGCCGACCAGGTTCATGCCGTTGTTCGAGATACCGGCGCGCGTGGAGAGCAGCTGGCCCACGTCGCCGAGACCGGAGGCGAGCAGCCCGGTATCCACGCCGTAGAGCGAGGCGATGCCCTGGAGGCCTTGCAGCATATTCTGTTGCTGCTGCTGGGCGAACTGAATCTGGTTCTGCTGCGCGGTGGAGGCGGACTGCTGCGCCTGCGCGCGGCCCAGATCGTCGAGCAGCGCGCCGTAGCCGGCGGAATTGTTGGTCTGCGCCACCTGATTCGCGGCGCTTTGGCGGAGGGCGTCATAGGCGGAGTTGATGGCGCCCTGGCTCTGGCCGGTGATGGCGGCCTCCTGCTGCGGTGTGTAGCCCTGCGTGAGAAGTTGCTCGTATTTGGGCAGCAGGGTGCTGCTGAGATTCTGCGTCTCGCTCAGGAGCTGCTGGTTGATCTGGTCCTGCAGCGCGGTTTCCTGATCGATATCGGAACGAGTGGTGGAGGCGGAGCGGCCCATGTGAATTCCCTTTCGTGTGGTGCGCGACGAAAATCGAAAACCGAAGAACGAAAATCGAAGATCAAAACTGGCGCCACTTCAGACGCGGCGCGTGAATGCGGCCCAGGCATCGCGCACCCAGCCGAGACGGCGCAGGCGGCGGCTGAAGGCGCGTTCGATGCGCGGCGGAATCCAGCACGTGGCGTCCTCAAAGCCCTGCGCGCGGAGCGCCAAGCGCATGGCCTCGTGGAGCGCGAGCAGCCGTTGCCAGCGTTCCTGCGGCGTGCCGGCGCGCGGCTGCGCCAGTAAATACACCTCGCAGGTGACGCGGCCGAGTGCGGCCAACAAGGGGCGGCCCGCATCGTCTTCCAGGACCAGGCGAGTGAGAAAGAGCTGATTCGAGAGGTCCGGGAAGGGGTAGTCGAAGCCCTGCGCCGCGTGCATTTCGCGCAGAGCGGATTCGTCTGCCGGCGTGTAGTCGCGGATGCGCATTAGGGGTAGCACAGGCTTTTAGCCTGTGCTCTGTCTGTAGCCGCCACAAACGCACAGGCTAAAAGCCTGCCTACTGCAGGCGAGCCTGTGCTACTCGTGCGTCCAGCCGTGCTTTTCGAAGGCGGCGCGGATGCGCGCGGCGCGCTGGTCCGCGTGGCCGAGCAGCGTGGCGATCGCGGAAGCGACGTCAATTTCGCCGCCGTCGGGCCCGAGCACATGAATCGTGTGCACGCTGCGCGCGCCGAGATCATCCTCGATCGAGACGATGATCGCGCCGGCGTGCGGGTCGAACGATTTGCGTAGGATGCGCGCAGCCATAAGAGCCATCAGATTAGGGCCGGTGCCGGATGCAAAAGTGTCTGCCGTAGGGGCACGGTCCGCCGTGGCGGATGCCCCTACAACCCAGATTTCGCGGAGGAACGGGCTAACTCAGGAAGCGGCCGCCGTTGCCGCCGCCCGAGCCGCCTCCACCGCTACTGCCGCCGCTGCCGCCCTGGGCCACGGTGGTGGGCCGGCCGACATAAACGTAATTGTCGTTCACCGCCTGGGACTGCTCGGTGAAGGCGAGATAGGCGGAGCCGTTCCAGACGACGTAATACACCGTGCTATAGGCGAGGCCGGTGATCGTGCCCGCCGGATACGTCTCAGTTCCCTGCCCTGAAAACCGCATCCACGACGAGCCGACGCCGCCCGGGCCATAAATCCGGATCGTGGCGCTCGAGCCCGCGTCCACCGAATCGACGGTGGCGTTGTTGGTGGAGTTGAGCGGGACGTTAGTGGGCAGATTCACGGAGCCGACCAGGCCGCCGGTAACGGCCGTAGGCGTCGAGCCGCCGAAAATCACGTAGGAGCTGTAACCCGAGCTGGAATACTTGGCTCGCGCGCGGAAATAGAGCGTCACGTTGCCGAGCGAGAGATTCACGGCTAGCGTGCCCCCGAGCGGATAGACCGTCGTATCAGTGGCCGCGAATACGGAATCGGAAGCGGCCTCGAGAAAATAGAGCGCCGCGCTGGTAGCGCCGGGACTCGCGCCCAGGGTCACGCGAAACGTTCCCGCGGATGCGCTGACCTCGAGCGACGCAGGCGCAGACGGCGCGGGCAGGCTCTGGCCGGCAGGGGATTGCGCGGCGGGAGCGGCGTCCACGCCCGACTGCGAAGAGAGCGTGTTGATCGCGCTCACGATTTGGTTGAGCGATTCGTAGAGGTACGGGCTGATTTGCCGCGTCTGCGCAATTTGGGGAATGTTCAGCATCGCAATCCAACAACGCGAAGAATAGCTGGCGCTACGGAAGACTACACGCCGCCGCGGACAAAGCTGTACGGCGCGGGCCGCAGCCAGGCCACCAATTTGCACAGCGAAAACCACTGGTTCGGCGCGCCGGTCGAGAATTCGTAGCTCACGCGCTCGCTATAAATGCGCGTGGTGATTTCCGTATCGTGCGGCGGGGGACTGGCGAGCGCCAGCGAACGAAGCAC
>JASHRU010000149.1 GCA_030037225.1 Candidatus Acidiferrales bacterium | reverse complement strand
GTTGGTGGTGAGCGGAGGCGAGTTCATCCGGTTCGCTTCTCGAAGCTTAGCGCACATTATAGCCCGGAGATCCGGCGGGGGCGATTCGACCGGCCGGAGGGTCAATCAGGGAGCTCGGCGTGATATAAAGCGGCATCGACCCCAGGCCACCGGCGGAAGAGGAGTTTATGACGGCACGATACAGAACTGCGGTGGTTGTTTTGGCGTGCCTGTGCGCGGCAGGCCTGGCCGCGGCATTCCGCGCGCAGGACAGCCCGCCGGCCGCCGACCTCGTTTTGCTGCACGGCAAAATCATCACGGTGGACGCGAAAGACTCGATTGCGGAAGCGGTAGCGGTTCGCCAGAACAAAATCGTGGCTGTGGGCAAGGACAGCGAAATCGCGCCGCACATCGGCAAGGGCACGCAGGTGATCGACCTGGGCGGGCGCACGGCCACGCCGGGGCTGATCGACAGCCATTGCCACTTTGCCGACGGAGGCGAAACCGAGCTCTATGACGTAAACCTGAGCGACGCGGCGAGGATTGACGACGTGGTGCGCAAAGTGCGCGAGCGCGCGGCTACGCTCAAACCCGGGGAGTGGCTGCTGGGCAGCGGATGGGACGAAGGCAAGCTCGCGGAACTGCGCTACGTGCACGCCTCGGACCTGGATGCCGCGACGCCGAACAATCCTGTGTGGCTGACGCACACCACCGGCCATTACGGCGTGGCGAACAGCTACGCACTGAAGCTCGCGCACCTGACCGCGGAGACCCCGAATCCGCGCGAAGGCACGATTGACCGCGACGCGCAGGGACAGCCCACCGGAGTGCTGAAAGAAACGGCGATGGAGCTGGTGACCAAGCTGATTCCTCCCACCACTCCGGAGCAGATGCGCAACGGCGTGCTGCACATGATCGAAGGGTTCCACCGGGAAGGGATGACGGCGGTGAAAGACCCGTCCATCTCCGCACTGGAGTGGGACGCGTACAAGCAGTTGCTCGACGAGGGCAAGCTGGGCGTGCGCGTGTTCGTGCTGTGGTACGGCGGAAAAACGCTCGCGTCGGGGCACAAGATCATCACGCGGCTGGGCGGGTTGCCGATTCCGCCGCATTCGCTGGGCGACGGCAAGCTGCTTTCCGGCGGCGTAAAACTCTACATGGACGGGAGCGGAGGCGGGCGCACGGCATGGGTGTACGAGGACTGGCACAAGAACTCTACGGACACGGACACCGGCAACCGCGGCTATCCGGCCATCGATCCGAAGATCTACCGGCGGATGGTGCACATGTTCCACCAGGCCGGGCTGCACGTGGGCACGCACGCGGTGGGCGACCGCGCCATCGACTGGGTGGTGGACACCTACGCGGAAGTGCTTCGCGAAACGCCGACGAAGGGGATGCGGCACAGCATCATCCACTCGAATATCCCCACGGAACACGCGCTCGAGACCATGGCGGCGCTCCAGCGGCAATACGACGCGGGTTATCCCGAGCCGCAGGCGCCGTTTATGTGGTGGATCGGCGATACGTACGCGGGAACCTTCGGGCCGGAGCGCGCGGCGCGGCTGAATCCCTTCAAGACCTACCTGGCGAGGGGGATTGTGTGGGGCGGGGGCTCGGACTTCAACGTGACGCCGTATCCGGCGCGCTATGGAATCTGGGCTTCGATTGCGCGAGAAACGCTCAAGGGCGTGTACGGCGCGCATCCGTTCGGAACCGCGGAGTCGGTGGACGTGCACACGGCGCTGCGCTCGTACACGATATGGGCGGCGCACCAGTTGTTCCTGGAAGACAAGATCGGCTCCATCGAGGCTGGGAAGATGGCCGACATCGCCGTGTGGGATCGCGACCTCTACAGCGTGCCGGCAAGCGCGATCAAAGAAATGAAGTGCGAGATGACGATCTTCGACGGGCGAGTAGTTTACCGGGCGGCAGGAACGGGTGTGACGGTGCAACAACGGTAGCCTGCGCTCATGCGCGTCGCGGAGAGCTTAGTCGACCGTGCTGTCCTCGGTTTCGTCGGAGGGGTCCTGGCAACTGCAGGCCACGCGCTGGATAGTAATGCCCAGGATATGGCGATTGACGCGCGGACCGCGGATTTCTCCCTTGACCGTGCGCGAGTAGCTGCCGTAGCGAACGCCAACGAGGCGGAAGTGCAGTGTCACTTCCTCGCGATAGGGGGCCCCATCCTTGTCCACGCCCTCCGCGGCGAGGCGGGCGTCAATCTCAACGGTGACGCGCTCGGCCTTGGCTCTTCTGGCGTCGGCGTCGGGCGAGACAGTGGTGGTCACGACATAGTAGGTGTGGTCCGAATCTTCCGATTGCACCTCGACCGTGGCTCTGGCGTCGCTGCATCCATCCGCGAAAGCGCGTGCGGAGGCGAAGAGAATCATAGCCAGGAGAGCGCACAGGGTCAGATTCCTCATCTTCCGCTCCGCCGGTAAAATACACCGGAACTATAGCGACTTCCATCGCCTCCTCTAGGGCAAACCTGCGTGAGGGACGTCCACTTTGGTCATGAGGACCGACGCCTGAAGACGGGCAGCCGCTTCGGCCTGGCGAAAGGTGGGCGCCACGCAGGCGAACAGTGTGCGCCCGTCGTCACCGCCGAGCATGCAGGCAAAGACGCCGAGTCCCTTGACGCTAAGCCGCTGGAGAATCCGGCCGCCCTGGGCCACGCGGAGCAGCCGCCCCCGCAGGGCATCCGCTACCCACACCGCGCCCTCCGCGTCGAGACAGATTCCGTCGGGCGCGACGTTTAATTGCCGCATGAGCGTGGCGATATCGGTTGAAGACGGAGGATCGCCAAATGCGGCCCACGTGCGCCGCTGGCCCAAAGCCCCTCCGGAGACCGGAAATGCGGTCAGGCGGCTCATCGTCGTTTCCGCGACGATCAGAGTCCCGCCGTCCGGAGTCAGCACCATCCCGTTGGGGAAACCGAGCCCTTCGGCCGCAATCCGGGCGCCGCCATCGGGCTCAACGCAAAGGAGCACCGTGGTGCGCGCCGGGCCGCTGCCCTCGAGATCGAAGCCGAAGTTGCCGATCCAGGCGCGGCCCTCGTGATCCACCAGCATGTCGTTCAAGTGCCAGTGAGCAAGGGCGAAGAGATCGACGTGAACCGCGAGCGAGCCATCCCTCTCGCGGCGCAACACCTTGCGATCGCGCATGGAGACAATCAGCAGGCGGCCGTCGGGCAGGAAGCCGAGGCCGGAGGGTTGCTGGGGGACATTTGCAATCGTCTCTGCTCTTCCATCCGGCGAAACAGCGAGGACGCGATGGGTGTAGAAGTCGGAGATATAGAGCCGCCCGTCGTGCCAGCGCGGGCACTCCGTGAAGGCCAGGCCGCCGATGAGGGGGGTGAAGGCCGTCATGGCGTTTTTCCTTCTGACTCGGAGATGCTCGGCTGCGTAATCATCTGGCTTGTTCGAAAACCGCACAGGCAAGTCCCGAATCCCGATCTCGAATCCTGAACTTTCGGGATCGGGACGGGATCGGGAGCCTGAGTCACTGGCCGCCTTTGTGCTCCGTGATCTTGGCGATGTCCGCCGGTGTGCCCCGCAACAGATCGCGAAGCACGGCTACCTCCGCGGCGATGCCGGCGCGCAAGCTCGGGTCGGCCACCGGGGCGAAGAACGGGGAGTGGTTCGATGGCAGCCTCTCGCCGCCGGCCTGCGCTTGCGCCCATTTTTCCGGGTCGGCCACGCCCAAAGTGAAGAAAAACGACGGAACACCCTGCTCGATGTACACGGAATAGTCTTCGGAAACCGACCAGGGTGGCTGAATTTTCGCGTTCCCCTTACCGAGCGTAGAGTCCAGCACGGGCAGCAAGTGCCGGGCAAGCACGGGATCGTTGTACACGGCGGAAGTGGATTCGTAGCGCTCCACCAAGGGCATTTTGACAGCCCCGCCCGCCGCGGCTTCGCCATTGGCGACGCGTTCGATCGCCTCCAGCAGATGCTTGCGCACCTCGGGCTTGAACGAACGCACCGTGAGCGCCATCACGGCCTGGTCGGGGATAATGTTGTTCTTGGTCCCGGCCTGGAGATAGCCCACGGTGATCACGGCAGCATCGCCGGGATGGACCTCGCGGGCGACGATGGTCTGGAGCC
>JASHRU010000148.1 GCA_030037225.1 Candidatus Acidiferrales bacterium | reverse complement strand
ATTTCTCCATCGTGCCCGGTGCCGCGTGGACCAGCTCCGCCTCGCGCGCGCAGTATCCCGTGCACTGGACCGTTCGCGTTCCCGCCCTGGCCCTCGAGCTCTCCCTCTCCACCCCGCTCGACTCGCAGGAACTCGTCAGCACGAATCGCTATTGGCCCACCTACTGGGAGGGCGCCATCACGGCTCACGGCGTGCGCCAGGGCGCCATTGTCACAGGTGTTGGGTATTTGGAGATGACCGGGTACGATCGTGCGGTGGCGCTCCCGAAATAACTCGGGCCGCCGCGCGCCAGGAGCAGCGATGCAAAATCAATTCTCCCGCAGATCATTTCTCGCGGCGGCAGCCGTGGCCCTGGCCGCGCCCCGCGAACTAATGGGGAAGGACGTCGTGCCCGCTATGCTCGATCACATTTTGCTGGGTTCCAGCGATCTCGATGCCGGCATCGCCTTTATCGAACAGCGCAGTGGCGTGCGCCCCGCCTTCGGAGGCGTGCATCCCGGCCGCGGCACGCGCAATGCCCTCGCCAGCCTCGGCGAGCTTCACTATCTGGAAGTGATTGGGCCCGACCCACAACAGGACGGCGCGCCCGACACCTTTGGCCTAAAGCCCCTCACCACTCCCCGTCTCATCGGCTGGGCCGTCCACGTAAACGACATTTCCGTTCAAACCAGCAGGCTGGCCGATGCCGGGATCGAATTCGAGGGCCCCGTCCCGGGGTCGCGTTCGCGTCCCGATGGCCGCGTCCTTCACTGGAAGGCGCTCCGGCTCAAGGATGATCGCCGGGGCCTGCTTCCGTTCTTCATCGAATGGGGCGCTGGCTCCGTGCATCCGTCAACCGACTCGCCCACCGGCTGCCGGCTGGTGCGCTTCGAGGTTTTCGCGCCTAACTTCCGCGATCTCGACGGCACCTTCACCGCGCTCGGCATTGCTCTCCACGTCGAGAAAGGCGCTGCGCCCCAGCTTCGCGCCACCATCGCCGGCGCCCGCGGCGAATTCACCCTCACTTCATAATTCGCCGCTCTGCAGCCATTTTTCGTCCCGTCCCGAATCCCAAGCCTTCGGGATCGCTTTTCGCTTTTCGATTTTCGGTTTTCGCCCGCCGCAGCCGGATTCTAGTATTCGCCCGACAGCACTTCCGGCCCTGTCGGCGCGGGCGCGCCTCCGGCAGGCTCGAGCGTCACGGCAAATGCCTTGGGAGCTGTGATCTTTGCGGAGGGCGGTGTCATCAGCGTCGCGTTTCCGTGCATGTCGGGCGAAAAAACTCCCGCGCTGAGGGGCGATCCTTCCTTTGGCACGTACCAGAGCTGATACACCTGGCCGGCTTCCACAGGCGGCAGGTTTTGAGCCATAAACAACAGACCCTTCTTCGGATGGTAATACACCTTTCCTTCCGGCCACGGCCACGGCGCCGTCCCGCTCATCAGCTTCACGCGCACCGTATCCGTCGAATGCAGCAGGTCCACCACGCCGCGGGCCCGGTCGAGTTCGCCTTGCTTCGACGCGATTTCCGCCTGGAGGCTGTGCACCTCGTTTTCCGCCCGCCGGTACTGCTCCGAGAGCGTCGCCGTCACCGCCAGAATCACCAGCACGGCTACCGCCCACCCGAGGTTCGACCAGTTCCACGAACCCGTGTGCGGGCGCGTTTCACGGTACTCGCGGTCACTCCCGCTGCGGATTGAAGTCACCGTCGCAGGCTGTTCCGCGCCGTTTCTCGCCCGCAGATCGGCCAGCAGCTTCCGCCGCACGCGTCCCGGTGGCTCGGCAGGAGGCGCGGAAAACGCCAGCAGCGCCGCCAGCGAACGCGCCTCGTCGAATCGTGTCCGGCAGCTCGCGCACTCTTCCAGATGCGCCTGCAGCGCGCCGCAATCCTCTTTCTCCAGCAGGTCTAGCGCCAGCAGGTCGATATCTTCCTCGAATTGGGGATGCGCGCTCATCTTTCTACTGCTTTCGATGCTCCCGGCAGGCTCCCGAGTTCCCTCCGCAGCGAGATTACCGCTGACCTCAGCCGGCTCTTAATCGTTCCCAGCGGCTCGCCCAGGTGCCGCGCCAGTTCTGTGTGCGTCATTCCCTCGAAATACGCCAACTCGATCACCGTGCGATGCCCTTCCGGCAGACGCTCCATCGCCGCGCGCACGCGCTCGAACAGCCGTTGCCGCGAGAGTTCGTCCTCCAGATCGTACGGCAGCCGGATCTCCGCCGCTCCCGCTCTCCCGTCCGCATCCGCGTCCGCTTCGGCCCGTCCCTGGCCCCCCATCGCGGGGAACGGTTCGCGCTGCCGCAGCCGGTCAATCGCCCGGTGCCTTGCCGCTACTGCCAGCCAGGCCGGAAGCGATCCCCGTGCGGGATCAAATCGCTCCGCCACCCTCCACAGCCGGTGAAACGTGTCCTGGAGTACCTCTTCCGCCGCCGTCGCTTCGCGCAGCACCCGCAGCGCCACCGCATATACCAGGCTCGCGTAACGGTCGTAAATCTCGGCCAGCGCCGCTTCTTCTCTTTGCACGATCCTCTGCACCAGGATCTGATCGGCCTCTTGGGCGTTCCTGTCGTTCGGCACCACAGGGCTGCGCGGGATTGCTCGTGAGGCTTCCATCTAGGGTACGCGGCTGGGAACGATTCGGATGTCGAGTCTGGCATAAATCAGACGCACCCACAATGCCCCCGGTTTCGTCCTCTCCGGCTCCTCCTCTACCTCTTTACCTCGCCACACGCCTCTCCCCACTGCTATCCTCTCCCCATGACTCTCGACCTTCTCGCCATCGCCGCGCATCCCGACGATGTCGAACTCACTTGCGGCGGCACCCTCCTTAAAGCCGGCCAGGCCGGCTACAAGACCGGCATCCTCGACCTCACCCGCGGCGAAATGGGCACGCGCGGAGACGTCGAGACGCGCCGCCGCGAAGCCGCTGCCGCCGCGCGCATCCTGCGCGTCCGTCACCGTGAAAGTCTGGGCCTTCCCGACGCGCGCCTCGCTGCCGACGAGAAATCCAAGCTCGCCGTGGCACGCGCCATTCGCACTCTGCGCCCGCATTGCGTGATTCTTCCCTACTGGGAGGCGCGTCATCCGGACCATTACACTGCCTCGCAGCTCGGCTACGAAGGCTGCTTCATGGCAGGGCTCAAGCGTCTGGCGCTCGGCGGCGAGCCCTTCCGCCCCTTCAAAATTCTTTACACCACCGCCTACGCGCTCGTCCGTCCGACGTTTGTTGTGGACATCACCCGGCAGTTCGACGGCCGCGCCCGGGCGATTGCTTGCTACGCCTCGCAATTCCAGCCGAGGGGCTTGGAGCGCAAGAAAGAGAGGAAATCAAAAGTCCATATCCCCCTCGACCGCCTCTCGGATCACATGGAGCTTCTGGCGCGTCACTATGGCGAGATGATTGGCGCGCGCTATGGCGAGCCGTTTCTCGTCAAGGAGCTGATGCAGGTTGAAGACGTGGTCCGTCTTCCCGTCCGCAGCATTTAATTAGGCCCATCTCGTAAATGGACCTCGTCAGGGCACGGCTTCAGCCGTGCCGAACAGCGCCGCGAAGGCGCGGGCTTCAGCCCCTGAGGCTGCCCTCGGCCTCGCCCGTTTTAGGAGGTCGGAGCTTCAGCCCGTCCCGAGCGCAGCCGAGGGGCTCCGACATTCAGATGCAGAACCAACAGGGGTTTCAACCCCTGAGGCCTTGGGTTCGGCGA
>JASHRU010000147.1 GCA_030037225.1 Candidatus Acidiferrales bacterium | reverse complement strand
GCCTTCTGGATGAAATAGTTCAGCATCTTTTCGGTGACTTTGAAGTCCGCAATAACGCCGTCCTTCAAAGGCCGGATCGCGACGATGTTGCCGGGGGTGCGGCCCAGCATCTCCTTGGCTTCGCGGCCGACAGCTTCGACGTCGCCCGAGACCTTGTTGATGGCGACGATCGATGGCTCATTGACCACAACGCCTTTGCCGCGCGCGTACACCAGCGTGTTCGCCGTCCCCAGATCGATGGCCAGATCCGAAGAGAACATGCTGAACAACGACCGCATTCCGTAACCGTTCTTGCTCATCCTGCCTCACTCTTGCTGGGCGCCCGGCGATCCCCCACTTTGCGCTTGCTCGCCTCCGGCGGAAACGTGCCGAACCACGCTTCTAGGGAACTACAATCGAAATCTTCTTCGTGGCCGTCCCGCCACGGCGGTTCTGCCCCACAATCACCAGCGTCTGGGTGCCGCGCGGCATGGGCGGCGTAAAATAGAGGAACTTGCCGTCCTTGTCGATCTGGGCAACGGGCTGGCCGTTCACCATCAGCGCCGCTCCCGGCTCCGTCTGTCCCCGAATCTCCACCACCGCGCCGTGCAGTTGCGTGCCTTCGACCTCCAGCAGCATTTCCTGCGTCTTACCCTCGGCCGCCAGCGTAAATTTGAACACGTCACTGGGCTCGCTCGTACGGTTCTTTGCGTCCGTGGCCACCACTTCCCAGAAGTAATCGCCCGGATCGAGCCCGGGAATTTCCGCCACCGTCGTGTTCGACTGCTTCTCCGCCACAATCCGAGAAAACATGGACGTGCTGCTGATCCGCAGCGTGTAATGCGCCGCTCCCGTCACCGGCTTCCACTCGAATTTGACGGGAGTATGCGCGGGATCCGCCACGATAATCGGCTGCAAGTTTCCCGGAGCAACCAGATCGGGCGGCGAAAGCACCTGCGATTTGGTGACCGGTCCTCCCGGAGTGAACGTGGCGCGCTCGTAGCGGCCCAGTTCAACGCGCTCCTGCCCGCGCGCCAGTTCGGCCTCGCCGTTCGAAACCGTAATCTCGTTCTGCTTGGTGTCCGGGTCGCTGCGCACCGACGCGCGGCTGTTCTGCTGGATGCTGGCCACGGATTGGTCGGCCGGGAAGCGCACTTCCGCGTGGGAGCCGCTCTGCTCCCAGGCAGACGTGGAAAGGTCGAGCGCGCCACTGGTGATGGCTACCCCGACGCGCGTAGGCCGGTCCGGCCCCACCGTGTTCTCTTCCACCAGAATGAGCGTGTCATTTTTCACGGTGTACGTCGTTCCGTCTGCAAAGGTGATGCGCGCCACTCCGTCCGAGCCGGTCTGGATCAGATCGCCTTTATCGAGCGACATCCTGTAGTCGGCCGGCGCCCATTGCGTTGTGTTTACTTTCTTCACTTGCACCCTGCCGTCCAGGTTCACAAACCGCGCCTGCGTGAGCACCGGCGCCGCCGTCCCGCTTGCACTCCCGCTCCAGGCCCGCGTGAATTTCTCCGCCAAAGTGCCCATGCGGTCTGGTACGGTGATATAGAGCACGGCAAACACAATCGCCAGAACCGCCAAGGTCAGCAGGATGACGGTCTTGTAGGTGACCGTCGTCCAGTAAATCTCGACCGGCCGTATCTTCGGTTTTTGCGGCTCGGCTTGTTTGGCTTCGGTCACGCGACACTCGTCCAAAACCGCACCCTATACCATAGCCTTCAAAATGTCCGCAATCAAACCGCGCGGTGCCCAAACCGCTAGTGGCTAGGCGGTTTTATTGAGTCTGACTGCGGGCGACAAACGGTCCCCGGATGGTGCCCGCGCCGGCGACGTGCCGAAACGTGCGCAGTGGTTTGCGGTAGAATGGACGCACGGGGCCGTAGCTCAACTGGATAGAGCGAGAGTTTCCTAAACTCTAGGTTGGCGGTTCAAGTCCGCCCGGTCCCGCCAGCGCCAAGTCGAGTATCCAAATAAAGGAGCCGCCCTAAAGGTCGTCGGCCGCGTCCAGGCCCGCGGTGAACCAGTGCGTCCCGAGCTGAAGAATGGACTGCAGCACGCTGAAAATGAAAAAGCCCTCCACGAGGAGGGCTTCTTCGCATCCTAAGTAAATGCGTTGCGAGAGCGATCAGGCCGTACGCCGTATCCCGGCGACCGCCAGCATCGACATTCCCGCGAGGAGCAGCACCAGCGTGTTCGGGTCATGGCTGGGCACGGTGACTCCAGTAATAGGCATATCCCCTGGTGAGATGCCGACGCCGCCGGTGCCCTCGGATATATAGAAGTACATCCCAGGTGCGATACCAGTGCCACCGTAGAAGTCCAAGGTCACCGTGTCACCCAACACGTTCCCCGTTGGGCAACTGCCGGCTGAGAAGGAGCTATCGAAAACCACGCAGGTAATCCCTGTCCAGGCAGTGGGATCTTCGGACGGCTCAGTCGCAGGAACCGTAAACGTTAGGCTGAGGTAGGAGATTGTCGTATCCGAAGCATTGTAAAAATACAGGCAGCCACTACCGCCTTCAATCCCAGACCCACCAGGACCCGGGTCCGCACAAGTCTGCCAGGAAAATGTGCCGTTAATGCCCGTCGTTATGTCGTAGACGGTGAAGCTCGGCGGATCCGGCGTGGGATCGATACCAATCTGAAGGTCATCCGCCAGTGCGGGGCCCGCCAAGAAAAGAACCAGCGCTGGCGCCACCAATAATTTCAGAAACTTCATGGTACCCTCCCGATCTCTCCACGGATACAGATGCGACGTATCCTACGCCTATCGAACAAGATGTCAACGATAAATCGTAGTACCAGTACTCTCATTTTTCGGTCCCTGTGAATTGGAACTTTTGTGCAAGAACATGCATCAACGATGTGAATCGGCTCTCATACGAAGTGCCCTGGGAGGTCTACCGAAGCTTTGCGGAGGCCGTCCTGGCTTCTTTAAGGAGGGGAATGTCGCTGTCGGCGTCTTTCCACAGGGAAAGAAAGTCGTCATAAGCCTTGCGCGCGGCGCCTTTGTCGTCGCCAACAGCCCTGGCGCGCGCGATCTGCAGGTGGGCGAGCGCCCCTGACGGGAAATTTAGCAGCAAGCCCCGGTGGTCCAGGAATTTCTGGAATTCGACCGCGGCCTCTTGGCCTTGCCCCCTGCTCAGATAGGCCAACCCACGAATGTAAACCGGATACATCGTCCCGCACTGGAACTGCGACGGCTGTCCCAACTCATAGTTGGTGGTGGTTTGCAGGAGATCAATTGCCTTCTGGCCGTTGCCATGGTCCAACTCGATCGCGGCTCGGATGGTCGGTAGCCAGTAGCCCTGGATCATGGTGTCGAGCGGAGACTCACGGTCCAGCTTGTCGGAGAGTTTCTGAGCGGCGGCAGGATCGGCCGCGCGGGCGTAAGTAAGAGCCGCCAATAGTTCGATATCGCGCCCGGCGCTCAGTGCCAGAGCTTGCTCCGCCACCTTGTGGGCCTGCGCGGCGTTGCCGAACTCAGCTTCGCGGAGGGCCTCATTCGCGCGCCAGATGCCCGCGGTTTCCCTGGCATCGGCCCGCGTGGCTGCATCCACCGCGCGCTGCGAGAATTCGCGGGCCTTCGCCAGATGCCCGAAGTAAGCCTCGGTATCCGATTGCGTGGACAGCATCATGTCTTCGGTGCCCGGCTTCCCCGTCGCCCAGTTGAGCTGTTCCTGCATTGCGGCGGGGTCGTTTTGGAGAAAGGCCAGGAAATACCGGCCCAGTCGCAGGGTCGGTCCATCCAGCTTTCGCTCCTGGGTCTCGTCCAGAGCGTTCCTAGCATCCTCGATACGGTTCAGGGAGAGGTAGTCGCCGATCAAATTGGTATACAGGGCGACACTGTTGGGAGCGAGGCGAAGAGAGGCTCGCGTTTCTTCGATGGCCTTTTCATATTGACCCAGAATGTTGTAATTGCGGCCCAAGTTGCCGTGCGCCGCGTAATCGCTGGGATAATCGAGCAGCCATTGCGTGTAGCTGCGGTCGGCTTTCTCGAGTTCGCCCGTCACATTGGCGAAATACAGGGTCTCGATGTAATAGCGCTCGCGCTCGCTCACGCGTTCGCGCAGCTCGTAGGCGCGCTTGAAGTCTGCCATGCCCAGGCTTACCTGGCCGAGGTTGTAGCACGCCATTCCCAGGGAGGCGTACGCCCGGGCGAAATTGGAGTCCAGTTCCAGCGCGCGCTTGTAATGGGGCACCGCGGCCGGCTCGCCCTTCTCACGGGACGCCCTGCGGCCCTCGGTGAACGCCTTCAGCGCCTCAAGCGACGATGTGGTGGCCTGGTCCAGCGGCTTATTGAATTTCTCCACCGAGGCCAGCGACTCGCCCAGCTTTTCGCGCAATTGGTTTCCCGCATCCCCCAAAGCTTTGAGTACGCGGTCGCGGTCCTCGGCTTGTGCTTCCGTGCTGCTGATCGTGTCGCCGCTCTGACAATCCACGGCCTTCAAGCCGATCAAGTAACGATTGCCTACGCTCACGATCGAGCCGGTGAGCATTGCCTTGCTGTTGCTGCGCTGGCAGATTTCCCGCGCCACCTCGCGCGTAATCTTTTCGCTCGGCGGCCGGTTCATCATTTTCAGAGTCTGGTTGACTTTGGAATCGGAGAGGACATTCAAGAACGGCGACTGCTCGAGTTGGATGGCAAGTGCCTGCTTCAGCGTATCGTCGAAAACAGTGTCCTGGGTGGAGTTGCTGAAATCCGCGAGCACAATGGTATCGCGTTCCGACAGCTTCACCGTGGGGCGAAGCTTCCAGTACACGCCTGCGGCGATGGCCAGGAGCAACACAACTCCGGCCGGAGCCACAATCTTCCAGGGAATTCTGCGCGGTTTAGCAGCGACGGCGGCCTCGGTCGCCGCGGGCGCGGCCACGGCCTGCGAACCAGAGGGGGCGGCCGCCGCAGGCTGCGTAGCGGAGGGCGTCGCCACTGCGGGCGAGGCGGCAGAAGGGGCTGCCGCCGCCTGCGAGGAGGAACTCGGGGCCGCTGCGGGCGCGCCGGAGGCGCTAGGCGCCACGGCCACTTCGCCGGAATACCCTCCCGAGGCGACGGCGTGATGCTTGGAGTCTGTGTCGCGCTTCAGCCGCTTCAGTTCCGAGCGCATTTCCGAGGCGTGCTGGTAGCGCAGGTCTTTATCCTTCTCGAGTGCGCGCGCAATGATTCGTTCCAGATCCGGAGGAAGGTCCGGGTTCAGCCGCACCAAGGGAACGGGAGCGCGCGTCAGAATGTCCGCAAAAACGACGGCACTTGAATCGCCGCGGAAAGGCAGAACGCCTGCGGACATCTCATAGAGCACGACTCCGAAGGAAAAGAGATCGCTGCGCGCGTCCAGTTCCCTGCCGCGCACCTGTTCCGGCGACATGTAAGACGCGGTGCCCACAGCGGTGCCCGGGCTGGTCAGATGTTCGCGGTCGACCGTCATGGTGACGTCGGAGACTTCGCCCTCGGCACGCGTGGTCACTTTTGCCAAGCCGAAATCCAGAATCTTCGCGTGGCCGCGTTTGGTGATGAAGATGTTGGCCGGCTTGATGTCGCGATGGACGATGCCCTGGGCGTGCGCGGCGTCGAGAGCATCGGCCACGTCGATGGCAATCTCCACGATGCGCTCGACCGGCATCTGCCCGTCGCTCATGATGTGCTTCAACGTCACGCCATCCAGATACTCCATGGCGATAAAGCGCTGGCCCTTGTCTTCGCCGATTTCGTAGATGGTGCAGATGTTGGGATGATTCAGCGCGGAGGCCGCGCGCGCTTCGCGGCGGAAGCGCTCCAGGGAAACAGGGTCGCGGGCCAGGTCTTCGGGCAGAAACTTGAGGGCGACAAAGCGTCCGAGGTCGGTGTCCTCGGCTTTGTACACCACACCCATTCCGCCACCGCCCAGTTTGTCTACGATTTTATAGCGCGAGAAAGTTTGACCAATCATAGCCGACGCGGAGGAGGGCGTCCCAGCGCGGCTGAATGTTAGGACGATTCCGGGAACGAGTCAAAGACCACGAATCGGCAAGCCGAGCCATCACAAGAACCGGCAGGATACCTACCGGGCGGGCTAACCATGGCGCGAGCGGGGGAGTGTGCGCCTTTAGGCCTACGCGCTTCCTCCCGATTTCTCGGGGCGTGCGGCAATCCGTTTGAGTCTAGCATTGTGAATGCGGCTGGCTCCCGGTAATGTTTTCCCACAGACCGAAGCGGGTAGCCGGCCGCGTGAGAGGCGATGAGAGCCGATCCCCAGTCCATTCCCGAGACGATTCACGACCTGATTCACTTCGCCGACGGCGCGCACACCGCAATCATCCTGCCGGAAAAGGGCCTCCGCGTAACCTACGACTCCCTCGAGCGGCAGGCGGTCGAGATGGCCTCGGTCCTCGCCGGCGCGGGGATTCGCCGGGGCGACCGCGTGGCCATCGTTCTGCCAAACGGCCTGCCTGCGCTGGTGAGTTTTCTCGCCGCCTCGATGGTGGGTACGGCGGCGCCCCTCAATCCCGCCTACCGCTACGACGAGTTCTGCTTCTATCTGGACGATACCGCCGCACGCACGCTCATCTGCCCGTCCTCGGGCGCCGAAGAGGCGCGGCGCGCAGCCGCCGAACGCTCGCTTCCCGTGCTGTCGGCGGAGATGGATAGCGACGGAGCAGTCCGCGTGTTCAACGCCCCTCACGTGACCCCCTTCTGCCTCTCGCTTCCGCAGGACGTCGCGCTCGTCCTGCACACGAGCGGCAGCACGGGGAAACCGAAGCGCGTGCCGCTCGAACATGCCAACCTGACGATTTCGGCGCGAAACATCGTTACCGCGTACGGGCTCGCGCCGGAAGACGTCTCGATGTGCATCATGCCCCTGTTTCACGTGCACGGGCTGGTGGCTTCGGTGCTCGCGCCGTTCGCCTCCGGCGGCTCCGTGGTGCTGCCGTCGCGGTTCGATGCGCTCGCGTTCTGGCGCCACGTGGTGGAGCACCGCGTCACCTGGTACTCAGGCGTGCCCACGATGCATCAGGTGCTCCTGGCCCGCTCGCACGGCAGAGGGAAGCCCCCCGGCGCGGAATCGCTGCGGTTCATTCGTTCGTGCAGCACGCCACTCTCGGTGGAGGTGATCCACAAGATCGAGGCCGAGTTCGGCGTGCCCCTTGTGGAAGCGTACGGGATGACGGAGGCCGCCCATCAGATGTCCTCGAACCCGCTGCCGCCCGACGAGCGCAGGCCGGGGTCTGTGGGCAAGCCGCAGGGCGTGGAAATCAGCGTTCTGGGCGCAAAGGGAGTGCACCTCCCGCACAGTCATCGCGGCGAAATCGCAATCCGTGGACTCAGCGTCTTCCGGGGCTACGAGAACGACCCCGAAGCGAACGCCACGGCTTTCATCGGCAACTGGTTTCGCACCGGGGACGAAGGCTTCCTCGATTCCCATGGCTATCTGCACATCACCGGCCGCATCAAGGAGCAGATCAACCGCGCCGGAGAAAAGATTTCTCCGCGCGAAGTGGACAAAGTTCTGCTGAGCCATCCCGCGGTGACGGCCGCGGTCACCTTCGGCTTTCCGCACGCGCAGCTCGGCGAAGAAGTGGCCGCGGCCGTCACGCTCGCCGAACCGCGCGCGGAAGAAGAAATACTCGCCTGGTGCCGCGAGCGGCTGGCCGAATTCAAATGTCCCAAGAAGCTTTACATTGTCGAGAGCATTCCTCAGACGGCCACCGGAAAGATTCGCCGCGGTGCGGTGGCCGCGGCCATCCTGAAGGGCGGAGTGCCATGAAATTCGTGATTGCAGGCGCTGGGGCGATTGGCGCGTACCTGGGGGCGCGTATGGCGCGCGCCGGTCTCGACGTCAGCCTGTTCGCACGAGGTCCACACCTGCGCGCGATGCAGGAGAATGGCGTGCAGGTGGAGAGTGCCGAAGGAAATTTCCAGGCCCGCCCGCGCGTCGTGGCGAGCCTGGAAGAGGCTGGCCAAGCCGATGTGGTGGTGCTGGCGGTAAAGGCGCAGGGCCTGCCCGCGCTGGCGCGGCAACTGGCGCCCGTCCTCGGCCCGGAAACCGCCGTGGTCAGCACGCAGAACGGCGTGCCCTGGTGGTTTTTCCAGTCGGGCGGCGGCCCACTCGCGGGGACTCGCCTGGAGCGCGTGGATCCTGGCGGCGTGATTTCCGCCGCCATCGAGCCTCGCCGCGTTGTGGGTTCGATCGTTTATTTTGCGAGCGAGATTGTCCGGCCCGGCGTCGTCCTCCATACCGAGGGCGACCGCATCTCGCTGGGCGAGCCGAACGGTTCCCGCTCCGAACGCTGCCGGCAGATCGCCAAAGCGATGATCGCCGCGGGCCTGCGCTGCCCCATCACCGCGCGAATCCGGCACGAGATTTGGGTGAAGCTGATGGGCAATGTGGCTTTCAACCCCACCAGCGTGCTCACGCGCGCCACGCTCGCCCAGATAACCAGCGATGCGGAGGTTTCCGAGTTGGCACGCGAGATGATGAGAGAAACCGAAGCCGTCGCCCGCGCCCTCGGATTCGAGCTGCCCATCTCGATTGAGCAGCGCATGGCCGGTGCTGCCGCCGTGGGGGCGCACAAGACCTCCATGCTTCAGGACTTCGAAGCCGGCCGTCCGATGGAACTGGAGGCCATCGTCGGCGCTGTGGTCGAGCTGGGCGAACGGCTCAATATTCCGATGCCCCACACGAAGACGGTCTATGGGTGCGCGCAGCTCCTGGCCGAGTCCCGGGCACAATCCGCGCCGAATCGTGCTTGACCCGCTTTGAGCCATCCCTTAGATTCACGTCCTGCCGCGACAGGCCACCGAGGGTAATCGTATCGAGTTCGATACCTCTTACCTGACAAGAAACTTTATGGAAACTTTGCGCTCCGCCCCTACGGACGACCCCTAGACTGAAATGGCTTCATTGCGAACCGCCGCAGTTCCCAATCCGGGACACGGTTCACAGGGAAATTCGGCGACGACGCCGGCGAGGTGACATGTTGCGTTCACTCGTCCAAACGCTCAGACGATTCACGGTCCCCACGGTGGTCCCGCTTCTTTTCGCCGCCTTGGTGGCCACGAGCAGTGAGGGGCTGGTGCAGAAACCGCTCCCCGGACGGATGGGGCAGGTGGTGGACTGGAGCAGCCGACACGTGCAGTACCCGCGGGGCACGTCACTGCGGGCTTTGGCGCTGAGCGAGCGCGACCCGCGCGCGTACTGGAATTACTTGAACCTGTTGCGCGCTGCGAATGAAGCGCAAAATCTGCCTCGCCCGGTGCATGGACGCCCGGGTCCCTCCCCCGAGTTCCGGCCGGATTGGAGCGTATCTTTGGGCGCGGCCGGCGCCGCGGCAGACATGTATCCGGCGAAGTACTCGTTCAACGTGAATGCGACGCCGAGCTGCGCAAACGACTTTGTGGTTTTTCCGATCAATGTAAACGGCACGGCCGCGCAGGCCACCATCGCCGCCTTCAACAACCTGTATTCAGGGACGAGCTCCACAAGCTGCGGAACCGATACGGCCGCAACGATTCTGTGGGCCTATCGGCCGGCAACCACGGGCACCACGCGCACGCGCACCTCGCCCATCATTTCGCTGGACGGAACCAAGGTGGCATTTCTGGACGGGAACAGCCCGGCGATTTTCCACGTGCTGACTCCGGTGGCTGGCCAGGGCACGGTGACTGCCCCCGTGGTTCCCACGACGCAAATGGTGAGCGTGACCCTGACGGGCGGGACGGCGGACACCAATTCCCCACCCTTTATGGATTACTACAATGACTTCGCCTATGTGGGAACAGACAACGGCATGCTGTTCAAAATTACGGGCGTGTTTAAGGGAACTCCCGCTCTTGCCGGCGCGCCCTGGCCGCTGACGGCGGGCGCAACAACGCTCACCGGTCCGGTGGTGGACTTCGACACCGGAAACATTTTTGTGGGCAGCGCCAACGGCGACCTCTACGGATTCACGTCCGGCGGCACGGCAATCACCGGCTCACCGCTGGCCATCGGCAGCGGCCGGGCTGACGGGGGAATTGACGATCCTCCCGTTGTGGATGTGGTGAACGGACTCCTCTACGTGTCCACGGGCGACAACGCGGCTCTCGGCGGCCACGCGAGAGAAAGCACCGCTCTGGTGGTGCAGGCCAGCACCTCGAGCTTCAGCACTGTGCAGGTAGCCTCCATCGGAACCACTGAGGTGGTTCCCATCCACGCCGGCGCGTTGAATGCCGCCTATTTTTCCGGCAATGCCAACGGAATTGGGACCACCACCGCGTGGTTTTTCTACGTTTGCGGAGTGGCTACCGGGGGAGGCAGGACTCCCGAGCTCTACCGCGTGGGGTTCACTGGCAGTCCGCCAAAGATGAACACAACGGTGGACGCCACAAGCGTGGCCCTGAGCGCCAATAACGGCGAAGCCTGCTCTCCTCTGACGGAATTCCAGAACGGAGTGGACCGCATTTTTCTGGGGCTGATGACCGCGGCAGAAGTGGAGTTCTTCGACATCAGTACAACCACCACCCCCACGCTGGGCGGCACGGGAGGGGTGGCGCCCGTGGCGGAAGCGGGCGGCACCAGCGGAATCATCGTGGACAACGTCAGCAACATCGCGCAGGCTTCCAGCATTTACTTCACGACGCAGGCAAATTCAGCGAACTGTGGAACCCACCGTTGTGGAGTCAAATTGACTCAATCCACCTTGCAGTGATCCCCGCTCGCGGCGCCAGGCAACCGGTGGCTGGCTGAATTTCGCGCCGCCCGGTTCGTGGGTTGTGCAGGTACCCCTCCGGGCCCGGAAACCACTTCGGGGAGCCCAGGTCATTGTGGGTAGTGCTATTCCACGTCAGGAAACATAGGCAAAACATGGAGTTGCCCCTGAGAAGGCGACTGCTAGACTGAAACTGCTTCCGCTGTGGCGCTGCTCCGCTCCCGAATCGGGAAGGAGTCCCACCCGGCACACCCAGCGGAATATGGTGGAGGGGGACCGGTGGACGCGAAGATTCACCACGTGAAGTGCTTCAGGCCTCTTTCGCTCGCGACCTCACCGGCGATCGCGGGACCGAAGTGTGCGGGGTCGAACTGACCATGGGAGGACTCGAGTGAGCGAGCACGTAAACAACTCCGCCGGGCTTCCGGACCGCCGCACTGCCGCCGATTGCGAGGCGAGAAAGCACTACAGGAAACCCAGCTTCCGCTCCGAAAAAGTATTCGAGACAATGGCCCTGCAGTGCGGCAAGATACAAGGCACTTCGGGCGCTTGCAATTTGGTGAAGATCAATTCTTAGTTCAGTGCCTCGAGCCGGTGATGAACACAGCAGCGGAAACCCAAGTGCGGATCGAACTGGCGGCCGAGCTCTTGCAGCGCGGGGAGAGGATGAGCTTGCGCGTGCGCGGTTCGAGCATGCTGCCCTCGCTGTTTCCGGGCGACGTGCTTACGTTCCGGCGTTGCGCTCCCGAAGAAATCGTAGTGGGAGACATCGTGGTGTTCCTGCGAGAGGGCCGTTGCTTTGTGCATCGTGTGGCGGAGCGAATGGTGGGGGGAGCTTCCGCGCGGCTGCGCACGCGGGGTGACGCCCTGCCCTCCTGCGACGCGCCCGTGGTCGAAACCGAAATTCTGGGCCGCCTGGCGAGCGTGGAACGCAAAGGCCGGCGGCTGCCGCCCCCGAGGCTCGGGCCGGTGCGCAGCCTGGTAGCGGAATTGGTGCGGCGCTCCTCGTGGGCCGCACGAGCCCTGATGGCGGCACAGAAGCGCATTTGAGGAGCATCGCGCAGACGTCATGCTCACGCCCAATACCAGCGCGGCCGTGGATCCTGCGCCGCCGGTTGCCGCCGGATCGCATCCCGAACTGAGTCGCCTGGGCCTGACCATCGAAATCGGCGGATTGCCGCTCCGGCTGCGGGCTCCGGACCCGGAATTCTGGGCGCTGCTGGCGCGGCGATATTCCAACTTTGTGAGTCCGGGAGGGCGCGCGGAAATGGAGTTCGAGCTGTTTGCCGCCCGGCCCGAGCCGCTTCCCGAAGAGATCGATCTCGAGGTGCGCTGCGAGGAGGGGCGCTGGCTCCTCTCCCGCGGAGAATTCCGCGCGGCATTCGATCTTCGCTCGCGCCGCGGCGAACTCGTCTGCATTCCCAACCCCTACTCGGTGGACACGCTTCTGCGCATTGTGCATTCGCTGCTGCTGGCTCCGGCGGGCGGCCTGCTCCTGCATGCTTCGGGTGGAATACGCGGCGGGCGCGGCTATCTGTTCTCGGGCGTTTCGGGCGCGGGAAAAACCACGATGGCGCGGCTGGCGCCCCCGGACGTGCAACTGCTTACGGACGAGATCTCCTATCTGCGGCGCGAAAATGGTGGCTTCCGGGTGTACGGCACGCCGTTTGCCGGCGAGCTGGGAATCCAGGGGGAAAACGTTTCTGCCCCGCTCGCGGCCGTTTATCTGCTGGAACACGGAGCACAAAACCGGCTGGAACGCGTTGCGGAAGCCGAGGCCGCGCGGCGTCTGATGCGCAACGTGCTGTTCTTCGCGCGCGAAGCCGATCTGGTTTCGCAGGTTTTTTCAGCGGCGTGCGCGCTCGCCGGCTCGGTGCCGGTTTTTCGCCTCGAATTTGCGCCTGATTCCCGCGTCTGGGAGCTGATCCAATGAGCGCGACCTACATCGCCCGAAGCACCGCAGTGGCCGCGCGCCGCCTGGGCGACGAAATGGTTGTGATGTCGGCGCTGGACTCGACGCTCTTCTCGCTCAGCGACGTGGCCGCGGTGCTGTGGGAGTCCGCTGACGGCCGCACGCCGCTCGACCAAATCGTGCGTGACCGCGTGTGCTCCAGCTATGATGTGGACCATCCCACGGCGCTGCGCGACGCCGAGGAGTTTGTGCGCGCGCTGGCCGCTCACGGCATCCTGTTCGTCTCCGAGCAGCCGATCGAGGCGCCCGGAGCCCAGGCCGCCGCCGCGAGCGGAAGCCCGCGATGATGCTGATTGCCGAACTCACCCAGAAAGCCATGCGCCTGGGTGTGCCCTTCGCCGTGCACGTGGACCTCACCTGGCGTTGCAACGAGCGCTGCGAGCACTGCTACCTGGAGCACGATGACCAGGGGGAAATGGGCACGGAAGAGCTGCTCAATCTGTTCGACCAGCTCGCCGACGCGGGAGTTTTCTTCCTCACGCTGAGCGGCGGCGAGCCGATGATCCGCCGCGATTTCTGGGACCTCGTGGGGCGGGCCCGCGCGCTCCAATTCAACGTCAAGTTAAAGACGAACGCGGTGCTCATCCGCCAGGCGGAAGCGGAGCGCCTTCGCTCTCTCGGCGTCGAGCAGATCCAAATCAGCGTGTATTCGCACCGGCCGGAGGTGCACGACGCAATCACCAAGCTACCCGGCTCGCTCGAGCGCACGCTTCGCGGGGTCCGCGCGCTGCGCGCCGCGGGGATCAAAGTGGCCATGGCCAATGTGATGATGCGCAGCAATCTGGCCGACCGAAAAGCCGTCGCCGCGCTGGCCCGCGAACTGGGCGCCACCTATTCCGCCGATCCCACCGTGACTCCCATGATCACCGGCGATCGCTCGGTGCTGGACCTGCGCATCCCCGGCTCCGAACTGGCGGGCCTGTTCCACGACAACGAACTGGTGGGCGACGTGGAATCGTTCTGCGCGCCGCCGCCTCCGGTGGGCGACGCGGAGCTCGACGGGCTGCCGTGCAGCGCGGGCCATTCCGCCTGCTACGTTTCGCCTTACGGCGACGTGTATCCCTGCGTGCAGTTCCCGCTGCCTTCGGGAAACGTGCGGCGGCAGCGATTTCTTGACATCTGGCGGCAATCGCCGCAGCTTCTGGAAGTGCGCTCGATCCGCATGCGCGACTTGCCGGTGTGCTCCACGTGCGCGCACATGGGAATTTGCACGCGCTGCCCCGGCCTGGCCTGGACCGAAGGCAGCATGCGCGGCCCCTCCTCCGCCGACTGCGAAAAATCCTTCTATCGCACGGGCGTGCCCAGTGCGAATATGTTGGCGAGAGGGTTGGTGACGTTTCCGTCTGGCATCGCCGAAACGGCCCTGGCGGCGTTCGCGCCCGGAGCCCACGCGGGCCTCGGCCTGATCCAGATCGCTCCGTTGCCTCAAACCGCCGCGTGAGCCGCACCCACGAGCCCGATCTCGCACGGGAGCTTTTGTCTCTCTGCACGGCGCCGTCGCGTGCGGGCGAGGGATCGTCTGCGGCGGGCGCAAATGGCGCGCGGGACTGGGAGGCGCTGATCCGTTTGGCGGCCGAGCAGGGCGTCGCGCCGCTGCTGGCGGTCCGCACGAGGAATCTGCGGCTGCCGGTTCCTGTACGCGAACGCCTCGAATCGATCTACAGCCTGAACAGCCTGCGCAACCTGCGGCTGGCCGCGGAAGAATCGCGCATTTCCGCCGCGCTCACCGGCGCCGCACTGCGCCATTGGCCGTTGAAGGGCCCCGGCCTGAGCGAACGCCTGTACGGAGACATCGGCGTGCGGCAGATTTCCGATCTCGACCTGCTGGTCGAGCCTGCCAGCCTCGCGCGGGCCGACGCGCTGCTCGGCGAGCTCGGCTATGCGCGGCAGACCGGCGGCAAAATCGAGTCGCTCGCGCGTGCGCAAGAGCTTCTCTACGTCCGCAGTTCCAATCCGGCGTTTTACCTCGATCTCCACCAGCGGCTGCTGCCCTACGTCCGGCGTGACCCGCTTGCCGCGCGCGTCTTCGCCTCCGGCATGACGAAGGAGAACCTTCTGCTCTACCTGTGCGCCAATCAAATCACGCATCGCTTCGCGCGGCTGCGCTACCTGTGCGACGTGGCCGCGTTTCTCGAGCGCGAGGGCGGCGACGTGGAATGGAACGGGTTTCTCTCTGCGGCGCGGCGCATGCCCTGGGGACCGGGCGTGGGCCTGGCGCTCGATTGGGCTGTGGCTTTTGTGCCCGCGAGCGTACCTCCGCGCGTGCTACACGCGCTGCGTCCCGGCCCGATTGGGGATTTACTGTTGAGGCGCTCGCTCGGCGAGGGCGCGGCTGAAGCTGCGGCACGCTCGCGGCTGCTGGACGGGCCCGGAGGCGCTTCGGTGAGCCTCGGTTCGGCCTATCTCGGCCGCCCCGCGGCGGCGAGCATCGCCTGGCAGATGATGTTCCCCTCGCGGGCCTACCTGCGCGAGCAGACGGGCGCGCCCGCCGAGAGCGCGCTGCTTCCCACCTATGCGGCGCGGCTGATGCGGAAAATTCCGGCGGCCCTGCGGCAATTGCTCAAAGCCACGCCCTGAGCGCATTTCCTAGTAGGGGCACGACATGTCGTGCCCCTACCGCCGACCCTACGCTCTTGGCAATCACATCTTGACAATCAAGATGAGGCCTGCTAGCCTCCCAGCACGCTCGAAACCGGAGGCGCTATGGACGACGCGACGACCGACGTGATCCAGGGCACGCTCGATATGCTCATCCTGAAAACCCTGAGCCTCGAACCCATGCACGGCTTCGGTATCGCCCGCCGCGTGGAGCAGATTTCGCGCGGCGTCTTCAAAGTGAATCCCGGCTCGCTGCTCACCGCGCTCCAGCGGCTGGAGCGCGCCGGGTGGCTCGACTCTGAATGGCGGCAGACGGAAAATTCGCGCCGGGCGAAGTTCTACTGGCTGACGCGCGCCGGCAAGAAGCAGCTCGAGGTGGAAACGGCGGAGTGGGCCCGGCGAGCCGGGGCCATCGCGCGCCTGTTGAAGGTGGAGGGGTGACGCCATGTCGCTCTGGCGCCAGATTTCCCGCGGGCTGCGCGTGCTCGCAAACCGCGATGCGGCTGACCGCGACGTGGCCGACGAGGTGGAGCACTACATCGACGAGGCCAGCGCCAATCTCGTCGCCCGCGGCATGACTCCGGAAGCCGCGCGGCGCGCGGCCCAGCTGGAATACGGCAACGCGACGCAGGTGCGCGAAGAGGTGCGCTCCTACGGCTGGGAGAACGCACTCGCCGCGTTCTTTGCCGATGTGCGTTACGCCGCCCGCCGCCTGCGTCGCAGCCCCGGCTCCACCGTGGTGAGCGTGATCACGCTGGCGCTCGGCCTGGGCACTTCGACGGCCATTTTCAGCGCCGTGTATCCCATCCTCTTTGAACCGCTACCCTACCCCCAGCCCGGCCGCATCCTGCTGATCTGGGATTCGAACGAGGGCGAGCGCTCGATGGTCACGTTCCATACCTGGCGCGAGGTGACGCAGCGCAATCATTCCTTCGAAACTCTTGCCGCGGCCGATGCGCCCCTCTGGCAGCCCACCCTCACGGGCACCGGCGCGACGCCGCCCGAGCGGCTCGACGGCCAGCGTGTGACGGCCGATTATTTCCGCGTGCTCGGCGTATCGCCCGCGATGGGGCGCGACTTCCAGGCCTCGGACGACGTGCTCAACGGCCCCAGAGTGGTCATCCTGAGCGACGCGCTCTGGCGCCGCCGTTTCCAGGCCGACCCGGCGATCGTAGGGCAGCAAATCACGCTCGATGGCGACCTCTGGACCGTCATCGGCGTCATGCCGCGATCGTTCGAGAATGTGATGGCGCCCCCCGCGCGCGTCTGGCGGCCCATGCAGTACGACACAGAGCACGCCAGCAACTTTTCGACGCGCGAATGGGGCCATCACATGCAGATGCTGGGCCGGCTGCGCGCGGGTATGCCGACGGAGCTGGCCCGCCGCGACCTGAACGAAATCGCGCACAATCCCGTCGCTGATTTTCCCCGCGCACCCTGGGCCAACTTGCAATTCGGCTTCATCGCCAATGCGCTACAAGTCGAAATCACGCACACGGTGAGGCCGGCACTGCTGGCGATTCTCGGCGCCGTTCTGCTGGTGCTGGCCATCGCGTGCGTCAACGTCACCAATCTGCTGCTCGCCCGCGGCGTGCAGCGGCGGGGAGAAATGTCGGTGCGCGTCGCACTGGGAGCCGCGCGGGAGCGGTTGGTGCGGCAACTGCTCACGGAGAGCCTACTGCTCGCGGCGCTGGGAGGCGCGCTCGGCGTGCTCCTGGCGCAGTTTTCCATTCGTACGCTCGTGGCGCTCGCGCCGGCGGACCTGCCGCGCATCGGCGCCATTGCCGTCAACGGTGCCGTCTTCGCCTTTGCGCTCGCCATCACCACGCTGATTGGCATGGCCGTCGGCTTGATTCCCGCCATGCATGCCACTCGCGCGGACGTTCAGTCCGGACTGCGACAGAGCTCGCGACACTCCATCGGCGGCCACCAGTTCACGCGCCATGCGCTCGTGGTCGCCGAGGTTTCGCTGGCACTCGTGCTGCTGGTGAGCGCCGGATTGCTTCTGCGCAGCATCGAGCGGCTCTTTTCCGTGGATGTGGGCTTCCACGCCTCGGGACTTCTGACCATGCAGGTGCAGGAAACGGGCCACCAGTACGACATCGATATGGCCCGGTATCAGTTCTTCGAGCAGGCCCGCGAAGCGGTCGAGCGCGTGCCGGGCGTCACGGCCGTAGCCTTCACCAGCCAGTTGCCGCTCAGCGGCGATCTGGACGGCTACGGCGTGGAATTCGAAAACGAATTCAACCCGCAGGACGATGGCAGCGTGCTGCGCTATTCCGTCAGCCCCAACTATTTCGAGGCCATGGGCATTCCGCTCCTGCACGGCCGCCTTCTCAACTCGCACGACACCATCGGCGCGCCAACCGCCATCGTCATCAGCGAATCGCTGGCCAAACGGAAATTTCCAGGCCGCGATCCCATCGGAAACGGAATCCGCATCGGCCCCGGCAGTGGAAATCCGAGAGAGCCGTGGTCGATCATCGTGGGCGTCGTCGGGAACGTGAAGCAGACCTCGCTGGCCTTAGGTCAAACCGACGCCGTTTACGTGGGGCCGCAGCAGTGGTACTGGGTGGATAATCCCATGTCCCTGGTCATCCGCGGTTCGGGCGACGTGGCCGCGCTCGCGCCGGCCATCCGCCGCGCCGTCTGGTCCGTCGATAAGGACCAGCCCATCGTTCGCGTCGCCACCATGGACCACTTGCTCGCGGCTTCCGAGGCCCAGCGCCATTTCGCGCTCGTGCTCTTCGAAGCGTTCGCGCTGATGGCCCTCGTGCTCGCCGCGATTGGTATTTACGGCGTGATCTCCGGGAGCGTCACCGAGCGCATTCGCGAAATCGGCGTGCGTTCCGCGCTCGGCGCGACGCGGGGCAGTATTATCGCCATGGTGTTGCGCCAGGGAATGTCGCTCACCGGTCTGGCCTTGATCATCGGGCTGGGCGGAGCGATGGCCGCCAGCCGGGCGCTCGTCACTCTGCTGTTCGGCGTGGGGCCGCTCGACGCGGCCACCTATCTCGGCATGGTCGCGCTGCTGCTGGCCGTTTCCGTGCTGGCGTGCTGGATTCCCGCATGGCGCGCTGCGCAGGTGGATCCGTCGCAAACGCTGCGCGCGGAGTAGCCTGTATTTCGCATCGCGGTCTCCGCTACTGCAGGTATTTCACAAAGATCACTTCATTCTGCTTCTCGTTGTAGACGAGGTCGTCCACCAGTTCGCGCGTCATGAAGATCCCCAGCCCGCCGGGGCGCAGTCCCTTCTTTTCGCGCTCCTCCATGTGCGCTGTGGGATCGTCACCCTCGTAACCCACTGCCGCGTGCGTCAATCCCTCGAATTTGAAGCCCGGGCCAGGGTCCGCGATGCGATAGAGCACCATCTTCCGCGTGCGCACGTACGACACACGCACTTTGCGGTTCGGGTCCAGCTTCCCTCCCCACTCCACCGCATTCGTCAGCAATTCGCGGAAGGCCTGTCCCACGCGTTCGCGCGCCTCCTCCGGCAAATCCGTTTTCAACTGGCTCAGGAACAGGTGGATGCGGCGCGCGCAGTCCAGGTCGCAGGGCGCCAGCAGCTCGACCCAGGTGGGTTTGGCGGAAATCACCTCGATGGGCGGGGCCTCCGGCCGCTCTTCCAGCGCGTCCTCCACCACCTCGAGCAGCGTCGCGGGCTCGACCGGCTTGGTGATGTAGCGATAGGCCTGTTCGCGCACGGCGCGCAGCATGGCCTCCGGCGTTTCGTCCGACGTCATAATCACCACACGCGGCGGCCTGGGCTGCTGCTTCACGAGTGCCAGCACTTCGAACCCGTTCATCTTCGGCATCCACAGGTCCAGCAGCACCAGGTCGAAGTTTTTCTTCTTCAGCATGGCCACCGCGGCCTGTCCGTCCGCCGCGGTCGCCACTCCGTACTTCTGTTTCTTCAGCAGCCTGCCCGCAAATGTCCGCAGGATACGGTCGTCATCGGCAACCAGTATGGTTTTCACGCTTCCTCCGTAGAGCCGCGTCGTTATTTTATTCGTCCCTTTACTTTCCGCTTGGACGCGCCTGCCTTTCGCCCTCCGGCAAAATCGGCGAGCACTTGGCGCAACGCATCTACCGCGGGCATGAGTTCGGCGAGCCCTTCCTTGACTCCCTTCTTCTCGTCCCGTTTTCCCAAATCCTCGAGCCGCGCTGCGGCCGCACGGGCCGTTTGCGCGCCGAAATGGCCCACAGCGCCTTTGAGCGCGTGCGCCGCGCGCGCGAGTGCCTGCGAATCGCGTCTTGCCGCCGCCCGGCGCACCGCGCCCACCAGCCGGGGCG
>JASHRU010000146.1 GCA_030037225.1 Candidatus Acidiferrales bacterium | reverse complement strand
ATCCCAGAAGAATCAGCGCGAGTCCGATGGTTGACCGTACCGGCCGCGCCGTCCACAACCCGATGGTCAGCGCCAGCGCGCCTGCTATGAAGATGGCGGGCATCCACGGATACCCCCACGTGCGGTACGGGCGCGGCAAATCGGGCTCGCGCCGCCTCAGCCCGTACACCGAAGCCACCACCAGCCCGTAGAAAATCCATTGCGCGAAAATGAACAGAGAAAACAAATCCTCGAATGTGCCCGTTAGTGCCAGCACGCTCGCCAGATACGCCTGGAACACCAGCGCCCCGCCCGGAGTGTGATGCGACGGATCCACGACTCCCGTGAAACGGAAGAACAAGCCGTCTTTGCCCATTGCATACGGCACCCGCGCACCCGTGAGGATCGAAGAATTCAGCGTCCCCAGCGCCGAAATCACCATCGCCACCGTCAGCCACCGTGCCGCGCGCCAGCTTACAAACGAGGCGAGCACGTCTGACGCTACGTGCTGCGAATGCGCCACAGCCGAGAACGGCATGGCCCAGAAATACGCGGCGTTGGCCAGCAGATAGATGACCATCACCAGGGAGACGCCGCCCACCAGTGCCAGCGGAATGTTCCGCTGTGGGCGGATTACTTCGGATCCCACCAGGCCCACGTTGCTCCATCCGTCGTAAGCCCATGCCGCCGCCACCATCGCCGCCAGCACTCCGGTCCATGCCCCGGCGCCCCACGAGTCCGGCAGGAACGGCCGGAAATTCACCACCCCGCCGTGGCTCATCGTGAGCGCGAGCACGATTACTGCGGCGATGGCCAGAAGTTTGATGGCCGTCAGCACCACCTGCACCCGCCCTCCCAGCCGCACGCCCAGATAATTCACAAACGTCACCACCGCGATCGCGCCCGCCGCTAGCGGCTCCGAAGGCGTGAGATTGAAGTCGTAGGGCGCATGGCCGAAGGGCATCCAGATCGGCCAGGTCACCACCGTCCGCGCCAGCGTCGGCCGCAGAAAGCTGCAAAACCGCATCAGGCCCGCCGCTATCGTGGCCACCGAGCACGGCCGCCCGACTATCGAATGCATCCATCCGAACAGGTAACCCCAGCGCGGGCCGAATCCGCGGTTCAAATAGGCGTAGTCGCCGCCAGCCTCGGGGATCGCCGCGCCCAGTTCCGCGTAGGCCAGCGCTCCCGCCAGCGAGAGCAGCCCGCCCAGAATCCAGGCCACAAAGACGAGCCCGATCGACCGGCTCTCTCGCGCCATGCTGCTGGGCACCAGGAAAATCCCCGTGCCAATCATCGTGCCCACCACGATGGCTGCCGCCGCCCACGCGCCCAGTCCCTGCACCAGTTGCGCACGGGGCGCCGCTGCCGCCGGCGCGCTCGTTTCGGCGTTCTCTGTGCGATTTTCCTCTTCGCCGCTCATTTTTCTGCGGATACCGCCCCGTTGCTCTTCGCAGGATTATCCAGCAGGCTGGCCAGCGAGCCCACAACAAACGTCGGCACCGTTCCTGCCAGCACATACCACGTCCAGGCCAGCGGCGTGTACAGCCGCACCAGCAAAATCACGGCGAGCCCTGCGATCATCCCCGCAATCGCCCCGCGCGGCGTCGCCCGGGGGTTCAGCAGCCCCAGCAGGAACAGGCCGAGCAGGCTGCCATACGTGATCGACGCGATGGTCAATCCGGCTTCGAGCACCGGCCCCCAATCCACCAGCGCCAGCGCCCCCAGCAACACGCCCCACACCAGCGTGATCCGCCGTGAAAGTCCCAGCAGCCGCGTCGCATCTCCCTCCCCGTGCCCGCGCACTGCTTCGAAGTCCATGATGCTCGAAGACGCCAGCGAGTTGAGCGACCCGCTCGCGTTCGACATCGCCACCGCAAACATCGCCGCCAGCACCAGCCCGGAAATACCAGCCGGCATCTGCCCCACCACGAATGCCGGGAAAATCCGGTCGCGGTCGCCGCCGGGGATTTCGAGCGGTGCGTGCTGCCCGTAGGCGTACAGCATCACTCCTACCAGCAGAAACAGCGCGAACTGCACGAACACCAGCAGCCCGCTCGCCAGGATCGCGCGCTGGCTGTCGCGTTCGTTTCGCGCTGCCAGCAGGCGCTGCACTATGGTCTGATCTGTTCCATGGCTCGCCAGCGTTAGAAACGTACCCCCAATGATCCCCGCCCAGAACGTGTACGCCTGCGTGAGGCTGAACGAGAAATCGAAGACCGACAATTTTCCGCCGGCCGCTGCCGCGATGCGCGTCACCTCGCTCCACCCGCCCGGAATTTTCTCGAGTAGCAGCCAGAATGCCGTCGCCGAGCCCGCCAGGTACAGCACCAGTTGCACCAGGTCCGTCCAGATCACCGCCTTCATCCCGCCCTCGAACGTGTAAAACAGCGTCAGTGCTGTGATCGCCGCGATCGAGAGCCGGCTTCCGGTCCCAAACGCCACGCTCACGATTTTCCCCACCGCATTCAGCCGCACTCCCTCCGCGAGCGCCCTCGTTCCCAGGAACGTCAGCGCTGCGATTCGGCGCGTTCCTTTTCCGAACCGCCTCTCGATCAACGCATACGCCGTGTAGAATTCCCCGCGAAAGTACGCCGGAATGAACAGCAAGCTGATCAGGATGCGCCCCGCCACATAGCCCATGGCCAACTGCAGGAAGGCCAGGGTGCCCGCATAGGCAATGGCCGGAGTCCCGATGATGGTCAGCGTGGAGGTTTCCGTGGCTACAATGGAAGCGGCCAGCGCCCACCAGGGCGCTGTCCTTCCGCCTAGAAAGTAATCGCGGACGTTCGATTGGCTTCGGCGGAAGCGAACTCCGAAGGCCGTGATCCCGCCCAGGTAGAGCAGCAGGACGGCGAGGTCCACCGCGCGAATGGGCATCGTGCCGAGCACCGAATTCGGGCGATACTATGGGGGCAAGTAGGGCCTGTCAATCGGATCGGAGAAGGGAATTGAAACGCCCGCACGAAATCTCCCCTGGGGTGCCAGGGCATTTCTCCCCGCTCCGGCATCAAATGCTCCGGGCGCTGAAATTTTGCGATTAGTTCAGGGACTGCGATGGCAGACCGCGAAGAATATTACGTTGGCTTTGACGGGGGCGGCACCAAGACCGATTGCGTCCTGCTGAACGCCAAGGGCGACGTCATGGCCGAGCACAGTGCCGGTCCCGCCAATCCGCTGCGCGCGGGTTTCGAACGCGCCCAGTCCTCGCTTCGCACTGCCGCGGAGAAAACGCTTTCCTCCCGCCAGGTGGGCGCGGCATCGATTATCGCCGTGTGCGCGGGTATTGCCGGCGCCGGCCAGCCACGCGTGCTCAAGCGCGTCATGGGCTTTTTGGTGGAAACGTTTCCGCGCGCCCACGTCCAGGTCTGCACCGATCTGGAAATCGCCCTTGAAGCGGGGCTGGGCGACAGCCCCGGCATCGTCATTGTCGCTGGCACCGGCTCCGCTGCTCTGGGCCGCGCCTCGGATGGCCGCCAGGTTCGCGCCGGTGGCGACGGTCCATGGGTCGGCGACGAAGGCAGCGCCTTCGACATCGGCCGCCGCGGCGTCGCTGCCGTAGCCCGCGCTCGCGACGCTCTCGGCCCCAACACCTCCCTCGCGGATTCCATTCCCGCGGCTCTCCAGTGCGCCGACTGGAGCGCGCTGCTGGAGCGCATCGCTGCCGGGCCCGACGAGGTTTTCCCGCGCATTTTCCCTCTCGTCGCCGAAGCCGCCGAGTCCGGCGACACGCCTGCGCGCGAAATCCTGTTCGGCGCCGCGCTCTCTCTTTCTCAGCTCGTGCTCAGCGTCGCGCGCCGCCTGGAAATCGCTCACCAGGAATTCACCGTCGCGGAATCGGGCGGCGTCTTCGGCGTCAGCCCGCTGCTCGATCAGTCCTTCGAAGCGCTGGTGCATGGCGCGGCCCGCGGCGCTCGCGTGCGTCCCGTCGAAATGCCTCCTGCGCGCGCCGCTGCCCGCAGGGCCATGCGCGAATGCCGCTCCGACGCGGGCCGCACTCGCGGGGCTCTCGCTAAAGACTGATGCCTCGCCGCGAGCCCCTGGAAGATCCGCGCACGGCGAACCGCGACGCTCTCGAAGTCTTCATCGGCTCTGCAGACCCGCAGGTCCTTATCGCCACTCTCGAGAATCCCGCGCTCCACGAATCCCTTCTTT
>JASHRU010000145.1 GCA_030037225.1 Candidatus Acidiferrales bacterium | reverse complement strand
GATCAACAAGGACGCGCGGCTGCACTACGCAAATTTCCGGCTGCTCGGCATGCCCATCCTGTTTCTGCCGTATGCGACCGTGCCCGTGGGAGAGCACCTGCGGCAGTCGGGATTCCTGATTCCGGAGATCGGGCAATCCACGCTGAAGGGCTTCATTATCGGCGACGCGTTCTACTGGGCGCCGGTGACCTGGTTCGACACGACGATCAACAGCGAGCTGTTCAGCCGGCGGGGTCCGGCGTTGTATGTGGACCTGCGGGCGAAGCCGAGCGACAGTTTTTCGGCCTCGTATCACTTTTTCGGAGTGGACGACCGCGGCCTGCCCGGGGCCAATGGGGTGCGCGTGCCGCAGGGCGGGCACCAGTCGCGCTTTCAAATGGATGCGGAGCTGCCGGATGGCTGGCGCGCGGTGGCAGACGTGAATACGCTGACCTCGTTAACGTTCCGGCTGGCGTTTGCGTCCACCTTCGCGGAGGCGGTGGACGCGGAAGTGGCCAGCACGGCGTTTGTGACCAAGAATTTCGACGGGTTCAGCCTGAATTTCGCGGCGAACGGCTACAAGAACTACTTCAGCGTTTCGCCGGAAACCTCCATCGAGCTGCGCACGGCCCCGGAGGTGCGCTTCGATTCGGTGGACATCGCGCCCTGGAAGTGGCCGGTGTACGTGGGAATCGATACGTACGCGGATGCAGCGAGCCGGACGGACCCGACGCTTTCGACGCCGGACTTCGTCTCGCGGACGGAGATCGCGCCGCGAGTGACGCTGCCGCTGCGGTGGGGGCCCTGGATCGGGCTGACCACCACGTTTGCCGTGCGCGTGACGCGCTACGGCGACCAGGAGTCCGACGGCGCGGTGCTGAACAATTCGCTGGTGGAGAAAACCGCGGAGCTGACCGTGGACCTGCGGCCGCCCTCGTTCGACCGCGTGTTCGGCGACGGCGACTCGCGCTGGAAGCACGTGATCGAGCCGGATGTGACCTATACGTACGTCACCGGGATCACCGACTTCGGCGGCATCCTGCGTTTCGACGAGAACGACACGCTGACGGACACGAACCAGGTGGAGTACTCGCTCACCCAGCGGTTGTTCCACGGCACGTCCGACAGCACCAGCGAGCTGCTGAGCTGGCGGCTCTCGCAAGTCTACTATTTCGATCCCACATTCGGCGGCGCGCTCGTGCCCGGAGCGCGAAACGTGTTCCAGGCGCTGGATTCACTCTCGCCGTTCGCCTTCGCCGACGGCCGGAGAAGGCTTTCGCCGCTGACGAGCGAGCTGCGGCTTTCCCCGGGCGGCACTTACGAGTTCGAGCTGATCCAGGATTACGACACGCAGAAGAATCAATTGCTGGCAACCGGAACGCTGGTGAAAGTCAAACCGTTCCACGAGACCTTTTTCACGCTGTCCCATTTCCTCACGCACGGCGACACCATATTGCAGCCGCGCTCCAACCAGGTTCGCTTGCAGGCGGGATACGGGGAAGTGAACCGGCCGGGATTCAATCTGATCACCGGGCTCAGCTACGATTTCATAAATCACTTCATTCAGAACCAGACGGTGGTGGCGAGTTACAACGGCTCGTGCTGCGGGCTGGCGTTTGAATACCGCCGGCTGGCGCTGGCCACCGTGCGGGACGAGAACCAGTTTCGCGTGTCGTTCCTCATCGCCAACATCGGGACGGCAGGGAACATCCGCCGGCAGGAGAAATTCTTCTGAGCGCGCGGGCAGCGGAGGCGCGGAAAGAGGCCGCGGCGCAAGGCGCGCGGCCGGCTTCTTCGAAGGGCGACGCGGCGTTTTTGCCGATCGAACGGCTGGCGGCACTGATCCGCGCGAAGCGGCTCTCGCCCGTCGAGCTGGTGCGCGTGTTCCTGGAGCGGATCGAACAGCTGAATCCGCGGCTGAATGCCTACATCACGGTGATGGCGGAAAGCGCGCTGGCGGATGCGCGCGCCGCGGAGCGCGAGATGGCGCGCGGGAAATGGCGCGGGGCACTCGACGGAATTCCCATCGCGGTGAAAGACAACATCTGGACGCGGGGTGTGCGGACGACCGCGGGCACGAAAATTCTGTCGAATTTCGTGCCGGAGCAGGACGCCACGGTGGTCGCGCGGCTGCGCGCTGCCGGGGCGGTTGTGATCGGGAAAACGCACCTGCACGAGTTCGCCTACGGAGTCACCAGCAACAACCTCCACTTCGGGCAGGCGCGCAATCCCTACGATCCTGCGCGCATTCCCGGAGGCTCGAGCGGAGGGAGCGCGATCGCGGTTGCCGCGGGACTTTGCGCGGCGGCGGTGGGAACCGATACGGGGGGCTCGATCCGGATTCCCGCGGCGCTTTGCGGCGTTACAGGATTCAAACCCGCGTTTGGCGCGGTGCCCATGGACGGGATTGTGCCGCTGTGCGCCTCGCTCGATCACTGCGGGCCGATCACACGCACGGTTGGCGATGCTGCGCTGCTTTACGAGGTGATGCGTGGCGGCCGGGGCGCGCGGACTGCGCACGCGCGTCCGGCGCGACGGCTGCGTCTCGGCTGGCCGGAGAATTACTTCTTCGAGCGGCTGGCGCCGGAGGTGAAGAGCGCGGTGGATGCCGCGGTGCGGGCGCTTGAAAAGCGCGGCGTGCGGATTACGCCGCTAAAACTGCCGCAAGTTGCGGCGGCGAATTGCGCGTCGCTCCCGATTGCCCTGGCGGAGGCGTATCAGTACCACCGCGAAGCCGGATATTTTCCGGCGCGAGCGGCGGAGTATTCGGAAGACGTTTGCGCGCGGCTGGAGTGGGGCGCGGCGATCACCGCGGCGGATTATCTGGACGCGCGCGGCGTGGTCGCGCGGGCAACGCAGGAATTTCTGGAGTGCGCGCAGCGCGTGGATGCGCTCGTGGCGCCTACCGTGCCCATTCCGGCGCCGCGCATCGGCGAGGAGCGCGTGACGACCGGCGGCGAAGAGGAGGAAGTGCGCGGCGCCCTGCTGCGATTGTGCCGGCCGGCAAATCTGTGGGGCGCGCCCGCCATCTCCATTCCCTGCGGCGCCACGCGGGAGGGTCTGCCCATCGGATTGCAATTCATCGGGTTCGAGGGCCGCGAAGCCGCCCTGTGGCAGCTTGCAGGGCTCTACGAGAGCGCCACGGAGTGGCACGATCGGCGGCCGGAGTTGAATTGAAGCCGGAGAGACTTTCGAGGCATCCAATTCACAGGCTTGTTAGAATCGCAGTTGGCGCGCGGTTCGACCGACAAAAACGGGCACGCAATCATGCAGACGGAATTGGAAATCACGTATCTCGGAGCGTTTGTCGCGGGGCTGATTTCGTTTCTCTCCCCGTGCGTGCTGCCGCTGGTGCCGGGCTATATCTCGATGCTTTCGGGCATCGGAGTGGACCGGTTGCGGAAGGGCGAAGGGGCGCAGAGCACGCTGCTGTGGAGCGCGCTGTGCTTCGTGGTGGGCTTCTCGGCCGTGTTCGTTTCGCTGGGCGCGGGAGCCACCACGGTGGGGCAATTCCTTCGCGCGAACCGCGGGGCGCTGGCGCCGGTGGCGGGAGCGGTGATCGTGCTGTTTGGGCTGCACCTGGTAGGCCTGCTCGTAAGAATCCCCATTCGGATCGGGCTGATTGCAGGCTGTGTGCTCGTGGCTGCGGGCTTCGCGCTCCTGGAACTGCAGCCGAGCGCGCGCGCCGGCCTGCAGCCGATCCAGCTGTTTTCCGCGTCCGTGATTTTTCTGGCCGGGCCGTATCTTTCGGGCTGGCTCACTCGCGACGTGCATCTGCGCAACGTGGGCGGCCAACCGGGTATGGTGGGCGCGTTTCTGCTGGGATTCGCCTTTGCGTTCGGATGGACGCCGTGCATCGGGCCGATCCTGGGCACCGTGCTGGTGATCGCGGGCGCGCAGGAAACGAGGATGCAGGGCGTGCTGCTGCTGCTGGCCTATTCGGCGGGGCTGGCCATTCCGTTTCTGGTGACGGCGCTGGGCGTGAGCCAGTTCATGGATTTCTATCAGCGTTTCCGCAAGCATCTGCACGCCGTGGAAGTGCTGAGCGGAGTCCTGCTGCTCGTGGTGGGCTCGCTGATTTTCACGAATCACTTCACCTGGTTGTCGGGTAAACTCGGATTTTTGCAGCAATTCGCGCGCTGAAAACGGAAGGAAGCCATGAAAAAAGGAAGCTGGTTGCTCGTCGCGGTGGCGCTGGTGGCCGCGCTGGCGGTTGTTGTGCAGCGCACGCAACGCAGCGCCGCGGGCGCCTCTCACGCGCAGAACACGGCGCCGGTGACGAAACTTTCCACCGCCGGGATGCAGCCGGCGCCCGACCTGGTGCTGAAAGACCTGAACGACAAACCGGTGAGCCTGAAGGATTACGCCGGCAAAGTGGTGCTGGTGAACTTCTGGGCCACCTGGTGCGATCCTTGCCGCACGGAAATTCCCTGGCTGATCGAGCTGCGCAACAAGTACAACGCGCAGGGCTTCGAGGTGCTCGGCGTTTCCATGGACGACGAGGGCAAGAAAGTGGTGCAGCCGTTCGTGGAGAAGGAAAAGTTCGACGTCAACGGGCAGAAGCTGGGGATGAGTTATCCCATCCTGATCGGGGATTCGGACGCGGCGGACAAATTCCTGGGCGGTATCGGCGGGATTGTGGGACTGCCGACCTCGGTGCTCATCTCGCGCGACGGCAAGCGGGTGAAGAACACGATCGGCCCGGTGGACCCGGAAAAGCTCGAGCGCGACATCCAGAGCCTGCTTTGAGGCGACGGCCGTGGACGAGCACGAATTCCGCAAACACGCCGACGCGGCGCTCGAGGCGCTGCGCAAACGCCTGCTCGAGCTGAGCGACGAATTCGAGTTCGAGGTGGAAGGCGAGGGCGACAAGCTGGAATTGCAGTTCGAAGACGAGGACGAGACGCGCTTCGTCATCAGCCCCAACACGGCGGCCCGGCAAATCTGGATTTCGGCGCTTTCCACCAGTTTCAAGCTGGGATGGTCGGACGCGGCGAGCGCCTTCGTGATGGAGAAAACGGGCGAGACGCTTGCGGCCGTGATGAGCCGGATTTTGACGCAGCAAATGGGAACCTCGGTAACGGTGTAGAGCCGCAGAACGCGGCGAGAGATAAAGGAGCTGCTGTGCGAAAGCCCGGATTTTCCAGTCACGCGTCACCTGTCACAGGTCATCGGATTGCGTGGGCCGCGCTTTTCGCCGTGCTCGTGGCGCTCGTTGCCGCGCCTTTTGTCCCTGCTCGCGCGCAGGACAGCTCGCACCCGCTGCGCGCTGCCGATGCGGTAAAGCCGCAGGTGTTTCTCTCGCTCGACCCGGTGCCGCAGGGACGGCGGTTTGAAGTTGCCGTGGTGGCGCAGGTCGCGCCCGGCTATCACGTGCAAGCCAATAAAGTTCTGGAAGACTATTTGATTCCGCTCACGGTGACCGCCGATCTGCCCGCGGGATTCAAACTGGTGAATACCGAGTATCCCAGGGCGATGGTGAAGAAGTTTCCGTTTGCCAAGGAGCCGATGGCTGTTTACGAAGGGCGCTTTGTCGTTCGAATGGAGCTGGAAGCGGCGGCCGGCGCGGCCACGGGCGCAGCCTCGATTCCCATGACGCTGCGGTTCCAGGCCTGCAACGACCAGCTCTGCCTTCCGCCGGCAAAATTACCGATTTCGGCGGAATTCGCTGTCGCTCCCGCCGGCGCACCTGCACGAGCCCTGCATCCGGAGATTTTTCACAAAGAATAGAGGCCTCGCTGGACCCATCGCCCCGCTGGAATGTTTCGTCGTTTTGGACGCCTGAAAACCTTTCCTTCGTGGGTTTCGCCCGTTTAGGCACCACTGACCTTTTGAGGCACGCACCGCATTCGCGTGTGCGCCCGGCGCACAGGGGTCGACTTCCAGGGTTAAGGGTAGAGGGGCTGGGCGCGGGGGCGGGGCTCTCCTGGAGGCTCCTAATGCGAAGTTTGGAGGCGGGTTTTTCGAGGTCTCGCGGCTATCCGAGATGGCTCAGCGCGGCGCGCAGGCGGCGCACCACGCGGTCGCGGCCGAGCGCGACCATCGAGTCGAACAGCGGCGGGGCCACGGCCACGCCGAGGATGGCCACGCGCGTCGCGTTGATCAGCACGCCGGCCTTCACGTTTTCCGCCGCGGCCAGGTCGCGCAGCGTCTTGTCGCAAGCGTCGTGATTCCATTCGGGCTGCGCCGCGTAGCCATCGGCGAGTTTGGGAAACCATTCGGCAAGTCGCGGCTCCTTCCAGAATTTGGCGCGTGCGGCATCATCATAGCCGAACTCATCGGAAAAGAAGGCGCGGGCCCAGCCGGCAAAATCGGGCAGCAGGCGCGTGCGCGGGCGGATCAGGTCCACGGTGCGCGCGAGCCATTCGCGCCCTGCTCCCGTGGCCCACTCGTCGCGCCAAATGCCCGCGCGGCGCAGCACTCGCTCGACGGGGGGAAGCAGCTCGTCGAGCGGCAGCTTCTGCAGGTATTGCTGGTTGAACCATTCCAGCTTTCCCCGGTCGAAGACGGCGTTTGTGCGGCTGACGCCCGGGAGCGAAAACTTCTCGATCATTTCGCCGGTGGAGAGCAGCTCCACGTCGCCGCCGGGCGCCCAGCCGAGGAGCGCCAGGAAATTCCGGAACGCTTCGGGCAAAAAGCCCTCCTCCTCGTAGGAGGCCACGCTCGTGGCGCCGTGGCGTTTCGACATGCGGCTGCGGTCGGGGCCCAGGATCAGCGGCACGTGGGCGAACGCAGGCGGCTCGGTGCCCAGCGCGCGGTAGAGCAGCACCTGCTTGGGCGTGTTCGAGAGGTGATCGGCGCCGCGAATCACGTGCGTGATGCGCATGTCGATGTCGTCTACCACGGCGCCGAGCTGGTAGGTGGGCACGCTGGTCGAGCGCAGCAGCACAAAATCTTCGAGTTCTTCGTTGGCCACTTCCCGCGGGCCGAAGACGGCGTCGTCGAACCGCGTCGTCCCCGTGCGAGGAACGGCAAAGCGGATGGCGGGCGATTTTCCTGCGGCGCGCTCGGCGGCCTGCTGGCCGGCGGAAAGATTGCGGCAGCCGCAGGCGGATTTTCGCGCGGGCTTCGCGGGTGCGGCGGTGGCGGGCGTGGCCGCGCCGTCGTCCGGTTCCTCCTGCGGCGCCGCGTCGGCTCCGGCATAGGAAGAGGGCGCGCAGAAGCACCAGTAGGCGTGGCCGGCATCGAGCACTCGCCGCGCCGCGGCGGAATAGAGCTCCATCCGCTGGGATTGGAAGATCGGACCCTCGTCCCACTGGAGGCCCAGCCAGCGCAGGCTCGCCAGGATGCCGTCCACCAGTTCGGGGCGGTTGCGCTCCACGTCGGTATCTTCCACTCGAAGGATAAAGGTGCCGCACTCACGCCGCGCATAGAGCCAGTTGAAGAGCGCCGTGCGCGCGCCACCCACGTGGAGATAGCCCGTGGGCGACGGGGCAAAGCGCACGCGCGGCTTCGTGGCAGATGACATGTGCGAGTCTCGTCCTCTAACGAAAGGAAAAGTCTAGCATCCTAACCGGGCAAACATGGGGGCCTCAACGCCAGGACTCGGAGCGAGAGGGTCGACACCGGCTGGAGTCTGGCAGCAAGCCGGCCTTATCTGTTCCGCTATCGTTTTGGTGGGGAGCACGCGAAGGCCATCGGAGAGATCAGGACTGATCACTTCTGTGGCAGAAGGCCCTCTCGTTCGGCGATGTGGCGCATGTTCCATCCCAGCAACCATGAGTCTTGACCCTATCAGAAACGGCCCGTTATAGTCCCAAACTGCGACGTACTCGAAATCGAGCCGGCACCGCCGTGCGCAGAACGCGGCGGGAAAGGCCGAGTGCGTCCCATTTTCTACAAGGTCGGGGTGTCTGTGCTTTGGGGCGCAGGCGCGCCCGCAAGGCGTCTTCCGGACGAGTGAAACCGTGGCCGTGCAGGAAAGCACCGTATCGCTGGCGCTGTTCATGGCCGCAGCGTTCACCGGCCTCTTCTTCGGCTTCCTTTACGGGCTGAAGCGGCAGGTGTATCTGCTGTGGTGGGCAGCGGGATGGGGCGCGCTCGCGCTCTATGCGCTGCCGCGCGCGGCCGAGTACTGGCTGGGCAGCGGCGCGTGGGAAGACCCGGTGAGCGCCTGCATGCTGGGCGGCGCAGCGTTGCTGTTCGGGTTGGGTACGCAGCGCTACGCCGGCGCGCCGCTCGCCAAAACAGAAGCGGCCATCTCCGCAGTGATCCTGGCGGCCTGGGCCGCCGTGGTGTACCTCAAATGGCTCTCCGTTTCGGCCTCGCTCGTCAGCGGCGTGCTCTTTCTCTTTGTCGCGCTGACGTTCTGGAAAGAGGGGCGCAAGCAGCAGGCGTATCCGGATCTGTTTCTGACCGGCGCGTTTTTCCTGTGGGGCGCCGTGCTCGCGGTGAGCGCCATCTGGGAGGGTCTGGCGGAGTGGCTGAACTCGGAAGTGCGCCTGCTGTTCGTTGTGCCACAACTGCTGATCGCGGCTTTGCTGGTGATGGCGCTCTACGAAGAGGAAAAGCGCCGCGTCGAGCGC
Source organism: Candidatus Acidiferrales bacterium (assembly GCA_030037225.1). Lineage (GTDB taxonomy): Bacteria > Acidobacteriota > Terriglobia > Acidiferrales > UBA7541 > JOPF136. Next base: position 1,951 of record JASHRU010000145.1, on the reverse strand, counting down.
AACATGCTGGCGCTTTCGAATCTGAACCTGGCGACTTCGGGGTTCGTGGGCGGAGAAATCCAGCGCATGCTGGCGCAGGCGCTCGACCGGGTGCTCAACGTGGCGCGCATCCAGATGGGCGCGCTTTTCCTGCATCACGGCGACCCGCTCGGGCCGCGGTCGGTGATCGCGGCGGGATTGAGCGACGCCTTCTGCGCCTCCATCCAGGAGGAAAAGCTGGACGATTATCAGGTGCAACTGGTGAGGCGGCTGGGCGGCCTCGTGGTGCTGCGCGATCTGACGCGCGGCGCATCGTGGGCGCCGCTGGAACGCGAGGAGAATTTCAAGCGCTTCCGCGAGCTGGCGCTGGCGGAGGGAATCCGCACGCTCGCCGGAATCAGCCTACAGGCCAAAGAGAAAGTATTCGGATTGCTGCTGCTGGGCGGCACGGATAACCGCAGCTTCACGCCCGCGGAGCTGCGTTTGCTCCTGGCACTGGGCCACCAGATCGGCATGGCCGTCGAGAACAGCTACCTGATCCAGCAGACCGCGCGCCGCACCGAAGAGCTTCACACGCTGAACGAAATCGGGCGCGTCTTCAGCTCCACGCTGGACCTCGAAGAGCTGTTCAACCACATCTTCACGGAAATGCAACGGCTGTTCGACGTGAGCAATTTTTTCATCACTATCCACGAGCCGAAGACGGCGCAGATCCGCTACGAAGTGGAAATCCTCGACAGCAAGCGGCTGCCGCGGCGCACGCGGCCCGTCGGCAAACACCTGACCGAACACATCGTGGAGACGCGCCAGCCGCTGCTGATCCGCGAGCGGCTGGAGGAGGAACTGAAGCGGCTCGGGCTCGAGGGCCTGCTGCCGCAGATGAAGTGCTTCTGCGCCGTGCCGCTGATCCTCTACAACCGCGCCATCGGCGTGATGGGCGTGCACAGCCCGCAGGAGCGCGCCTTCGACGAAGGCCACCTGGAGCTGCTTCGCGTGCTCGCCAGCGAAGCCGGCATCGCCATGGAAAACGCGCGGCTCTTCGAGGAGGAGCGCAAAAAGGCCCGGCACCTGCTCCTGCTCAACAACGTTTCCCGCCACGCCATCACCACGCTCGATCCCGACGCGCTGCTGGGAAAAATGACCGCGGAAATGGAAAGCGCGCTGGTGTACGACCACATGGGCATCGCCCTTCTGGATTACGCGACGAAGGAAGTGGTGGTGCACGCCGAGGGCGGCCGCCGCTCGGGCGCGAAAGGCAAACGCATCCCCTTCGACCACGGGCTGCTGGGCCACGTGGCCCGCGGCGGGCAGATGGTCTCCGTGCACGATGTGGCCGGCAGCGGAATTCCGTCGGTCCTCCCCGATTCGGTTTCGGCCATCGGCTTTCCGCTGATTTACGCCGACCAGTTGCTGGGCGTGCTCTACGTGGAAACCTCCGCCGCCTGGGACTTTACCGACGACGAAATCACGCTGCTGCAAACGCTCACCGACCAGATCTCGGGCGCGCTGCACAACGCGCTCACCTTCCAGCGCGCGCAGGAGCAGGCCATCACCGATGGGCTGACCGGCGTAAAAACCCACCGCTTCTTCATGGAGGCGCTCTCGGTGGAATGGAAGCGGTCCACGCGCGCGGGCCGGCCCTTCGCGCTCGTGCTGATGGACCTGGACCGCTTCAAATTCGTCAACGACTTCTACGGCCACCTGGAAGGCGACGTGGTGCTCCAGCGCGTGGGCAAAATCCTGGAGCAGAGCTGCCGGCGGTCCGACGTGGTGGCGCGCTACGGCGGCGACGAGTTCGTGATCCTCATGCCGGAAACCAACGTGGACCAGGCACGCCAGCTCGGCGGCAAACTGCGCGCCTCGGTGGCTTCCGATCCCATGCTTCGCGAGAAGAATATCTCGGCGAGCTTCGGCATTGCGGCCTTTCCGCTCCACGGCTCCACTCCGCAGGAGCTGATCCAGGTGGCCGACG
>JASHRU010000144.1 GCA_030037225.1 Candidatus Acidiferrales bacterium | reverse complement strand
CTTCCCTTCTCTGCCGGGACGGTCGCGGCGCGCCAGCGCCACGCTGTTCTTGGCCACGTCTTTGGGCCCTATCTCAATCCGCAGAGGCACGCCGCGCATTTCCCAATCGTTGAACTTGAAGCCAGGTGTGACGCCCTCGCGCTCGTCGAGCGTGACGCGGAAACCCGCGGAGGCCAGTTCGCTTCGGACGGCGTGGGCGGCCTGGGAAACCTCGGCCTTTTCCAGGTCGTTCTTGAAAATGGGCACGATGACGATCTGATAGGGCGCGAGGCGAGGAGGAAAAATCAGGCCCTGATCGTCGCCGTGGACCATGATGATGGCGCCGACGAAGCGAGTGGAAAGGCCCCAGGAGGTGGTCCAGCAGTGCTGGAGCTGGCCGCCCTGATCGAGGTAACGGATCTCGAATGCCTTGGCGAAATTCTGCCCGAGATTGTGCGAAGTGGCGGATTGCAGCGCTTTCTTGTCGCCCATCATGGCTTCGATCGAATAGGTCTGGTCGGCGCCGGCAAAGCGCTCGGAGAGCGACTTGCGGCCGGGAACGACGGGGATGGCGGCATCGTTTACGGCGAAATCGGTGTAGATGTCGAGCATCTGGCGCGTTTCCGCCTCGGCCTCGGCGAGGGTGGCGTGGGCGGTGTGGCCCTCCTGCCAGAAGAATTCGAGGGTGCGGAGAAACAGTTTGGTGCGGAGCTCCCAGCGCACCACGCTGTTCCACTGATTGATGAGCACGGGCAGGTCGCGGTACGACTGGATCCACTTGGCGTAGGCGTGGCCGATGATGGTTTCGGACGTGGGACGGATGACAAGAGGTTCTGTAAGTTCTTCGCCCCCGCCGTGAGTGACCACGGCCAGTTCAGGCGAAAAACCGGCGACGTGGGACTTCTCCTTTTCGATAAAGCTGCGCGGGATGAGCAGTGGGAACGCGGCGTTGACGTGGCCGGTGGCCTTGAAGCGGCGGTCGAGCGCGGCGGTGATATTTTCCCAAAGGGCCCAGCCGTAAGGGCGGACGATCATGCAGCCGCGAACCGGAGCGTAGTCCGCCATCTCGGAACGCAGCACCACCTGGTTGTACCACTCGGAGAAATCTTCCGCCCGTGTGGGCAGCTTCTGCTCAGCCATTTGCTCGCTCTCAGTCCGCTCAAATGCGGACAGGTGAAACCATCGAGACTAGGGGAGGGTGCAACGGAAGTCAACGAGCGCGGAGCCGGTACCATTGCAAATGATTGTGGGCCATGACTAGAATTTGAGCGAGGAAAACGATGCCAGAGGAAAGCCGAAAGCTGCGCATCGCCGTGGGCGCGGACCACGCCGGCTTGCACGTTAAGGAAGCCATCAAGACCTACCTGGAAAGCGCGGGCCACACGGTGACCGACTCCGGCACGTGGTCCGAAGAATTGGTGGACTACCCGGATTACGCGAAAAAAGTGGCCGAAGCCGTGTCGCGAGGCGAGGCCGAGCTGGGAATCCTGGCGGACGGGACGGGCATCGGCATGGCCATCGCGGCAAACAAGGTTTCGGGAATCCGCGCGGCGGCGGTAAACGATCTGATTGCGGCGCGGGCGGCGCGCGAGCATCATGACGCGAACGTGCTGACGATCGGGGGACGGATCGTGGATCCGGCGCAGGCGGTGGAGATCGTTCGCGCGTTTTTTGCCGCTACGTTCAAAGGCGGACGGCACCAGCGCCGGAACGAGAAGATCGCCGAAATGGATTCAGCGCGCCCACAAAAGAGAGGCACCGCAGCATAACGGCGCCCGGGTGCGCCGGCCCGCCGGTTCGTACTATCATTCTCCCCCCGAGGGTTCGAGACGGGACGAGAGGTCTGCCTTTTCCGCAGCGAGGAGAGTGCCATGGAAACCGAGGATTCCCGGCGAATGGAGCGCACGGTAGCGCAGGTGGACGCGGAAGTCGCGGACGCCCTTCGCGATGAAGTCCGCCGGCAGGCCTGCGGCCTCGAGCTGATTGCCTCCGAAAATTTCGTGTCGGAAGCCGTGCTGGAGACGATGGGCTCGGTATTCACAAACAAATACGCCGAAGGATATCCGGGGAAGCGGTATTACGGCGGCTGCGAGAACGCGGACCGCGTGGAATCACTGGCCATCGAACGGGCGAAGAAGCTGTTTGGGGCCGAGCACGCCAACGTGCAAGCGCATTCGGGAACGCAGGCAAATATATCGGTCTATATGGCGGCGCTGCAGCCGGGCGACACGGTCTTGGGCATGAACCTGGCGCACGGCGGCCACCTGACGCACGGGCATCCCCTCAATTTTTCGGGACGCATGTACAAGTTCGTTCCCTACGGCGTGCGGCAGGATACGGAGCTGCTGGATTACGACGAAGTGGAACGGCTGGCCGCCGAGCACAAACCGAAAATGATTGTGGCCGGGGCGAGCGCATACCCGCGCGTGTTCGATTTCGAGCGGCTGGGACGGATCGCGCGGGCGAACGGGGCGATCTTTTTTGTGGACATGGCGCACATCGCGGGGCTGGTGGCGGCGGGACTGCATCCGAGCCCGGTGCCGCACGCGGATTTTGTGTCCACCACAACGCACAAGACGCTGCGCGGGCCGCGGGGCGGCATGGTGCTGTGCCGGGAGGCGATGGCCAAGGAGCTGGACAAACTCACGTTTCCGGGAACGCAGGGCGGGCCGCTGGTGCACATCATCGCGGCGAAAGCGGTGTGCCTGAAGGAGGCAATGGAGCCGTCGTTCCGGGAGTATCAGCGGCGGGTGGTGGCGAATGCGGCGGCGCTGGCGCGAGGAATGGCATCGAGGGGATTCCGGCTGGTTTCGGGCGGGACGGACAATCATTTGTTCTTGCTGAATGTGGGGTCGCGCGGGATCACCGGCCGCGACGCGGAGCTGGCGCTGGAGCGCTCGGGCATCACGGTGAATAAGAACGCGATTCCTTTCGATCCGCTGCCGCCGATGAAGGCGAGCGGAGTACGCATCGGCAGCCCGGCCGTCACGACGCGCGGCATGGGTGAAGCGGAAATGGACCGCATCGCGGGATGGATTGCGGAGGTGCTGGCGAATCCGGCGGATGCAGCGGTGCAGCAGCGAGTTCGCGGCGAAGTCGCAGAGCTGGCGGCTCGATTCCCGCTCTATCCGCGGCGGCTGGCCGAGGCTGAGGCGCATCGCGGGACGCGCGTGCCGGCCGGAGCGACGGCGGATTAGGAAAGCCTCTTTCGCGGGCGGCCGCGCACCCAGACCGCTTTCCCAAGCCACTACATTGGCCTGTGCGCCCGGCGCACACCCCCTAGAAACGCCCAAATTTTCGCCCTCGTGGGTAGGGGCACGATCCGCCCGCCACGGCGGGCAGGCGCAGCGGATCGCCTATGAAACGTCCACGATTTCGATTTGTAATTCCTCGGCGCGGCCATCGCGAATCGAGAATGCGCGCACAGGCTGCGCCGCTTCGAGCCGGGGCGAGAGGATGAAGTAGGCCGCGTCTGGATAGTAGGCCGAAGCGACGTCTCGCTGTGACGGCGCGTTTTCGCCGGTGGGATGGGAGTGGTAAATCCCGAGGTGGTCGAGTCGCTCGTTGCGCATACGCTGGAACAGTTGGAAGAGTTCGGCGGGGGCGATATCGAACGCAGTGGGGCTGGCGACCGCGTTCTGAGCGGAGAGCACGGTTGTGATCAGGCCGTTGCGTCCGGCGAGCAAGCCACAGCACTCGAAGGCCGGCTCGAGCCGGGCCTCGGCGATGAGCGCGGTCTGTACTTCGCGAGTGATCCGCACCAGGCGGGCCATGGCACCAGTGTAGAGGAATCAGCGGACTTCATGATAAAAAGCCACGAAACGCGCGGGCGCCCCTCGCACGTCTAGCTTGCCAACAACGAGAAGTGGAGGAAGCTATGGGAAAGCAAATCGCCCTGGGATCGATCGTCGGCGCCATCACCATCTTTATCGTCAGCTCGATCTGGCATCTGGCGCTGCCGTTCGCGGAGACCGGGTTTC
>JASHRU010000143.1 GCA_030037225.1 Candidatus Acidiferrales bacterium | reverse complement strand
CAGCGAGGGCGAGTTTAGAAGGCGTTTTCAAGTAAAAGGGTCTCTGGCCTGCCGCCCGGTCACGCCCTAGTCGGGCTTCCGATGGCGGTCAGTCTTGCAATGGAGCCGGAGACTGGCAACCATCCGTTCGAAAAGCGGACGCAAACCTTCTGTGTCTTGGGGGCTGCACTTCAGCGCCAGGGTGTAGACCGTTCCTTCACGGTCAATCAGCTCTACCACGCGCTGAAACCAGGTGACGTGCGTTGCTGAGTCCGTGTACTGGAGGCTCGAATCCAGGGCCCTGAGGCCCAGAATGGTGACGTATCTTCTCTCGGCGCCGCTTATATCTACAGCATTCCCGTAGCGCCTGAGGGTTTGGAGGCCAAGGTCGTCAAGCTCCTCTAAGCTAAGCAGCCGCCGTTGGTCCTGCTCGCTGGGCCGGTCCAAGTAAGCGTACGCTCGGATCTGAGGCGTCTCCCGAAATGACCCTTTGGTTGGCGGGGAGTAGTCAGAGCCGTCCCCATTCAGAGAGTAACGCTGCTTCCAAGCGCGGGGAAAATCTACGCAAAAATCGAAGCGGGGATTGTAGTAAGTGCCCCACTGTTCGGTCGGGCGAGGTTCGCTCTGGGCCCCAGCGGCCGGGGCACTCAGCCACCAAACGATGAGACCCACGGCGATCGCGAGCATAGGCCCTCACTTGCACTTGCCGAGAAATCTCGCCAACCTACGAAATCCCGTGTCAACGAAGTTGGCATAGTTTGTCGGGTTCTCAGCATAGATTTCGCCCGGGTCATTTTGGGGCGGTGGCCCGCGCATTTTCCCTCCGATCCTTCCCACCGCTGCATATCGATGAGAGCATACCACTGGGGAATTTAACCGGCGAGGAACGAGACGAGGGTGCCTGACCCGTCGACACGCGAAAGCGGCGTCGAGCCGCCGCACTCCAAGAAAGCTAATCGGAGTGACGGAGTTCCCAGGCGGCGACGACGATGCCGAGGGCTTCGTGGAAGACGAGTTTGACGCCTTCGCGGGAGCGCCACCAGGAATCCGGGTCGAAGCCCGAATCATGGGCGCTGATGACGCGGAAATCGTAATCGTGAGGCCAAACGCGGGCGAAGATGAAGTGGGAGCGGCGCGTGTGGAAGTTGGAAGTGACCACGAGGACGTGTCGCCAGCCTCGTTCGACGGCGAGCTGGCGGAGCGCCTCGGCTTCCTCGCGAGTATTTCCGACCGGGCGAGGATAGGTAACGATGGCGCTCTCCGGAACGCCGCGCTGTTCCAGGTCGCGGCGCATCAGATCGGGGATGGAAATATAGGGACGCAAAGGCCGGCCGCTGGCAACTACGCGCGGCGCCCAATGGGCGCGGTAGAGCTCGGCGGCGCGGGTGGCGCGGTCGCCCTGCAAATTGTCGTCGCCCAGAATCATGATGGCATCGGCGGGCCCGGGGGCATCGTCGGAAACCCAAAAGTGGCCGCAGGCTTGAAGGATGGGCACGCGGAACAGGTAGAGAGCAAACAGGAAGGCGGCCAGAACGAGCAGAAAGAGAAGCCGGGCGAAAATGCCGCCATGCTGGGGATGGCGGCGGGAGCGCGAGAGCCGACCCCCGACGGATTGTGTGCACAGGCTAAAAGCCTGTGCTACTGGGCGGCTCACAGGCCCGGCTCCAGTCCACGCAGATGCTTGGCGCTATCCTCGGGCATCACGGCGTTGAAATAGACTTCCTTCAGGGCATAGGAGCGGCTGCCTTTGGGAAGGATGGGCATGACCTCGATGTGCCAGTGATAGTCGTCGTTGATCGTTTTCCAATAGCCGGTGATGTGGCCGCTGGGCACGCTGGTGTTGGGCGAAGTGTGCAGGACCATGTGGTAGGCGTCGGAAACCTGTTCGAGGCGGCGGAGGGTGCGGCCGACGAGCGCGGCGAGATTCTTGCGGCGCGACTCGGCGCGCGGGACTTCAAACTGGTAATTGTGCTTGCGGGCGAGGATCCAAGTTTCAAAGGGGACCCGCGAAGCATAGGGGCAGAAGGCCACGTAGTCGCCCTGAGTATCCACCACGCGTTTTCCGGCGCGCTCCTCCTGGCGCACGATGTCGCAGAAGACGCAGCGCTCCTTCTCCTCGTAGTACGACTTGGCGGCGCGGAGCTCGTAGAGCACGCGGCGGGGGACAAACGTGGTGGCGACGATTTCCGAATGGGGATGCGTCCATTCAGCGGCGGCGGCACGTCCCTGATTCTTGAGCGCGGTGGCGTATTTGAAGCGCGAATCGCGCTTGAGGTCGGCGATGCGGCGCTTGTAGGCCTCGAAGACGAGCTCGATGTCGTCGTCGGAGAGGCGGGAGAGGGCGCCGTCGTGCACCGGAGATTCGACGACGATCTCGTGGGCGCCGACTCCGCGCATTTTGTCGTAGATGCCCTCGGCGGCGCGGCCCACTTCACCTTCAATGCGATAGAGCGGCGCGGGATGAGGAGTGACGCGGACCTTCCAGGGGCCCTCGTTGGGCAGGGCCAGGAGGGTTTGGCCGGATTCCGTAGCGGGACAGAGCGGGCAGGGCTCGACGGGGCGGGACACCTCCTCCCCGTGACCGACAACCACCCAACTGCGCGTGATGGGATCTTTTCGCAGCTCCATGCGCTGTCCGGCTAATCATCGCTTGCTGGAGTTCGAGCAAGCGTGACCCATGCACCTCAGCGGCTAAAGCCGCCTCTTGTCTCTTGCGCATCGCGGCACGGCTGAAGCCGTGCCCTGACGCAAACTCTTTCATGATATTACCGCGATGGCCGGCTGGTGCGAGCGCATGAGCGGAGAAATGTGCGCACAGTGTGCAGAGGAGAGAGCGCGCAGCGAAGAGTCGCTACGCCACTAGCGGGTGTAGTGGGCCGGAGTGGGGCCTTGTTCGAGGCGGTTGCGGTCCCAGATGGCGCCCTCGCGGGAGTAGCTGGCCATTTCGAAGTCCTGAGTGAGCTCGAGCGCGTCGGTGGGGCAGGCATCCTCGCACAGGCCACAGAACATGCAGCGGGACGTGTCGTAGGTGAACGTGGTGAGGACTTTGCGGCGAGTGGCTTCGTCGCGGTGCCAGCCGACGACAATCAGATTCTCCGGGCAGGCCAGGGCGCAGAGGTTACAGGCGATGCAGAGCGTTTCGCCCGTCTCGGGATTGATGTTGAGGCGGGGCGCGCCGCGGTAGCGCTCGGCGACCATGGGCCGCTCGAGCGGATACTGCTCGGTGTAAATGTTCTTGGGGGCCTGATAACGGAAAGTCAGACGCATGCCTTCCCAGAGATCGCCGAAAAAGACGCTGCGCAGCAGGTCTTTGAACATGAAGATAGTTTAGTGGGAAGGAGGCAGGGAGGCAAGGAGGGACGGAAAGAGAGAGGAATGCCGGCGTTGCGCGGGCGAGGGGATGCGGCTAAGATGAGCGCGGCTTTTCATTCATAAGATCAATGATTGGGCAATCCATAAAACAGTGGCGAGTGGCCCGCCTTCGCCTGCCGCAGGCCTGCTTCGGCGGGCAGGCTGGTAGCTAGTGGCGAGCGAAGAAAGATCGCTCGTCGGGCAATCGATCGCACACTTCCGGGTCACAGAAAAGATTGGGGCGGGCGGGATGGGCGAGGTGTATCGCGCCACAGATTCCCGTCTGAATCGCGACGTGGCGCTGAAGATTGTGCCTGCGGCGCTGGCGAGCGATGAACAGAGGATGGCGCGATTCGAGCGCGAGGCGCAATTGCTGGCGGCGCTGAACCATCCGCACATTGCCACAATTCACGGCCTGGAAGAAGCAGGAGCGACGCGGGCACTGGTGATGGAGCTGGTGCCGGGGCCGACGCTGGCGGACCGCATCGAGCAAGGGCCCATTCCGCTCGAAGAAGCGCTGAACATCGCGAAGCAGATTGCAGAGGCGCTGGAATACGCGCACGAGCGGGGGATCATTCATCGCGACCTGAAACCGGCGAACGTGAAACTGACGCCGGAGGGGCAGGTGAAACTGCTCGATTTCGGGCTGGCCAAGGCAATGGAGGATTCGCCGGCCATGCAGGACATCTCCAACTCGCCGACGCTGAGCGCGGTAGCCACAAAGGCGGGAATCATCCTGGGGACGGCGGCGTATATGTCGCCGGAGCAGGCCAAGGGAAAGCCGGTGGACCGGCGGGCGGACATCTGGTCGTTCGGCGTGGTGCTGTACGAGATGCTGACGGGGAAGACGCTCTACACGGGCGAGACGGCGCCGGAAACGATGGCGCACGTGATTACGAAGGAGCCGGATTGGAGCGCGCTGCCGGCAACGATGCCGCCGAGAATCCGCCGGCTGCTCGAGCGCTGC
>JASHRU010000142.1 GCA_030037225.1 Candidatus Acidiferrales bacterium | reverse complement strand
ACGTAGCGACCATGCGATGGCCATGCTCGTAAAAAATGCCTCCCACCATGGGTGGGAAAAACGTGCCGTAGGACGTCGGCCAATCGGGAACGGCCAGTCCCGCGTCGTTGGATGTGACCAGAGCGCCCGCGACAAGAAGAAGCACCGTGCACGCGGCAGTGAAGAGCGAGTAGCGATGGAGCGTCGAGTTGTAGCCGGCGGTCATAAATTCGAGATTCGCTTCGGCCGCATAGTATCCCGTCAGTCGATCCGCGTGGCCGCCCGGCAAGACTCGCCTCAGCACCCCCACGATCGAGAGCATCAAGCACAAGATGCCGTGCCGGCATGGGGCACGGCATGCCGCGCCCCTCCGCCATTTAGCTCGCCTTGAAGACGAAGTCCACCTTCTTGGTCTCTTTGGGCCCGACCGTGATTTTCTGCTCCGTGCTGCCGTATTTTTCCTGCCAGGCGGCGATAGTGTAGTCGCCTGGAGGCAAATTCTTGATTTCGAAGGTGCCGTCGTCCTTGGTGACGAAATAATAGGGGTTCTTGAGGACGGCGATGTAGGACTTCATCCAGCTGTGCACGTTGCACTTCACGGGGATGGCGACTTCCTCGCGCGCGAAAGAATCGGTGATCTTGTCGGCGCCGGGGGCCTGAGACTTGTTCCAATCACGGTTGTTGGCCGGCGTGGGGTGAATGTTGTGAGTTGTCTGGTCGCTGTTCACGATAGCGAGCGGCTGATTGACCATCAGGGCAATCACGTGGGGCTTGTAGTGGCAGCCCGTCTGGTTGAGTTCGACGGTGTCGGCCGGCGTTGGGAACGTACGGCTCTCCAGTCCCGTTTTGATGTACACGACGACGTTGGCCAGATCATTGCTCTTATCCACCACCACTTCCTCGGACATGAGCGGATCGGAGGCGTGGACCTTGGAACAGTACGGGTCCGAGTCGGTCTTGAAGCGAACGGGCTTCGGCGCGACGCCATCGAGCTTGACGGTGCCCGTGATGGTGGCGGCGGTGGCCGCGTCCACCGGAGCCGCGGCGGGAGCGGTTGCCGCCGGCTGAGCCGGCGGCGGGGCTTCTTCATTCTTGCTGCAGGCCGCGAGGGCGAGCGCAGCGGCGAGGCTGAACATGACAACGTGATGCGAACGGAGTTTCATTACGTGATTCCTCCCATTGAGAGATACGAAGAATTATGGTGCAAGGGCAATAGTCTGTCGCCATGCAAGAGCACGCTCACATCCGCAGCCGGAGAATCGCTCTCGGCAACGCGCCGCTGCACACCTGCCGTGTGAGCGCTATGCGACGGCGTCATTGGCCGGCAGGCTTTCCGGCACCGGCGGGCGTGCGGCCGACGAGCATGCGTTGTTCCTCCGGAGTCATCTGGAACATGTAGCGGACGAGAAGGTCGGCCTGGTCCTTGTTGTAACCGTGGAAGGCCGGCGGGAGCGGGCCGCTGAAGATCCAGTGGTCGCCCTCGCGCTTGAAGAGGCCGGAAGGCATGTTGGTGCCCGGAGCGATGCGCGAGGGATCCAGAATCCAGCGATTGGTCCACGCGGGCTTCAGCCGTTCGGGGGCGAGCAGGAAATTGGGCGCGGTGGCGATAGCGTCGTGCGCCGGGACGCCGGTGGCGTGGCATTTGAGGCATGGCGCGGCCGGCGAGGTGAACAGCTCGCGGGCGAGCGTGCGCTCTTGATCGGTGAGCGGCTCGAGCTTGGGTGGCAGATACGGGAGCGACTGGGAAGCGAGCGCGTTGAAGAAGCGCACGAGCTTCTGAATCTCGTCGTCGGAGAAGCTGAAGGTGGGCATGCGCACGGCCAGGTAGCTGCGCACACCGTCGCGGTCGGTGTTCACCGGATCGAGCGCGGGATTGGCGAGGAATCGCTCGAGCCAGCGCGGATTGACGCGGGCGCCTTCGCCGATGAGCTGCGGCGGGAGCTTCTCCTTGTTGTCACCCTGATACTGCGGAAGCGTCATCAGAATGCTCTTTTGCCCGACCATGAGCACGTGGCAGCCCATGCAGTTGTACTTGGAAACGATCCACCAGCCCTCTTGGATGTCGTGGGCGGGGCCGGCCGGGTCGTAGATGTAGTTCTGTGGGAGCGTGATGTCCACGCTGCCGAGCAGGAACGTGACCAGTGCCGTGCGGTCTTCGGCGGTGAGCACGGGCTGGGGCATCTTCAACTGCGGCTCCATGCGGCCCTGATCGAAGATGTTGGTTTGCAGCAGTTTCTCTTCGAAGAAGCCCTTCTGGTCGTACCAGGAGCCGCGCGGAGACTTTTTCCCGTCGGGGAGAACGCCTTCTTTAGCCGGAACAGTGAGGAGCGCGAAATCGAGACGCTCGATCGGTTTGGAGCCTTCGGTGGTGAGCTCGGTTCCGATGCGCGCTTCTTCTTCGAGGCCGGAAATCTCGTGACAGCCGGCGCAGCCGTAATTTTTCACCAGCGCCAGACCCTTGTCGTGCAGCTTGGGATCGTCCATGAAGGGCGCGGGCGGATAGTTCGCGTCCGCGTGCTTCTGGGCCATCAGATAGCTGGCGATATCGCGCGATTCCTCGATGGAAAGGCGCAGCGAAGGCATGACGGTGGGAAGCTGGACCTGCAACTCGTGTTTGCCGTCGGGAGCGCGGGAGTGGTCCAGATCGAAAACGAACGGGAGGTTGAATTTCGCGTAATCTTCGGGGCCCAGGTCCTGGCGGGTGATGGGGTCGTACGGGCGCGTGCGCTGGCGCGGGTTGTGGATCCAGCGGACCAGGTAATCGTAGTTTTCTTTTTCCCCAATGCGGGAGAGATTGGCGGCGAACACACCGCCCACGGTCTTGTCGGCTTCACCGATGGAGTGGCAGGCAAGACAGCCGCGGGTTTCCAGCGCGATCTTCCCCTTCTCGGCATTTCCAGGGACTTGATGCTCGGGCGGCGGCCCGGTGAGCGCGTCCTGCCAGATGAAGGCGGCGATGGCTTCCACTTCTCCGGGCTTGAAGCGGAACTGCGGCATCTTGGTAGTGGGCCGGAAAGTGTGCGTATTGGCCAGCCAGTAGGGGATCCATTCCTTGCGCAGCTTCATGCGCACTTCTTTTAGCGACGGGCCAATCTTCTTTTCTTCGCGCAGCAGGCTGGCGGATTTGCGCTCGAGCTGCTCGACCTCGGCGTCGATGGTGCTGGTGGTGACGCGCATGTCGGTGGCTTTCTGGTAGAGACGCTGCGCGGTGGCGTTGTCGGAGGCCTGGTCGCCTTCCTTGGTCAGGCGGGGGATTTCCAGCTCGAGTTCGTGCTTCTGGGCTTCCAGCGTGCGGATCTGCTGGCGTGAGGCGAGAAGCAGATCGTCCTGATTGTCGAAACCCTCGTACTTGTGGCAGCCGATGCAGCCCTTCCGGCGGAAGAGTTCCTTGCCATCGTTGATGACGGAGGCGTGCTCGAGAACCATGTCGTGCGGATGGCAGGACTGGCAGCCGGCTTCGACGTTTTCCGGGGCGTGGAGCGGCCAGAGCCAGTGCTCGTACTCGCCGTGTCCGTGGATGATCGAGTTGGTGGCGCGGCCATTGCCGCCGTGGCAGGGCGAGCAGCCATAGGTGTCGGGATTGTGAATCGTGAGCAGCTCGGGATCGGGATGGGAGGTGAACGGCGCGTCCTTGCTTTTCTCGAAGCCCAGATCGGCCTTTGTCAGCGTGAGCGTGGTGGGGACGAATTTCGGGTCCATGGCGATGTGGCAGGACTGGCAGCGATCCACCAGCCCGGCGGACGCCACATTGATCTGGATAATTTCTGGTTCGAGTTTGTTTGTCGCGTCGAGCAGGCCCTGGAGCTGGTCGCGGGTGAGGCCGGCCATGTGGTCCTTGAAGTAGTCCTCGGCCTGACTGCTCAGTTCGCGGATGTGATTGAGAATGGCGCCCTGCTCGTTGGAGAGAGTGGCCTTTTGCGCCTTGAGCGAATTGAATTCCTCATC
>JASHRU010000141.1 GCA_030037225.1 Candidatus Acidiferrales bacterium | reverse complement strand
ACCTCCGGCGGCCAGCCCTTCGACACCGGCCGCTTGGGTGATGCCGCGGTTCTCGACGTGTCCGAGAGCGAGGCCGGCGAGATCCTGCACATTACTGATCGCCCGCTCTCCATCGGCCCGGTCCACGGTGCAATCGACTGGCCCCGTCGCTTCGACCACATGCAGCAGCACACCGGCCAGCACCTGCTTTCCGCCGTCTTCCTCTCGCTCTTCGGCTACTCCACCGTCTCGTTCCATCTGGGCCGCGAAATTTCCGCCATTGATCTTGCCGCCCCTGGGGTTTCACCCGACCAGCTCGCGGCCGCCGAACGCCGCGTCAATGAAATTATCTTCGAGGACCGTCCCGTCCATGTCCGCTTCGGCACGCGCGAGGAGCTTGCCGCCGCCGGCGTTCGAAAAGAAGTGCAACGCGAAGGCCTCCTTCGCGCAATTGAAATCGAGGGAGTGGAAATGAACCCGTGCGGTGGTACCCACGTGGCGCGCACCGGCCAGATCGGCCTGGCGCTCCTCCGCAAATGTGAGAAACAAAAAGGGAATTGGCGCGTCGAATTCGTCTGTGGGGGCCGCGCCCTGGCCACAGCCCGTGAGGATCGCCGGCTTCTCCTCGATTCCGCGCGCGCCCTCGGCGGCGCGCCAGCGGATCTCCCGGCCCTGGTAGCTCGAAGTGCCGAAGAGCGTCGCCAATCCGACCGGCAGCGCAAGGATCTGCAATCCCGCCTCGCCGTCTTTGAAGCCCGTTCATTATGGGACGAGGCTTCGGCTGCGAACGACGGAACCCGCATCATCCGCCGCGTCCTGGATCCCGCCGAGGCGGATTATCTGCGCCAACTGGCCACACGCATCGTCGCCTGCGGCCGGGCTGTCGCCCTCTTGGCCGCGCGTCCCGGCGGTCACTTGGTCTTTGCTCAGCCGCCGGGACTGCCGCACGATTTGAACGCGCTGCTGCGCGCCGTGCTGGCCGAGGCTGGCGGAAAAGGCGGAGGGAGCCGCGACTTTTCTCAGGGTAGTTGTCCCGATTGCGCCGCGCCCGGACGCCTCGAAGGCATCCTCGAATCTGCTGCTGCGCGTCTCAGTTCCAGCGCCGCGGCTGTCTAGGAGGTGATGGAGTGAACCGACCGCTCACTGCCGGCATCTTTCTGCTGCTTGCCGTCGGCGTCGCCTCTGCTCAGGCCCCTGCCTCGCCCGCTGCTGCGAAAAAACCCGCCCCTCCGGACGCAGCCGCGCTTCCTACCGTCGACCAGGTCCTCGCACACTACACCCGGGCACTCGGCGGCGAACAGGCCTTGAAGAAGCTCAATTCCCGGGTCATGAAGGGCACCTTTGTGATCGCCTCGCAGGATCTTTCCGGTACGGCGGAGCTCGACATGCAGGCTCCCGACCATTTCTATTCCTTCGTCTCGATTCCCGAGAATGGCGAGCACATCCTAACGTTCGATGGCAAGCAGGCTTGGTCGTTCGATCCGGGGAGCGGACTCCGCGAAATAACGGGCCGCGAGCTGATCGAACTGCGCCGTAGCAGCCAGTTTCTCTACGAGTCGCGCCTCCGCGCCCTGTTCTCGGAGGTTCGCGTGGTCGAAAGGACGATGGAAGATGACCATCCCGCCTGGGTCGTGCAAGCCACTCCGGCCGACGGCCCGCCGGAGTTGTTTTACTTCGACGCGCAGACCGGGCTCCTCCTGCGTCACGATTCCACGCAATCCACTCCCGAGGGCGATATTCCCATCGAGCATCGCTACTCGAATTACATTGCCGTGGACGGTGTGCAGGTTCCCACTCTGCTGCGGCATCGCGACCCTGCGATCGAATGGCAAGTAAAATTCTCCGACATCCGTCACAATGTGGCGATTGACCCTTCGAAGTTCGCCAAACCGGCGGTGCCGTCCGCCGCGCCCCAGTAGGGCATTCTTTCATTCCTTCTCGCGGCTCTCGCCGTCACGGAAACCTTTTCTTCCGGTCCTGCGTTCCAACTCGTGAGCACTATGCGCCTCCAACGTCATTTCCTTGTTCCCCTCCTTCTCTCGCTTCTCGTGCCGCCACTCCGCGCTCAGGACGCTCAAAAAATCATCAGCCAATACGTAAAGGCCTCTGGCGGCTCCAAGGCTCTTTCGCAGCTATCCAGCGTCGTCCTGGAAGGCACGGTCGTCGCTGCCGGCGAATCCCCCAGCGGTACCTTCACCCTCGACACGCGCCGCCCCAACCGCTATTACTTCGAGCTCATCTGGGGCAATACACGCCGCATTGAGGCCTACAACGGCAAATCGGTGTGGCGCGAACTGGAGCCGGGTCATCCGTCCACGCTCCAAGGCCCGGATGCCGCGGATGTCGAAGCCACTGCGCAAATCCTCAATACGCGCCTGCTGGATCTGAAATCCAATAAGCTCACCGTCACCTGGGTTGCGAACGCCACGGTCGCGGATCGGGCCGCCGACCAGCTCGAAGTCGTCACCGTCTCCGGCGTCAAACGCGAGATGTTCTTTGACTCACAAACCCACTTGCTTCTCAAAGAATCAGCGCCGCCCGGCGGCGGCGAACGTGAATGCGTTTACTCCGGCTATCGTCCCGAGGCCGGCATCCAGTTCGCTCACCGGCTGGAGTTCCACATCTGCCCCGCTATCTACCGCGTCGAGATCACTCGCGTCACTCTCAACGGCACCGTTCCCGAGCACATTTTTGACTTTCCCCGCAATTCCCAGGCCAGGCTTCCGGACCTGAAAGCGCTCTTCGCCGAGCTCGACAAAAACCAGAAAGCCATCGACCAGATCAAGGAAAACTATGCCGGCTCCCGCGTCGAGGAGGAAACCGAATACACGGGCGACGGCAGCGTCAAGCGCCACGAAACCTCCGAATACTCCTTTTTCTACTTCCACGGGGACGAGGTCTCCACGCTGGTAAAGAAAGACGGGAAACCGCTGAGTGATGCCGAGCAGAAGAAGGAAGAAGAACGGGTCCGCAAGCGCATCGAGCAAATCCAGGCCCGCGCGGCCAAGAGAGAAACCAAGGGGGAAAAAGCGCGTGAGGAAGGTAAGGACGAAAAGGACGATGACGATGTGGACATTGAAATCTTCCTCCGCGCCTGCCAGTTCATCAATCCCCGCCGCGAGCGCTTCCGCGGCCAGGACGTTCTGGTCTTCGATTTCGAGGGCAATCCTGAATTCAAGCCGCGCAAGCTGGTGGAAAAAGTCGTCCAGAAACTCGCCGGCGTCATCTGGATCGACGAAAAGGCCCTCGACGTGGCGCGCCTCGAGGCCTATTTCGTAAGCGACGCCAAGATCGCCGGCGGCCTGCTGGTCAACCTCCAGCACGGCACCGGGTTCGTTTTCGAGCAGGCCTATGTCAACAACGAGGTCTGGCTGCCCACCTACGAAGAGGCGCACGTCGGCGCCCGCCTGCTGCTCGTCAAGGGGGTTCGCGCCACCGCGGTGACGCGCTACTCGGATTACAAGCGCTTTCAGGTGGAAAGTATCTCGAAAATCGCCCCACCCAAGCCTATGTAGGTCGGCTCGCCCTGCGCCAGGAAGGGTCTTCAGGCCGGTACTGCTGCTTCCCAAAAATCCCCTTCGACGTCAATCAGCGCGATTCCGTAGCTCCAGCGTCCGTTGAGTTGCGCCACGCTTCGCCACGCCACCCGGCACGCCGCGGATTTTCCATTCTGCTGGTTGGTGATATTCAGCCGGTCGTTCAGCTCCAACTCTGCGGCCAAGGCAATCAGCGCTCCGCCGTGATTGATCAGCAGCGTTGCCGTGGGCTCGCTAAACGGTTTGTGTGAGCGGTCGCGTCCTTCCATCAGCACCGCTATCCGCGC
>JASHRU010000140.1 GCA_030037225.1 Candidatus Acidiferrales bacterium | reverse complement strand
AATCGTTCGTAAGGTTTTGAGGCTCATGACCTTTTCCATCCTTGGGGCCGGGGAAGACTGATTATACCTGTGGACTGCGCGGAATGCATGCGAACATCGGCGTATCCTATCCAAGATGAAACACCGGCGTCAATGGTCTGTGCGCACCTGGTCCTCCGGGGCTGGTCTACGGTGACGCCGCCCCTGACGCCGCAACTGATGTCTCCGTGCACGGTCAGTTTGGATTGAGGCGATTGCGGATGACCCCGAAAATCACCGTCATCATCCCGCTCTATAACCGCTTTGAAGCTCTGAAACACGTAGTGCAAAGCATTCTGGAGCAGACCCTTCCCGTGCTGGAGATTATCGTTATTGATGACGGTTCCACCCGGCACCGGCCTGAAGAAATCGAGCGGTACATCGAAGCGAAGCCAGATTGGAAGGAGCGCATCCGGTACTTCTACCAGGAGAACCGAGGACAGAGCGCAGCCATCAATTTCGGCATTGCAAAAGCCAGGGGCGAATGGCTGGCATTCGACGGTCATGACGATATCTGGTTGCCTTGGAAGCTGGAGTGGCAGATGCGCGCCCTCGAGAAGTACAAAGGGGAATGTGGGCTCTGTTTCACGGATGCCTGGTTCATGAATAATCCCCATATGAAGATGACTTCGTTTCAAGCTGCAGCCCGGCAGTTTGAGGGCGTGATTGGAATTGTTTATCATCCGGTTCGCATTACTGTCAATCGCCCCCACCCCATGTGGGTGCAGACTACGGTGGCTCGCGCCGACCTAGTGAGGGCAGCGGGGGGCCTCGATGAGCAACTCCGGTACTGTGAGGATCACGACTTCCTGTTTCGCATGTCCCTGGTCACCAAGTTCTGTTACGTAAACATGCCTATGGTTCTTGTAGATCGGGCTCCTGCTGACGTACGCCACACTGGAGCATCAAGGGACTGGCACAAGGAGGAATTCTCATTGCGAATGGACCAGCGCTGCTACGAGAAGCAAGAGCAGCTGGGGAGGCAGCTTCCATCCGACATTCAAAAGTCCATTCGTAAAAATCTTCGATCCAACCAGAGTGCTTGGACGAACTGGTATCTGATGAACGGGTGCATCTCGGAAGCTCGCGCGGCGATATCGGCGGCTGCCCGATATGAACTGACTCCCGCAGTGGCCCTTAAGTGGCTTCTCGTGCATCTAATTCCCGGCTTGACGAGGAGCCGGCTTAACAAATGGTACGAGGAAGCTCCCCCTCGTTACGATCGCGTGAGCTGGCAGAATGGGGTGGAGAGCCCTTCCGAGCAAGGCCCCGGGACCTCCGAAGCGCTTTAGCGCTGACGCCTCTTTCGTTCTTCCGGGCGGAGCAGCGGAATACTGAAGTAGACTGATGAAGTTCTCGCGAAACAACACGCAGATTAGCCCCAAGGCGGCCATCGGCCGCAATGTCAGGATGGGCGACAATTCCGTGATCTACGATAACGTCATGACAGGCGACAATACGATCTTGTCGAGCCGACGGACGTAACCTCGCCTGTGGCCCGATTCGCGCAGGGTGGCGAGGGCTGCATCATAGCTATTTCCGCTGCGAAAACCTGGAGGTGGGAGTTCATTTTCTGCGCAGCAAAGGAGGCAGATTACTGGTTCCTCCTGAGCCCGGAGAAGCCTTCAGCAACAAGAATATCTCCTTCTTCATGGCCCCTGCAGTTTGAATTGCGAGTTGATCGATACGACGGAGAAGGCCGCAACTCTCAGACATGGAACAATCGCAAATTCAGCTTAGCGATAAGCGAGTAGTCATACATCTTCGAAGGCAAACAGCTAATAGTGGCTCCGAGGCCTATTCGGAGAAGCCGTCAAGATACTTCAAGGGAGTCCGCCGTGACTACATCGCGGAACTGCCTGTAAATCTCAACGCCAAGATCCTCGAACTCGGCTGCAGTGAAGGCGAGACCGGCGCCTTGGCACTCTCTGAAGGAAAATGTGGATATTACTGTGGAATTGACATTTGGGCTCCTGCGGCAGAAAAGGCCCGGCAGAAAATTAGCGAGGTCTTTGTTGGCGATATTGAAGATCTGGAACTGCCATGGACGGTGCCGACCTTTGACGCCTTGATTATGAGCGAAGTGCTTGAACACCTGGTCGACCCTTGGGCCACCCTCGCAAAGCTGCGAAATGTTTTGAAGCCAGGAGCCCTGGTCTTTGCCAGCTCACCGAACGTTTCTCACCATAGCGTTATCCGAATGCTGGTGCGCGGCGCATGGGATTTGAAAGATTCCGGGCTGATGGATAGAACGCACCTTAGGTGGTTTACCCCCAAGACATATCGCGAGCTATTTGAGTCGTGCGGATATTGCGTGGACTCTGTCCGTGAGCTGTCGCCGCTGAGCAGAAAGGCCCGAATACTTTCGGCACTCAGCTGTGGATATCTCAAGCATATTTTTATTGGACAGAACGATCTCAGGGCCCATGTCTAGGATTAACAGTCTGCGACCTTGGCATAAGTCCTTGATCAAAGCTTTCGTGGCTAGCTCCATCTGAGGGATTGATCGCCGACTATAGGTAGATCGTTTCTCGCTGCGCCTAAGCAAACT
This sequence comes from Candidatus Acidiferrales bacterium, assembly GCA_030037225.1. Classification (GTDB taxonomy): domain Bacteria; phylum Acidobacteriota; class Terriglobia; order Acidiferrales; family UBA7541; genus JOPF136. The sequence goes on along the minus strand of JASHRU010000140.1, from coordinate 943 downwards.
GATATCTAATGAATAGCGAAACGGACAATGCGCGCAGGACTGTCACGCAAGCAGTTCGCTACCACCTGACTGCGCGCATCGCTTTCAAATGGCATTCAATGCATTTTCTATCCGGACTGACCAGAGCTCGGCTCAGCAGGCGGTACGCTGAAGCGCCTCCTCGTCGCCACCGCATGAGCTGGCAAACGAGCAAGAAGGAAACATCACCACCGAACTCGGGTCCTCCTCAAGCAGTCCAACGCTCATGAAAAACCTGCGTTTCGGAGGTCGCTTCCTTCGGGAGCTGAAAAGGAGTCTAGGCGCTTTCGGTGACGTTAGAGTGTGAGAGCTGTCCTCCCGAAAGCAACCATTTGCCGGAAGGCGCTTAAGTAAGCCACGAACACTAGGAAACCGAGCCTAAAGTCGTTGCCTTACCTAGAGTTTATTTCCTTCATAAATCTACCGGAGGCGGAATAATCGAATGTTTGAAACTAAGGTGCAAAATTCACCGGCGCAAGGAAGGTCTATGAGCAACGTGGATCTACTTAAGGCTGCTTTCGTCGACGTTATCGGAGTAGATCCTTCGTGTGATTTCCAGGAGTTGGTTTACGGACACACTGCGGGATGGGACAGCGTGGCTCATATGGCCCTTGTCGCCGCAATTGAGGAGGCGTTCGACATCATGCTTCCCACTGAAGACGTCATTGACATGAGCAGTTTTGTAAAGGCGAAGCAAATCGTCGCCAAGCAGGGTGTCTCGCTTGATTCTTAAGGGCAAGGTTGCGCTGATCACTGGATCTACTCGAGGTATAGGGTGGGCAACTGCACAGCTACTTGCGTCGGAAGGGGCCGCACTGATACTCAACGGCGTTTCCTCGCAGGAGCGATTGGAAAGCCGCGTTCAGGAGATTGGCCGGGAATATGGAGTGCAGTGTCTTGGCTTTCTATGCGACGTTTCGGATCC